>NZ_JALCZV010000004.1:0-224464 GCF_023373925.1 Fibrobacter sp. HC4 | reverse complement strand
CACTTCCTGCACTTCACCCTGTAGGTGTCCATCTTGATGAAGCCCATTTTCGTGCCGAGATCGAGCGTCCGCCATACCCTCTGTTCCCGGCCGTTGTCGTAGAGTTTCCCTTTTCGCCCGCAACAGCCGCACCTGCTGGCGTTGCCCTTGGTGAGTCTTACCGTGATGGTGACCGTGGTATCGGTTTGTTCCTGCTTGACGACTGAACAGCCGTTGACATTGAAGATGGATTTGTATAATTTTGACATGGGCTTTTTCTTCTGTTTTTTTTGGCGATTAAATTTTAGAAAATAGCCCATTTTTTGTTTAATTTAGGCGAAAGTCAACAAAAAAGGGTGGCGAAGCCACCCACACATGTTGATGAAGAGCCGGAAAAAAAGAGGATTTCAAAAATGACGAAAGAGAGAAATTTAAACTTTGATGAGATTGTGGATCGTCGCGGTACCAACTGCCTGAAGTATGATTTTGCAGTGGAACGCGGCGCATTGAAGCCGGGCGAAGATTCTAACGGTTTGTTGCCGCTGTGGATTGCGGATATGGATTTCAGAACGTCCTCCTTTGTTCAGGATGCTCTGATCCGCTCTGTGGAACATGGCATTTTTGGCTACACCGAACCCAAGGCCGAATACTTCAAGGCACTTCAGAATTTTTATCGTCGCCGCCACAATTTTGAATTTGATCCCAGCTGGGTAATCAAGACTCCAGGCGTCATGATTGTGCTGGCCTTGGCAATCAAGGCCTTTACGAAAGTGGGCGATGCCGTGCTGATTCAGCAGCCGGTCTATATGCATTTCCCGGATGTGATTCTGCAGAACGATCGCAAGCTTGTCAGCAACGATCTCGTTTACGGCGAAGATGGACGCTATCACATTGACTTCGAAGATTTTGAAAGAAAGATTGTGGAAAATAATGTGAAGTTGTTTTTGCTTTGCAGCCCCCACAATCCGGTTTGCCGCGTATGGACTCGTGAAGAACTTTTGCGCGTTGGTGAAATCTGCCTGAAGCATAATGTGTTCGTTGTCGCCGATGAAATCCATAACGATTTCGTTTTCGAAGGAACCCACACCGTGTTCGCTTCCCTGGGTGAAAAGTTCGCCGACAATTCCATTACGGTAACGTCTCCCACAAAGACATTCAATCTGGCTGGCCTCCAAATCGCCCACGCCTTTATCAAGAATCCCGAAGTCCGCAAGGCCATCCGCAAGGAAATTGATGCCATCGGTTACAGCCAAGTCACGATTCCTGGGCTGGTTGCCGCCCAGGCCGCATACGAACACGGCGAAGAATGGCTTGAAGCGTTGAAAAAGTACCTGAAGGGAAACATCGATTTTGTGGACAAGTTTGTCAAGGAAAATCTGCCCGGCGTAAAGCTTGTTCCTATGGAAGCAACTTACTTGGCATGGCTGGATTTCAAGGGCACTGGGCTTTCCACCACGCAGGTAGATGATTTGATTCGCAATAAGGCACGCCTGTGGCTCAACAGCGGAACCCTCTTTGGCAAAACCGGAGAATGCTTCCAGCGTGTGAACCTGGCTTGCCCCCGCCGCATTCTGGAAGAAGCCTTGAACCGCATTAAGAAGGCATTGGAGGCTCTTTAATGAAACTTAAAACCACAAGTCTGCTGAAGAAAAATACTCTTGATGATTATCTGAATGCGGCCATCGGTGCTGCCCGTTGGATTCAATCCTTGGAAGTGAAAGAAAAAGTGGGCAAGACCTGGAAAATTTTTCCAGATGGTCAGAATGGCTATAAGGACAACCCTTTCGTTGGCAAGACCAGTTTTTATGCGGGTTCCGCCGGCATCGGCTTTTTCTTTTTGCGCTTGTACCAGGTGACTAGCGATGAGCAATGGCTTGACGAAGCCAAGGCCGCAGCGGAATATATTCTTGCCAATCCCCGTGGACTTGAATTTTATCATAAAGTTCAGAAGCGTATAGCCACAACAAAGAAAAATTCTGCTCCGGAATGCAATGCTGCAGGCCCTGTAAACGGTTGGTCTTTTAGTTACAAGGTTGGTCCCATTAGCGAAGGTCAGTTTGTTTACGCACTTTATCGCGAAACCAATGAAAATCGCTATTACGAATTTGCAATCCGCACCGCCAACACATTTGTAGAGGCTGCCATTGAAGACGAAAATGGATTGCACTGGAGCGACTTCCGCGACATCGTAGGTGACGCTGGCGGCATCGTCTATTTGTTGCAGGTCTACAAGGATACCCGCAAGAAAATTTATCTGGAAGCCGCCAAGAAGGCTGGTGCCTACATTGAAAAGTTTGGTCGCCCTGCAAAAAACGGTGGAACCTATTACAACCTTTATGATCTTGAAAGTGTTGGAGAAGGCGAGAAGGGAGCCGTGCATGTAAACTTCTCTCACGGTTCGGCAGGTACGGCTTACTTGTGGGCAGCTCTTTACGAAGCTACCAAGGATAAGCGTTACTTGAAGCTAGCCGACGATGTGATTAAATATCTGGAAGGAATTGCCGTTGGCGATAAAACTTCTGTGCTGTTCCCGTACCAGGATCATCCAGAAAAGGGCCCGCTTGACAAATTCTATTTAGGTATGTGTGGCGGTCCTATCGGAGCGAGTTTGCCTTTCAAGAAATTGTATGAACTGACTCATGACGAAAAATATTTGCAGTGGGTGAAGCGCCTGTATGCAGGCCTTGTTAAGGCGGGTGTTCCAGAAATCAAGTCCTGGGGCTATTGGGGAAGCAAGTGCATTTGCTGCGGTGGCCCCGGCGCATTGGAATACTTTGCAACACTCTACAAGACCTATGGAGACGCTCAATACCTGAAGCTGGCCCATCGTTCTGCAGATGTCTTGTTAGGTGAATCCTTCGAAGAAAAAACGGGCCTGAGCTGGTACGGAGCCTGGGATCGCGTGAACCCCAGCCGTGTTGTAAGCTATACCGGTTTTTATATCGGTGCCGCGGGAGTAGCGGGTTCGTTGCTTAAACTCATTGCTGCAGAAAAGCATATACAAATCGCAGAATTTTTTGAGTACTATCTGTAGTCTTCAGAAATTGAGTTAGAAGAGATATCAATTTTTGTTATAGCAGGCCCTAGAAAAATAGTATGTACAGAAAGCCTTGCCAAAGCTAAAATGAATTCTATATTTATTCCTACAATATTGATAGGGAATTAGAGAATAGCTTCAAGTTCACCTAAGCATTCGAAGGAGTTCATTATGTGTAGTGACTGTCGAATGCCCCAGGGCATTCTGAAAATAAAATAGCTGCTTGACTCAAACTTCAAAAGTCCTTGATGATTTGGCCGTAGCAAGTAGTTATAAAAAAATAGGACGAAAGCCCCGACACAGTGTCGGGCAGAATCAAATAAAAATACTCGACGGTACAAAAAAGGTTTAACGAACCGGTTTCTGGGTATTGTCAAATCAAAAAAGGAAATTGAAAAAATGAGTGAAAAGAAAGTTGTTGTTATTACTGGTGCTGCACAGGGAATTGGTTTTGCTGCGGTTAAGAAGTTCCTTAAGGAAGGCTGGGCTGTTGCCGCCACCGATATCAAGAAACAGGAACTTGACGAACAGGTTGAAAAGTTGAAGGCTGCCGGCCATAACGATATTATCGGTTATGAACTGGACGTGTCCAACTTCAAGCAGGGTCAAGATGTGATCAACCAGGTTGCCAAGGATTTTGGCCGCATCGACGCCTTGTTCAACAACGCAGGCATTACCGGCCACCGCAAGGGCATCCTGAATTATGATCCGGAATTGGTGAAGCAGGTGGTGGACGTGAATCTGTGGGGAAGCACTTACCTGATTCAGCATGTGGCCAATGTGTTCATTGAAAAGGGAATCAAGGGATCCATTGTGAACGTGTCCAGCTTCGTTGCAAGTTTTGCAGAATGGTCTCCCTTCGCTTACGGAATTTCCAAGTCTGCTGTAGATGGCCTTACTCGCGCCGCTGCATTCCGCCTGGGCAAATTCGGCATTCGCGTAAACTCGGTGGCTCCGGGATGCACTAAGACTGAAATGGCCATCAAGTACGATTATTCGGATCCCAAGGTCCGTAAGATTCAGGAAGATCGCACGGTCTTGAATCGCTGGATTGAACCTGAAGAAATTGCCGCTGGCGCCTACTTTCTGGCAAGCGATGAATCCAGCGCTATTACGGGAATCAAGTTGCCCATTGATGCCGGCTACTCCATCACCAAGGATGATAATAAGGAAAGCCTTTATGGTGAAGCTCAGTGGTAAGGCCTAACTAAAAAATTAAAGCAAAAAAATTTAATGGCGTAAATCGCAAAAAAGGATTTCATACATGTCTAATATTCATAAGTCTATTGCAGAACTCGTTGGTAACACTCCCCTTGTCGAACTTTCCAATTACGAAGAACAGCATGGTCTCAAGGCTCACATCATTGGTAAGCTTGAATACCTGAATCCCACTGGCTCCGTGAAGGACCGCCTTGCTCTGGCTCTCATTCAGGATGGCGAACGTCGCGGTCTCATCAAGAAGGGCGATACCCTCATCGATGTGACTAGCGGTAACACGGGTATTGGTCTTGCCGGTATCGGTCATGCGCTTGGTTACGAATTCGTTCCTTACCTGGAGCCGGGTACCACTGTTGAACGTACCCAGATTTTCGAAGGCTATGGCCTTGATCTTCATACTCTTTACGACATCGATGAAGTGAAGGATTTTGAAAAGACTGGCCTTGTGTTGGATGATCTCATTAACGGCATCAAGCGCATCGCAAATGAAAAGGGCTTCTATTATACAGGTCAGACTGTAAACGAAGCAAACCAGGAATTCCATTACAATACCACCGGTCCTGAAATCTGGAAGGATACGGATGGTCAGGTGGATTACTTTGTGGCAATGGGCGGTACTGCTGGTACTATTGTCGGTACCGGCCGCTATCTCCGCGAAAAGAACCCTAACGTGAAAATCGTGGGTGTTCAGGCTGCAAAGAGTTCCCGCCCGGATAGCCCTGATTTTACAGGTCACATTGTGGATGGAACCTTGCCTTTGAGCGGTGTGGCTGATCCTTTGATCCCCACCCTGATCAAGACTAACGAAAACAATGGCTTTAAATTCGACGAGGTGATTGATGTCAAGGCTGAAGACGCTTATAAGACAGCTCAGGAAACTGCAAAGACTGACGGCCTCTTCCTTGGAACTTCTGCAGCGGCTGCACTTACAGCCGCAATCGAAATTGCAAAGCGCCCTGAAGCAGTAGGCAAGAACATCGTTGTGATTTACCCGGATAACGGTTACAAGTATCTGTCCACCGAACTCTATAAGAGAAAGAAGTAATTATGGGAGGGCTCGTTAATGAAATTGAATTTTGTTCAAAATCTTGCTTTAAATCCGGCGAAGTCTACCGATGATTATTTGGCATCTGTCCTTCAGATTGTAAAGTACCTTCGTTCCAATGAAGTTGTTACTCCCCAGGGTAAATATTGGAAGGTGAGCCCGGAACCGGGCAACGAATATGTGGGCGACCTGATTGTGACTCCCAAGAGCCTTTACGCAGGTTCCGCAGGCATTGGCCAGTTCTTCTTGCAACTTTTTGAAGTGACCAAGGATGAACAGTATTTGCAGGAAGCCAAGGATGCTGCAGAATATCTGCTGAATACTTATGAAGGTCCCGAATTCTTTTCCAACGTCTTGAATGGGGCGGATGGCGGTGTGTGGCCTGTGAAGGGCTGGGGAACCAGCGTCTATGCTTCTCCGGCGGGGCAGGCCATTTTTTTGGATCAGCTTTACGCACATGTGAAGGATGAACGCTATCGCAAGTTCCTGATTCAGTCTGCCGATGATGCGATTGCTGCAGGTCATGACGATGGAAAAATTCTTCACTGGTCCACGGAAGCCGACTTGATGGCTGATGGTTCCTACGCTTTCTTCTTCCTGTATGTTTATCGTAAGACAGGCGATGAAAAGTATTTGGAAGCCGCGAAGAAGGTAGTTGCCTTTACGGATACCCGCATTGTTCACGCCAAGGAAGGCGGCATCTATTACAAGAATGTGGACCTGACTTTGGTGGGCTGGAAATCCAGGGAATCCGCTTTCCCCAATTTCAGCCATGGCGCTGCAGGAACGGCTTTCTTGAATGTTCTTCTTTACGAAGAAACCAAGGATCCTGCTTATCTTGAAAAGGCGAACGAAGTTGTGAAATTCCTGGCTGCTATTGCAGAAGGTGACGAAAATGGAGCGTTAATCCCGTACCTCTACAATCCTGAATTAGGACGTTTCCATGACTTCTATTACCTTTCCACTTGCCATGGCCCTGTGGGAACCTCGATCCTGTTCCGCAAACTTTACGACGTGACCGGCGATAAGGAAAATCTCCAGTGGGTTGACCTTCTGACCAAGGGGATTCTGAAGGCTGGTGCTCCGCTGAAACATACTCCGGGGTACTGGAACAGTTACTGCCTCTGCTGCGGTGCCCCGGGCGTTTTGGCTCACTTCGTAAAGACTGCAGAAGTTCTTGGAAAGGATTCCTACATCGAACAGGCGAAGGTTACTGCCGATAAGCTGCTGGGCGATTCCTATAACGATGACAAGGGCCGTCGCTGGTATGCTGCCTGGACCCGCAAGATTCCGGGCTTCGTGGAAACCTACACGGGCCTTTACGATGGCGCAGCTGGCGTGGGATCTGCACTCCTGTACCTTTACGCCCACGAAAAGAATATCAAGATCAAGACGGAAACGTTGGAATATCTGTTCCTGAAATAATCTCTGAAAATTAAAAATCCGTACAACAAAGGGAACTCCCGGGTAATGAAATCCGCCTGGGAGTTCTTTTTTTATTGCAGGTAGTATTCCTTCAGTTTCTGGATTTTGTCTTCGGTAAGGCCCAGCTTTAGTTCCATGTACTTTTGCATGGAGCCGAAGTTGGCCTTGATGAAGTCTAGGGCTTTATGCAGGTAATCGGGATTGACGCCAAGGATTGCCTTGATGACGCCTTGATGTTGTTCCGAAAGATTCTGGGACTTGGCGAATTGCAGGGCTGCGTCAATCATGGATTGGTAAGATTCGTTGGACTTGTTGAAATCTTCCATGACGGTCTTTTCGTCTACGCCCAACGCAAACAGAATAAACGCGGCGGCGAGACCTACGCGGTCCTTGCCCTGGGAACAGTGCCAAAGAATGGTTCCACCCTGAGTTTTTAGGATGGCGTCGAAAATGCCGCTCTTGACGATTTCGATCATCTTTACGGCAACTTCCGGGCTGAAGGTGTTGGGGTTCATGACCTTCACCATGTCCAGGCCGACTTGTGCAGAGGAAGGCTTGTCTGTTTTTTGGGGAAGCTGACCGAGAACATTAAACCAAATGTTTTCTACGCCGGGAATTTCCACGTCCATGGCGCTGCTGCGTTCCGTTTCGGTACGCAAGTCGCAAACCAGTTTCAGATTCTGTCCTTGAAGTTGCTTTACGTCATTTTCGGACGCCTTGGACAAGTTAGCGGAACGGAAAAGAAGATTGCTCTTCACAGTCTTTCCGCTGATAGTTTTAATGCCACCAAGATCGCGTACGTTTGCAACACCTTCAAGTTTCATAAGAATTCCTCTAGATGAAATTCAATGTGTAAAAATTACGATTTTTCAATGGCAACTTCGTACAAAATATTCAATGCTTTTGCGATTTTGTTTTCGGGGAGGTCGGAGTAGTTGATGATGAACTGGTGCTCGCTGGGGGTGGCCTCTGTGTAGTAATCGGAGAGGGCGCCGATGCGAACGCCTTTTTCGTTTGCCTGCTTGCAGAATTCTTCGTCGGAAAGGGCGGTGTCGATTTTCAAGATGAAATGGAGGCCGGCGTCTTCTTCGGCGATGGTGGAGATGGCGGCCAGTTTGCTTTTGCGGATGGCTTGGAGCAATGTGTCGCGGCGGCCGCGGTAGGCGTTGCGCATGCGGTTGATGTGCTTTTCAAAGGAACCGTCGCTGATGTACTTTGCAAGCACCAGCTGTTCCAAGGTAGAAACGGTGCAGGTGTAGAAGGAAAATTCCTCCTTGTACTTTTGGGCAAGGCTCTTGGGCAGCACCATGTAGCTGATTCGCGCAGAAGATGTAAGAGTCTTGGAGAATGTGTTGATGTAGATGACCTTATCGGATACGTCAATGTTTTGCAGCGTGGAGATGGGGCGACCGGTCATGCGGAATTCGCTATCGTAGTCGTCTTCTACGATGTAGCGGTTGCTGGATTTGACGGCCCAGCTCAGCAGTTCGTAACGGCGGCTTACAGGCATCACAATACCTGTGGGATAATGATGACTGGGGGAGATGTGAATGACGTCGGTGCAGGTCTCTTCCAACTGGTTGATGATGACTCCGGAGTCGTCCAGCGGAATGAAATTGCAAGTGACATTCATCTTGCGGTAGATTTTTGAAATCTTGCTGTAGCCGGGATCTTCTACGCCGTACTTCTTGTTAAATCCCAGAATCTGGACGATGAGACCGTACAGATAGTCTGTTCCTGCGCCAACGATAATCTGCTCCGGATCCACGTTCATATTGCGGAAACCATTGAGCATGTCGGCGATAGCCTTACGCAATGGGTATACGCCTCCGTAGGGAGCGCGTTCCAGAAGTTCCATCTGATTTTCGCAAAGGACCTGTCGTGTGATTTTTGCCCAGGTACTGAAGGGGAACATTTCGGGATTTCCCAAATTGTTGGAGAAGTCCACGAAGTGTTTCTTGGATTGTTTTGCGCTGCGGGATTTTTGAACCAGGGAATCAAATTTCTGAGTGTTGCGAGCTTCGCGGGATTCCTTGAAGTCGTGCTTGATTTCAGTCTGGGCGATTTTCAGTTTGGATACGAAATAGCCTTTGCGAGGTTCCGTGTAGATGTAACCTTCAGCCAGCAATTGGTTGTAGGCGGTTTCTACGGTAATGAGGCTGATGCCCATTTGCTTTGCCAGAGAACGTTTAGACGGTAATTTCTCTTCGGCTTCCAACTTGCCGTTCAGAACATCATTCTTGATACTCTTATAAAGGAAGTGGTAGAGGGTATCGCTGCCCACGTTTTCGATGTTGTAGCTAAGCATTTTTATCTGGTCCTAAACTGGTCTTATTCTGGTCTTGTTAAAATAATAGAAAATTGAATATTTAAAGAGGTCAGTTTTTAGGGTATTTTTGTGCTGTTTTTAAAAGTGAGGTAAAAAATGTCTGAACAGAATTACATTGCAGAACGTTACGAATTGAACAAGAATCTTGCTCAGATGCTGAAGGGTGGTGTGATTATGGACGTAACCACTCCGGAACAGGCAAAGATTGCAGAAGCTGCAGGTGCTTGCGCCGTGATGGCCCTGGAACGTATTCCCGCAGACATTCGTGCTGCCGGTGGCGTGAGCCGTATGAGTGACCCGAAGATGATCAAGGGTATCCAGGAAGCTGTTTCTATTCCGGTGATGGCTAAGTGCCGTATCGGTCATTTTGCCGAAGCTCAGATTCTTGAGGCTATTGAAATTGACTACATCGACGAAAGCGAAGTTCTTTCTCCGGCCGATGATATTTACCACATCAACAAGCGCGATTTCAAGGTTCCCTTCGTTTGCGGAGCCAAGGACTTGGGTGAAGCTCTCCGCCGTATCGAAGAAGGTGCTTCCATGATCCGTACCAAGGGTGAACCGGGTACGGGTGACGTTGTCCAGGCTGTTCGCCACATGCGCTTGATGCAGCAGGAAATCGCTCGCCTCACTTCTATGCGTGAAGACGAACTGTACAACCGCGCCAAGGAACTTCAGGTATCTTACGCTCTGGTAAAGTACGTTCACGATAACGGTAAACTGCCTGTTGTGAACTTCGCCGCTGGTGGCGTGGCAACTCCCGCAGACGCTGCGCTCATGATGCAGCTGGGTGCCGAAGGCGTGTTCGTAGGTTCTGGTATTTTCAAGTCTGGCAATCCGGTGAAGCGCGCTCAGGCCATCGTGAAGGCAGTGGCCAACTATAAGGATGCAAAGCTCATTGCTGAACTTTCCGAAGACCTGGGCGAAGCCATGGTGGGCATCAACGAACAGGAAATCGCACTCCTCATGGCTGAAAGAGGTAAATAATGAGCGATACCAAAACTGTACAGAACCCGGCAGCGGCTCGTCCCCTGCGTATCGGTGTGCTGGCGGTACAAGGTGCGTTTATTGAACACGAACAGATTCTCACAAAGCTTGGCGTAGAGACCTTTGAGATCCGGCAGAAGTCAGACCTGGAAGCTCCCGCAGGATCAAACCGACCTTCGAATCGTCCTTTCGACGGTCTGATTCTCCCCGGTGGCGAAAGCACCGTGCAGGGCAAGCTGTTGCGGGATTTGGATATGTTCGAACCGCTGTTGAGATTGATTCAGGATGGGCTTCCTGTTTTTGGAACCTGCGCCGGTCTCATTCTCTTGGCGGAACGTTTGAGCAATGACGGCAATGTGTATTTCGGCACCTTGCCTGTGACTGTTCGGCGTAATGCCTACGGCCGTCAGCTGGGAAGTTTCTTCGCGGAGCGAGCCTTCCGTGGAATTACGGATGAAGCTACGGTTCCCATGACTTTCATTCGTGCGCCCTTGATCGAAAAAGTTGGGGATGGTGTGGAAATCCTTGCCGAGGTAAAAGGCGAAATCGTTGCTGCCCGCTACAAGAATCAGCTTGGAATTTCTTTCCATCCGGAGCTGAACGAGGACACTCGTATTCACCAGTACTTCGTGGATATGTGCCTTGGGGAATAACCTATATTTCGTCGTGGAATTGTAAGGGAATCTCGCTGTGAAGCTTCTTCTAATATATTTCTTCGTCCTTGGATTTATCTGCATTCGCGATTTATTCAAGGTGAAGAATTTTGATGATTATGTGGTGGCGGGTCGACGTCAGACCGCCCCTTTTGTGTTTACGAGCTTGATGGCCACGGTCCTCGGGGCTAGCGCTACAATCGGTATTGCTGCCCGTGCGGAATCCATCGGCTTTGCGGCGTTCTGGTGGCTTGGTGTAGGTGCCGTCGGCTTCTGGTTTCAGGCTGCTTTTTTAAGCAAGCCAATTCACGATCTTGATGTGCGTACCCTTCCGGAACTTGCGGAAAAAACAGTAGATAGGACTGGCCGAAAATTGGTAGGCCTGATTATTGCTGTTTCCTGGATTGGAATTATCGCGGCTCAGTTTGCTGCGGTAGCTGGATTTATTGGACTGGTGTTAGGTCATGATGCAGGTGCTTTGTCGGTGGTTGTAACGGCGGCCATCGTTATTGTGTACACCTTGCTGGGCGGGCAACTTTCTGTTGTGCGTACTGATGCCTTGCAGTTTGGGATTTTGACGCTGGGTTTTGCTGCTTCCGCGATTTATTTGCTTGGTGGATTTGCGGATGTTTCTGCTGCGACCGCTTTAAATGCGACCGCTTCTGGAATTTCAAATTTTGATTTTTCGTTATTGAATGAAAAGTTTGGTGCTGCTGATCTTGCCATGATGCTTTTTACTGTGGGCGGGGCCTACTTCTTGGGACCTGACGTAATTTCAAGAAACTTGGTGGCGAAAGATGCGGGGGCTGCCCGAAAGGCTGTGGTGGCGGGAAGTTTCGCCATTCTGATTTTTAGCGTGATTATTGTATTGCTGGGAATGTGGGCGGCACGGTATGCTCCTGATGTGGCGGGCTCAAAGACCAATGCCTTGTTCCGTTTGGCTTCTGGCGTTTTGCCTTTGCCCTTGGCTGCGCTTTTGTCGGTGGGGCTTCTTTCGGCGTTGTTGTCTTCTGCAGATACTTGCCTTATAAATTCTGCGGCTATTTTCGGAAGCGACATTTTGAATACCCGCCGCATCGCCGTGGTGAGAATTCTTGTGGTGGTCATTGGTTTGGTTGCCATGGTTTTGGCTTTAGGTGGAAAGGATATTATCGGCCTTTTGACCATGGCTTATTCTGTCTACACGCCGGGAATTGTGGCTCCCTTGGCGGTGGCTGTCATATCCCATAAGAAGTTTGAAATCCGTAAGCCTCTGTGGTACACTGGAGTTTGCCTTGGCGGTTTGTTTGGGCTGATCCCTGCCATACTTTCTTCGGCTGTGAATTTTGTGACGCCTGCATATTTGCCTCATATTGGAATTTTTGTGTCGCTTTTGTTCGCCTTGGCTGGTTTGAAACGTCGAAAATAAGTGTGTTTTTAAAATATTCCTATTGAAACTATAGGGAAATTAAATCTATTTAACTATATTTATTGTAGTTTGAATTTGTTATCTGGAGAAATCATGACCCTTCAACAACTTCGCTACGCCATTGGGATCGCAAAAGTTGGCTCCTTCAACAAGGCCGCTGAAGCCCTGTTTATTTCCCAGCCTTCTTTGACTGCGGCTATCCACGACCTGGAAGATGAAATTGGCATCATGATTTTTAATCGCTCCAGTCGCGGTGTGACCCTCACTCCCGAGGGTGAAGAATTCATTGCCCACGCCAACGAGCTTTACCACCATTACGAAACCATCCAGGAACGTTACAGCAAGGAAGAACAGAAGAAGAAAAAGTTTGCTGTTTCGACCCAGCATTATTCCTTTGCCGTGAAGTCTTTTGTGGAAATGGTGAAAAAGTTCAACATTGATGATTACGAATTTGCCCTTCGCGAAACCAAGACCAAGGATGTCATCGATGACGTTACCGGCTTGCGCAGCGAAATCGGTATTTTGTACCTTAGCGATTTTAATCGCAAGTACATCAACTATCTGTTGAAGGAACACGACCTGGAATTCCATAAGCTTATTGATTGCCATGCCTTTGCCTACATGTGGAAAAATCATCCGCTGGCAAATAAGAAGTCGGTGAACCTGGATGATCTTTCCCTATACCCCTGCCTTTCTTTTGAGCAGAGCGAAAGCGGTAACTATTATTTCGCTGAAGAAATTTTAAGTACAAATGAATATCATAAGACCATCAAGGCCAATGACCGTGCCACCATGCTGAACTTGATGGTGGGCCTGAATGGTTACACTCTCTGCTCCGGCATTATCAGCGAAGAAATCAACGGATCCGATTATGTAGCTGTTCCCTTTAAGGATGCCAAGGGCGAAGATGACCGTACCATGGAAATCGGCTACATTACCAAGAAGAACTTTATGCTCAGCACCATTTGCCGAATCTATATTCGCGAATTGGAAGAGTATCTGCAGGCATATACTTCTGGGAAGGCTGTTCAGGAATAACGGACGTATTTTTTAAATTTACGTCATGCCTCTGAATACCGATATTTTCAATCGCACTATTCGCCTTGTGGGCGATGAAACCATGAATGTCATTGCGCAAAAGCGTGTGATTATTTTTGGTGTTGGCGGCGTGGGAAGTTGGTGCGCCGAAAGCTTGGTGCGTTCAGGTATTCATTACTTGACCATGGTGGACTCCGATAACGTGAGCGTTACCAATGTGAATCGCCAACTTATGGCAACCACGAAGACGGTTGGCCAGGTAAAGGTTGAAGTTTTAAAACAGCGTCTGCTTGAAATTAATCCGGATGCTCAAATTGAGACTCGTGCGGAACTGTATAGCGAAGAAACGGCAGCCTCTTTTCATCTTGAAGATTATGATGTCATTATCGATGCCATCGACAGTCTCGAAAACAAGATGCACTTGATGCTTGCGGCTTCTAAAACAAAGGCCAAGGTCTACGCTTCCATGGGGGCTGCCCTCAAGATGGATCCTACAAAAATCCATGTGGCGGAATTCTGGGATGTAAAGGGGTGCCCGTTGGCCCGCGCCCTTCGCGATAAGTTCAAGAAAAAACAATTGCGCCCGTCTAAAAAAATCAAGTGCGTGTACAGCGAGGAACTGCTGAAAAATTTAGGTGGCATTCCCGAAAATGATGGCGCTCCTGCAGAGTTTCACAAGGTGGCCTATAACGGGACCATGGCCCACGCCGTGGCTATTTTCGGTTTTACCATTGCCGGCTTGGTGATGCAGGATATTTGCGGGAGGCAGCGGAATGGCTAAGCGTGAACTTACGTATGTGCAGAAAGTGGAACGGAGCATTTCGACCACTTATCGTGAACGTCTGTGGACGCCCTTCATTAATGCCATTAAAACCTACAAGCTGATTGAGGAAGGGGACCGCATTGCAGTCTGCATTTCTGGCGGCAAGGATTCCATGCTGCTGGCGAAACTGATGCAGATGCTGCAGCGTCATAGCGATTGCAATTTTGAAATTCAGTTTTTGGTGATGGATCCCGGATACAATGCCGAAAACCGCGCCCAGATTGTGAAGAATGCCGCTCTTCTGGAAATCCCCATCCAGATTTTTGATACCAATATTTTTGATGTGACCTACAAGACAGAAAAGTCGCCTTGCTATTTGTGCGCCAAGATGCGCCGTGGTCATTTGTATCGCATGGCTATGGATGCGGGCTGCAACAAGATTGCCTTGGGCCATCATTTTTCGGATGTTATCGAAACTACGGTTTTGGGCATGTTTTATGGCTCGCAATTGCAGGGTATGATGCCGAAACTTCGTAGTCAGAATTTTGAGGGCATGGAACTCATTCGCCCCATGTACTGTATTCACGAGCAGGATATTATTGCCTGGCGTAACTATAACGAACTTGAATTTATCCAGTGTGCCTGCCGCCTTACTTTAAACACGGTGGTGAACGACGATGGTTCCAGCAACAGCAAGCGCAAGGAAATCAAGGAGCTGCTGAAGAATCTGAAGAAGATCAACCCCAATATCGAAAAGAGTATCTTCAACAGCATCCATGCGGTTTGCATTGAAACATTCCCGGGTTATAAAGCCAACGGGGAGCAGCATTCCTTCCTGGAATGGTTTGATGAAAATAGAAATATATTAGACTAGTACAGCTGACTTTTTATTAAAAGGGGGCGGTGCCTAGGTCGGTATCGCCTTCTTTTATTTTTGCAAGAATGGGAAGTCCAGTCAGTTCCTGCATCATGAAGATGTTGTCGTCTTCCATTTGCATGTTGCCGCTGATACCGTAACGGTTTACGATGATGCCTCGGATTTGAAGACCGCAGGCTCTTGCGTATTCCACTGTCAGAACGCAGGAATTGATACTGCCTAGGGCTGCCGTGGTGACAATCAGCAGTGGAAGATTCAGTTCCTTCATGATGTCGGCCAGGAACAGCTTTTGAGGCTCGCTGGATTTGCCGCTAGTTGCGTCTGCGTTGGGGGTATCGTAACGGATGGGACAGATGATGCCGCCGCTTCCCTCGGCGAAAATGAAATCATGTCGGTGGGAGGCTTTGTCAAAGTCGGCACGGACTTGCGGGAGTTCTACGGGATTACCTTCCTTGCGGGTGGCGAGATGCGGGGAAACGGGTTCCTTGTAGACGTAGCTGACCAATTCTTCCTGAGTGTCGGGGAGGTTGGCGATTCGTTTTACGTAGTCGGCGTCGCCGGCGATCCATTTGCCGTCGCGTAGTTCAGCTCCGCTGAGGGCTGCCTTATAGTAGCCTGCATCAATTCCTGAGTCACGCCATTTTTTTACGAGAAGGGCGGTTACAAAAGTTTTGCCGACGTCGGTTCCTGTTGCTGTTACGAAATAACCATTCATAGTTAGTAAGAAGTAGACGGTAGAAAGTTGGTAGTTTTAGTGGGGGCGGGTTAGGACTGCAGCGATTGCCGTTGCTGCGTCTTGTAATTCTTCTTTCGTGTGAGTGGCCATGAGGCTGGCGCGCAAACGAGCCTGGCCCTTGGCTACGGTGGGGTAGCGGATGGCGGGGATCAAGATTCCCTTTTCCAGAAGTTCTGCGGAGGCGCGGAGGGCTGCGGCTTCGTCACCAATGATAATGGGGATGATGGCGGATTGCGGGGCGATTGCAGATTGGTTGCTGTCGGGAATCGCTCCGGCCTTCTGAAGAGCGTCCCAGAAAATTTTCACATTTTCTTGAAGTTGCAAAACGCGTTCCGGATGGTTTTCGATGAACTTCAGATTGTTTGCGGCGGCTTGTGCCATGGCTGGGGACATGGCAGTGGTGAAAATAAAACTGCGAGCCTTGTTGCGTAAAAAGTCTATGAGTTTCTGCTTGCCCACAACGAAACCGCCTTCGCATCCAATGGCTTTGCTCAAGGTGCCTACGGTAACATCGGCGTGCTCGCAGGGAATGCCCATGTCGTTAAAATGTTCTGCAAGGCCGCGGCCTGTTTTGCCGATAACACCTGTGGCATGGGCTTCGTCGATCATCAGGAGGCAATTGTTTTCTTTTGCGATTTTTTGCAATTTCGGAAGATCTGCTAAATCGCCATCCATGCTGAAAACAGCGTCGGTTACGATGAGGAGGCGGGTTGCTACTTTTTCGTAGGGCTGTGCTGCGCGGGCTTCGCTAATGACTTGTTGTAGGTCTGCCATGTCATTGTGCTTATAGACAATACATTTGGCTTTTGAAAGTCGGATGCCATCGATGATGCTGGCGTGATTCAGTTCGTCACTAAAGACGATACATTCGCTGATTATTTTTGACGGGATGCCGTTTTCGTCTTGACGTTCATAAACCTGTTTGCTGCATAGTGCCGAGATTACTCCGACATTTGCCATGTAGCCGGTGCCAAACGTAATGGCTGCTTCTTCGCCCTTAAAGTTGGCCAGGGCGCTTTCCAGTTCTTCGTGGGGAGTCTTGTTTCCTGTGGTAAGGCGTGCGCCGCCGCTACCTGTGCCCCATTTCAAAACGGCGTCGGCTGCGGCCTTCTTAAGAGAAGGCTCGTTGCATAAATCCAGATAGGAATTGGAGGCGAGAAGAAGAGTGCTCTTTACTGTATCGGACGCGTTTTGCGCGCCTGCAGCAATTTGAACGTGACTGGCTTCGGGACTTTCTAAAAGTCGCATGGTTCGGTAGGTGTGAGCCTCTTGCATACCCTGCAAAACATCATCTGTAAAATCGTTAAGAATTGACATGTTTTACCTTAAGCCAACGTTTTTGTTTAATGAATTTAGAAAACTCTCGGCGTGGTATTTTGAAGTTTTGTTGACAAAGAACGGACGAAGAGATTATAATTATACAGATGCAAAAAATGAAAGAAAATTCACGGGTTCTAAAGACGAAGAAAGTCCTGAAAGGAGCGGTTGTCGACTTGCTTAAGGAAGGTGATGCTTCCTTGATCAACGTCTGCTCTATTTGTGAGAGGGCAAAAGTTAACCGCACGACTTTTTATAATCACTATCAGGATAAAGATTCTCTGCTTGAAGAAATGGTGCTTGACACGGTTGACGCCTCCTGTGATTTTATGAAGGCCTTTTTAGAAAAGAACAATCCTGGCCTCGCCATGACGCGCATGCTTCAATACTATCGCGACAATGACGGATTTTTCTTAACCTTGATGAAGACGGATTATGGCGGAACTTTTGTAAAGCTGATGATTGAAACTATCTGGAAGCAGAACTGTCACTGGTATAAGGAAAAAGGGGCTGCCTTGAATGATTACGTTTATTATCGCATTGTGTTCAAGGTGTCGGGAATTATTTACATGATTATTCACTGGCTTGAAGAAGGTGCGAAAATATCTCTCCCCACGATGTCCAGTTATATAATTAGTTTCATTGCCGGAAAACCAACAAAGCAATACCCAAGTGTTGATTTAAAGAAAAAAAGTTAAAATCAACAAGGTGTTGAAAATGGTAAATCTGTAGTATCTTTCTTTAAATGGAAAAAAGAAGAGTTGTTATTACAGGTATGGGTGCCGTTTCACCTCTCGGTCACAATGTAGGCGGATTGTGGAATGCCATTAAGAATTGTAAATGTGGTATTGAAAGGATAACTCTTTTTGATCCGACTTCTAACCCGGTGCAGATTGCGGCCGAGGTGAAAAATTTTAATCCTGCTGACCATGGAATTTCTCCGAAGAAGGCTTCTCGCATGGGACGCTTTACTCAGTTCCTTCTGGCGGCTTCCCATGAGGCTGTGAGGGATGCGAATCTTTGCCGTGAAATTCTTGAAGATGAAAAGACGGGTGTCATTGCGGGAAGTGCGATTGGCGGCATGGATGTAATTGACCAGTCCTTCAATCTGTATGTGGAATCCGGAAAAAGAAAAATTTCTCCGTTTGATGTGGCGAGACTTATTCCCAATGAATGTGCCGCCAACGTTTCTATGGAGCTGGGGATTACAGGTTGCGCCTGGGTGGTTTCGTCTGCCTGTGCTTCGGGGACGGACGCGGTGGGAACCGCTCTCAAGGCCATCCGCTATGGCGATCTGGATGTCTGTCTTGCCGGTGGTGCAGAAAGCTGCGTTACGGATTATGCTATTAAGGGCTTTGCCAGTATGCGGGCCCTGACGACCCGTTTTAACGATTGTCCGCAAAAGGCTTCCCGCCCCTTTGATAAGGCTCGCTCTGGATTTGTAATGGGGGAAGGTGGTGCAGTTCTGGTTCTAGAAGAACTTGGACATGCCAAGGCCCGCGGGGCAAAAATTTATGCGGAGTTGGCCGGCTATGGTGCAAGCGCCGATGCCTATCATATTACTTCACCAAGGCCCAATGGTGATATGTGCGCCAGGGCTGTACGCCATGCCTTGCGTGATGCGGGTGTTCTCGCCGAGGATGTCGATTACTACAATGCTCACGGAACTTCTACCGTGATGAATGACTCGACGGAATCTCAAATGCTGCTGAATGTTTTTGGTAATCATGCTAAAATGAAAATGAAAATTTCCAGCACCAAGGGGATGACGGGCCATTGCATTGGTGCCGCTGGCGCTTTGGAAGCGGTGATTTCGACCATGGCCATTCATGATTCCTTCTATCCTGCGAATATCAATTGCGATAACCAGGATGAGGCCTGCGATATCAACCTGGTGGATGGTAAGGGTTTTGCTGGGAATATCGATTGTGCGGTTTCTGCTTCGCTTGGCTTTGGCGGACACAACGGCGCCTTGGTTCTAAAAAAATTCAAGGGCTAGCGATTTTCTAAATTGATAGTCCTTTTTGAGGGCTGTTGATTTGGTTGAATTAATTATTCTTGCTGTTTTCTGCGTAGCGTTGTTTGCGTCCCTTTTGACGGGCGCTCCTTTGCTGTACTCGCTGGCCTTTGGGCTGGTACTTTTTGCGGGCTACGGTGTGCGTTGTTGCGGCCTTCGCGAAACTTTGAAAATGTGCTGGAATGGCGTGAAGACGGCCCGCGGCATTCTGCTGTTGTTTGTTCTGCTGGGACTCTTGACTTCTATGTGGCGTGCTGCGGGAACGATCCCTACGGTGGTCAGTTTTGCGGTGGAATTGATTCGTCCTGAAATTTTTGTGCTGCTGACTTTCGTGTTGAATTCCGCCATGTCCCTCTTGACGGGGACGGCTCTCGGAACTGCGGCCACCATGGGCGTGATTTGTGCGACTATCGGACGTTCCATGGGGATGGATGGCGTTTCGGATTCGGCGTGGATCGGCGGCGCTGTTTTGGCAGGAGTCTATTTCGGTAATAGAATTTCTCCCATTTCATCCATGGCGCTTTTGACTGCGGGAATTACGAAGACGGATATTTACCAGAACATCCGTGATATGGTAAGGACCACTTGGTTGCCGTTCTTGATGAGCAGTGTGGTTTATTTTACGGCTGGGATGAATGTTGATGTTACAGCCGGTGTTGCGGGTGCTTCGGGTGTTGTAGGGGCTTCCGGGGTCCCGAATGTTGCTGAACTTTTTGCCAAGGATTTTTCGCTGTCATTGTGGAGCCTTATGCCGGCTGCGGTGATTGTCGTGCTTTCTGTAGCCCGTGTACGTACTAGTCTTGTGCTGCTGTGGAGTTCTGCTTCGGCTTTTGTTTTAGCGCTTGTAATTGAAAATCAGACTTTTATTGATTTGCTTAAATCAATCATTTTTGGTTATAAAACAACTGTTCCCGAAATTGCCAAGATGGTAAATGGGGGAGGTCTTCTCTCCATGGTAAATGTTTTCTTGATTGTTGTAATCGCAGGTTGTTGTGGCGGCATATTTAAAGGTACGTCGTTGCTTCAACCTGTCAAATCAAGAATCGAAAAAATGTCCCAAAATACCAATCCCTTTGTGGCTACTTTGGCTTGTGCGTCTCTGGTGTCCTGCGTAGTCTGCAATCAGACCCTCACCATCATTTTGACAAACCAGATGACAGAAAATCTAGGTGCCAAAAATCAGGCGCTGAACCTTTATGATACGGCTGTTACGGTGATTGCGTTGGTGCCTTGGTCTGTAGCCACGGTCATCGTGTTGAATGCGGTACAGGCTCCCAATAGCGCTGTTCTTTGCGCTTGCTTTTTATATCTGGTGCCGGTTTGTAGAGTGATGATTGGGCTGTGTGGGAAAAAGGCGGTGTAAACGGAGTTTTTTTCTAATTTCCACTGCCTTTTTGTTATTTTGTTTGTATTTTTAGCCCTTGATGGGAACGGGAAATGTGTTTTAGGAGGCTTTGGACCTTTGAAAAACCTTTTTTTATCCGCTTGATTTAGTGTAACGTAATGAAAAGGCGGTGGAAAAGGCTTGTTTTTGCCTGTTTCCACCGCCTTTTTGACGCTACTCGATTTTATTTCGCGATTAGGTATTGTGAATTTCTCTTTAGAGTTTCTGCGATGGATCTTCCGTGCAGTTGCTCTGCTTGAAATTTACCCTGGTAGCGGCCTTGCAGGTCGAAGACCGTGACGTTCCCCCATATACGCGGAGACTTGGCGATGCTCTTTGCAATGGGCTTTATGCTGCTAGTGGAACTGAGACCGTATTCATAAGCACCCAAATCTGGAGCTTTACCTGTAAATTCCAATCCCACATCTTCGCCCTTGTCAATAGCGCGGCTGCCTTTTTTCAACCTCAAGAAGCCCACGTAGGGAATGCTTCCGTCAGCATTTCTAGGTCCTAAAATTCCAGGAATCTTGGAAAGGTCTTCGCCTGTTACAGTCATGCTGGGGTCGTCAAGACTTTCGAAATCAGATTCGTCTAAATCCAGTTTTAAGTTCCAGGTATTATTTTCGCCTGCGGCACAATCTTCGTCATGTCCCTTGTCGCTGTCATCGATTTTTACCCAGCATACACCAACTTGGGAATTCAAATTTGGGAAAGCAATGTTGTTTTTTAGTACATGAGCGTTATCGCCCGTCAATACGGCAACATCGGCGAGACGGTGACCTTCTGCATCGAATGTGGTAGATGCCATGTTGAAAGCACGTTGTTCATTTTTGAATGACGTGTTGTTGATCCACTGAGTTCCTGCGCCTGTGTAGTTTGCGTAAAAACCGAAGGTTTCGTTTTTCCAGGCAACGCTATTTCGAATGATATGGTGTCCGCCGCCAAATGTGCTTTCGCCCATCTTGAATCCGGAACCGTTTCCGTTTTTCGGCATCTTTGTACCATAGTCACTGTAACCGCTTCCCATGGCGTAGCTGTTTTCTACAACAACAGGAAATTCCTGATTGATAAAGTCGTAGGCGTCGTCGCTGTTCCACCAGGAACGGCAACCGAAAAATTTTGTGGTGTCGCCGTCATACTGATAATGTACGCCAAAGCCGTCGGCATTTTCACCATCGCCCTGACGACCTGTCGGGTCGTAATTGTCATGGGCATCACAATTCAAGAATAGATGGCCACCGCCGTTGAGCCCTCTTCCGCCTTCGTTCACGAAGAATCCCGGACCCGCATTGTGATGGCTTTCCATCTGTTCCAAAATCACATGTTTGCATCGGGTAACGTAAACGCCCGAATTGGAATTATGCTTCATGGGAACGTTGCGAACTTCGATTCCCTTCAGGTGCAAGTAGCTGGCGTAAATCAAAATGCCTGCAGTGTATTCCAGATCCGTAGATGAAGTGGTTTTGTCAAGAGCTTGGCCAATGGGAAGGTTGGTGCCGTCGAAAATAGGACGTTCTCCAGGGTAAGCGAAATAGTGAATGCGCTTGTCGTCGCTTTCACCGCTGGTGGTTAACAAAACTCCTGCAGACATTCTGGCGCGTTCGCAATAGGATGTGTCTCGCATTTCGTAGACGCCGCCGCGAATCCATACGGTATCGCCGGGAGTTACCACGGAGTTAGCCTGTTTCAGTGTGGCGAAAGGCTTTTCCTTCGTTCCCTTGCTTTTGTCATTACCGTCAACGGCTACATAATAGGTTGCACCAAATGCCTGGACTGCGGTCAAGGCTGACGCTAGTACGAATGCGAATCTTTTGTCCATAAACACCTCCATTCTTTATTTGTATTATAAAAAAATAGGAGGGTGTTGTCGGAGGATTAAAGTCAAACTAGTTGGATTCGTCCTTGAGACAGCGGACGGATTCTCCAGACGTCTTTAAATGACCCCTATTCATGATTGGGACGTAGTAAGCAAACTCATCAACGTGGTAACCATAAAAGGCTTGGTAGTTGAAATGTGTTGTGCCAAAATCCATCGTAGTAATGAAGATTGCGTTGTGTGGGTCGTTTCTAAACAGACCGTTGTTTTTTGAACTATTGGAGTTTGATAATGTTTTGAAGCGAATTCCTGCAGACAGTACGTTAAATCCGGTCAGGTTTAAACTTGGTTGTGCTGCAGGCAGTTTTGTGTCCGGGTGAATTTTATTTTCCCAAAGAGAGTCTGATTTCATCTGGACGTCATAGGAAACTTGTGGATTCCGCCGCCGCACCAACTGGAGTCAACTCTAAAATTCAGATTCTGGGCCATCCAGGTTTGTTCTCCGATGGTGACCATCTTATAAACTTGCCTATCGCGGGGATCGGTGAAATAGTCGTAAAGTTTGCCGTTTTCGCAAAGCTGAACTTCCTTGTCGTAGACGATGCCTGCGCACACGTCCTTGATTTCTCCCTCGTCGCAGATCTGAGTGTTGGCGTCATAGGATCTGCCGTTGCAAATAGCAGGATAAAGAACCTGAGAAGAATCACCGCAGGTAAGGGTGACTGAACCGTCTCCGTTGTCTTTGGAAGTGCAGTCAATGATGGTGTCGTGGAGAGTGACTGAGTCCTTGACTGTGACCGTGTCGCTTGAAGAAATGGTGTCGCGGATGTTTACTGTATCGCGGACATAGACCGTGTCGATTCTGGTGAATTCTTTTTGTTCAGAATCGGCGGCAGAATTGACGCTGGTGGAATCGTCGCAGGACGCAAAAAGTAGAGCGGCGGTAACTGCAGCTATATAGAATTCCAAACACCTTATGTAGGCAAAGATAGAAAAAAGAAAAGCTGTTAAAGGGGTGTCCTGATGCTGGCTGTGACTTCTGGAATTTGCTTTAGTTGGTACTATGGAATTGTATTTTGCTAATTTAGATATTATGAAAAAAAATTGGGGATATTTCGTCTGTGTTGGATGTTTTGTTCGGCTGCAAAGATGATGATTTGGAATGTCGAGGTCGCGTCGTGGATGTGGCGCGGGAAGAAGAACGCTTTCGCAATGAAAAGACTGATGCGGAAAAGCGGGCTGAAAAGACCAAGGAAATTCAACAAAGACGCATGGACAATGACCGCGCCTCGAAAAGTGGTTATTTGGGTGTGGCCCTTGTTTCTCCTTTTCTTGTCAAAGAAAAGGAACTGATGGGGTGCTGAAATCTGGATGAACTACGCAAATTTTGTGGGCTTCAAATTTGAGGTCCGTTTTGGAACTTATATCTTGTAGGACTCTCTATGGACATTTCTCATTACCTGCCTGTGATTTATGGAATCGGGGTTCCCTTCTTGGGGACGGTTCTTGGTGCGGCCTGCGTGTTCTTTATGAAGGGAAATTTGCGCCCCAAGGTGCAGCGTGGCATGATGGCATTTGCTGCGGGCGTGATGGTGGCGGCTTCTGTGTGGAGCTTGTTGCTACCTTCCATTGAGTCGTCGGGTGATTACGGCAAACTTGCTTTTGTTCCGCCGGTGGCTGGATTTTGGGCGGGCATTCTTCTGCTTTTCTTGATTGACAAGATTACTCCCCATTTGCATTTGGGTAGCGATTCGCCGGAAGGCCCGCGGGTGAAAATGAAACGCACGACAATGCTTGCGTTGGCGGTGACGATCCATAACATTCCCGAAGGAATGGCTATTGGTGTGGTGTTTGCGGGTTGGCTTGCTGGTATCAGCGGGGCAGTTGGTGCTGGCGATGTGGCAAGTGCGGGTGCTGCGGGAGGAATTTCCTTGGCGTCGGCGGTGGCGGTTTCTGTGGGTATGGCCTTGCAGAACTTTCCGGAAGGCGCGATTATTTCGCTGCCTTTGCGTGCGGAGGGCGAGACTCGCCTGAAGTCATTTGGACTTGGCTTTATTTCTGCGGTGGCGGAAGCAGGTGCTGCGGTGATTACCATTCTTCTGGCTGGTTTTGTTTTGCCAGCGATGCCCTATTTGCTGAGCTTGGCTGCTGGCGCCATGATCTATGTGGTGGTGGAAGAACTTTTACCCGAGGCTAACGAAGGCGTTCACTTTGACGGTGTGACCTTGCTTTTTGCCTTAGGATTCTCCCTGATGATGGTTCTGGACACGGCGCTTTAAATTAAGTTTGAACCTATGTCCAAGTTTTCTGAATATATCGGTAGTCAGTTTGGGAATCCCCGCGGTGTCGTGGGGGCGATTTGTTGCGTCATCATGAATGTCATTAACAGGGCCATGTACAAGAATACGGTGGCTCTTGTGGATGTGAAATCCGACGACAAAATTCTGGACATCGGTTTCGGTAACGGTTGCTTGCTGCAGCGACTCTATGGAAAGTTCAAGTGCGACTTGTACGGCATTGATATTTCCGAAGACATGGTGAATGCCGCCATGGAGCGAAACAAGGTGGCTGCCGATGATGGAAAACTTCACTTGCAAATCGGTGATTGCTGCGACTTGCCTTTTGACGAAGGGATATTTGCGGCGGTTACATCTATCAATACCATCTATTTTTGGAATGATACGGCAAAGGGCCTTTCTGAAATTCGCCACGTGCTGAAACCGGGGGGCATTTTTTACAATGTGGTTTACACCAAGGAATGGCTGGACAAACTTTCCTACACAAAAAAAAGGTTCAAGAAATTTGAACCTGAAGATTTGATTTCGCTGGGGAGCAATGCTAACTTTGAAAAGGTGACCGTAAAGGAAATCGTCAAAGGCAAAAGTTTCGTGGTGATGTTCAAAAAATAAAAAACGGCAGGGACTTGCGTTACCAAATCCCTGCCGCGGGCCTTCGCCCATTTTGCTGTGTGGATCAGCAGAAAAAATCCTTCCAGATCTGAGTACCTAATTCGCTAAGTCTGATTTGAGTCCGTTCGATTTCTTCGTGAAGACCCTTCCGGATAATTTCCTCGATGGTGGTGAAGGCCACATCGGAGCGGAGCTTTCCTAAAAGGCGAATGGATTCTGCGTTGCTCTTTACGGGGAAGGCGATGTTCTTCAGACAGATTTCAGCCTGTTCCAGACAATAGCGCAGGGAACGTGGGAAGTCTTCTGTCAAAAGCAGGAATCCCGTTACGTTGTATGGCGTTACGTTGGAATTACGACGGTGGAACATTTCGTATGCACCGACACTTTTTAGAACGGCATTCCACTGCACCGTATCCATGGCCATGCCCACCATGCTCACATCCGGAAGGAGGATGTAGTATTTTACATCCAGAATTCGGGAAGTCTGGTCGGCTCGTTCCAACATGGTTCCCAGGCGGGCGAAATTCCAGGCGACATCGTGGCTCATGGTGCCCTGAATGATACCTACCGTCAGCTGGCTGAATTCCTTCACGCTGCTGTAAAAGGCATGGGGGGAAGCCAATGCCTGCTGGGACATTTCAGGATCGTTCAGTTTCAGGTAGAACTGATTGATGGCAATCCATAGTTCCGAAGAAATTCTTTCGCGGACGCAGCGGGCATTTTCGCGGGCGGCAGCCACGCAGGAAATAATGCTGCTGGGATTTTCCTTGTCGAAGGTAAGGAACGTCAGGGCGTTTTCAATGGAAACGTGGGCGTACTTCTTGAAAAAATCGTCAGCGTTTCCTGCGGTCTGGATTACAGGTTCCCAGGGGCGTTCTTCGCCGGGCAAGTCCAGCTGAAGCTGGAGATTGACATCGATACTTCGGGCCACATTTTCGGCACGTTCAATATAGCGGGCAAGCCAATAAATGGAATTTGCAACTCTACTAAGCATAAATTTTCCTAAAAGGTTTGAGGTTTGAGGTCGCTCAGCTTTGTTTCGCTTTTGGGTCGCACCATTCTGGTGCTTTGGGGTTAGAGAATCGCGGCTACGCCGCCTTTGTCTAGCTCTAGGGGCGTAAGCCCCGACCTCATAGCTGAAAGCCTTACGCAGTAAGGCGCGCTCACTGCTGTTGTTGTTGTTCCATCCATTGTCTGGCTTGTCCCAACTCTGGGGCCTTTTCGTTTTCGGCGATGACCCAGGTGTCCTTGCAGCCGCCACCTTGTGAGCTGTTCACCACGATGGAACCTTTGCGGAGTGCCACGCGGGTAAGGCCACCGGGGAGAATGTAGGTGTCCTTGCCTTGCACGATGTAGGGGCGCAAATCCACATGGCGACCTTCAAAACCGCCGTCCACAATGCAGGGGACGCGACTGAGTGAAATCATGGGCTGTGCGATATAGTTACGGGGATTGGCCTTGATCTTTTCCTTGAAAGCTTCGCACTCTTCCTTAGTGGACTTAGGGCCTACAAGCATGCCGTAACCACCAGATTCGCTGGCTGCCTTCACCACCATGTTTTCGATATGGTCGATGACGTGCTGCATATGCTTGGGGTTTTCGCAGACGAAAGTAGGTACGTTGGGGATAATGGCTTCTTCTCCCAGGTAGTACTTGATAATCTGCGGTACATAAGTATATATAGCCTTGTCATCGGCAACACCGCAACCCGGCGCATTGGCCAGTGCCACGTTACCCGCCTTGTAGGCTTCCATCAAACCGGGAACACCCAGGCAGGAATCGGGGCGGAAAACTTGCGGGTCCAGGAATTCATCATCAACACGACGGTAGATTACGTGAACCTGTTTCAGTCCGCGGGTGGTTCGTGCATACACCTTTTTGTCTTGCACTACCAAGTCATCGCCGGTCACCAAGTCCACACCCATTTGCTGTGCCAGGAAGGAATGTTCGTAGTAGGCGGAATTGTAGATGCCGGGGGTCAGCACCACAACCTTCGGGGTTTCAACGCCTTCGGCCAGGTATTCCAGGGCATGGCGGAGACGCGTGCAGTATTCGTCTACCGGGCGGATGGAACAGTGAGTGAAAACCTGGGGGAAGGTGCGCTTCAGAATCTGGCGGTTCTGCAGCACGTAGGACACGCCGCTGGGGCAGCGCATGTTATCTTCCAGAACATAGAAGGTGCCGTCGGTATCGCGAACCAGGTCGGTACCGGTAATGTGGGCCCAGATTCCCTTGGGCGGCACGAAGCCTTCCATCTGGGGGCGGTAAGCGGTGCATGTGTTGATGAGACTTTCGGGGACAACCTTGTCACGCAAAATCTTGCGGTCGTTGTAGATGTCTGTCAAAAAGCAGTTCAACGCTTCGGTACGCTGCTTAAGACCTGCTTCCAGATGTTTCCAGTCGGCGGCACTGACGATACGGGGGATGACATCGAAGGGGATGATCTTGTCCTTACCATCCTTGTTGCCATACACGGCGAAAGTGATGCCGTTGTCGTAGAAGGCTGATTCTGCAACTTTCTGACGACGCTGCAGTTCTCCTTTGGGGAGTTCGTTGATGCGGCTGATCAACGGTTCTGCCGCCGGACGGGGAGTTCCATCGGGAAGGCAGAGCTCATCGTAAAAGCCCTCGGTATTGTAGTTTCCAAATTTCATGTTCTGTTTTCCTTGTGTGTTTTTTTAGGTACGAGGCTTCTGGTTCCAGGTACGAGGTTTATTTCTCATCTACGTTTACGGCTACTTTCAATGTGTGATCGCCGCCGCCCGTAATGACGCCCTTTAGGGGGCTTACGTCACCGAAGTCTCTTCCCCAGGCGAGGATGATGTGTTCCTCGCCGCCCAGCACATTGTTGGTGGGATCCAGTTCCACCCAACCGTGGCCGGGAACGTAGGTGCTTGCCCAGGCATGTGTGGCGTCGGCGCCTACAAGTTTTGGCTGACCCTCGGGCGGGTGGGTTCGCAGGTAACCGCTTACATAGCGGCACGGCAAATGCAGTGACCTTAGGCAACCAATCATCAAGTGGGCGAAATCCTGACAGACGCCTTTGCGCCCGCGAAGAATTTCTTGGGGTTGTGCGCCGATTCTTGTGGCACCGGGAGTGTACTTGCAATCCGTATAGATGCGGGTCATCAGTTCCTTGGCGGCGTCAAAAATTGGGCGGCCCGGTTCAAAACTTTCCAGCGCGTAGTTCTTGACAGATTCGTCGAAGTTGGCGAAGGGCGAAGTGTAGGCGTACATGGCCGCGTCCAGAATTTCATCGTTGTTTGGACGTTCCAGAATTTTTGCCACTTCTTCCCAGGGCATAGTTTCTCCGGCTTTGGGCGGTTCCTCTTCACGGACTTCTACAACGCCTGTGGTGTTGAATCTGAAATGAGTGTGTTCTTCTTCAACGCTAAAGGCGAGAACGCGGTTCCCGAAAATGTCCAACCTTTCCTGGCGTGCCGTAGGATTGGGTTCCACTTCGATATTGTGGCTAATCCAATTCTGCCGGCTGACCATGCGGGGGAGCATATGGGCCAGGTGATTGCTGTAGAGAACGGGCAGATGGTAATCGTAAACTGTTTCGTGATCGATCTGATATACAGGCATCCTAAACCTCCGACACTTCTGTGGTTGTGGCGTGAATAACTCCTGCGCGAGGAGCGTGGTTCAAGTAGAGCCTGCTTATGATTTCTGCGATATGTTCTACATTCTTTATTTGTTCGTCAACTAGTCTTGTTAAGTTCTCCCTTTGATATCCGATAGTTCCTGCTAACGATTCGATGTTCGCCAGACGAAGATCCGTAAGGACTCGCATCAATTCAAGATCCAGAGGCGAGAAGGCGGCTTCTCCCTGGAGGTTTCCTGGCAGGTGTTCCGTTTCTTCACGCAGGCGTGCAATCTGATAGGCGACGCTTCGCGGATTTGATTCGTCAGACAACAGCAAATCCAATACCGGCACCACTTGCAAACGGCCGCCGTAGCGACGGTGGTAAGTCATGAGACCGTCACCAATTTCAAGTACGGCCTGCAACAGACGCAGGTTTGCAATTTCTTCGGCGGGGGCCGTAGACAGCAGACTTTTAATCAGCTGTAAGGTGCGAATGGCGCATTCTATCTGTCGACCGATTTCTAGGAATCGCCATTCGTGGCCGCGCGTCATGGAGTCCGCTGCGAGCCCGGCCACGGCAGCACTGTCTGATAAGACTGCCTTTAGGTAAGGCAACAGTGATGCTGCACCTGCCCCCGCCGGCATTTCTGCAACACCGAATCCGTTCAGGTAAAGCCATAGATCTTCAGAAATTCTGTCTCGCAACTGAACAGCCAGATCGCGAATTTCTGTCAGTACACATTGCATCCCGTTACGGTTATCCTTTCTCAGGATGAAGTAGCGCAATGCGTTTTCCGGATCCTGTGCCATTCTCGCCAGGGATTCATCGGAAAGGCCTGCTTTCAGGATCCAGGGAAGTTCCGGCATTTCTGTCCAGGATTCATCAGACAGTCGCACTGCAATTCCTCTTGCAATACGAGCCATCATGTTGGAAGCGGACAGGTCCCGGCCGAGGCGATACAAATTCTCAGCAGCGCGGCTGGGCAAATCACCGCCTGCTCGAGAAGGTGTAATGGCCTGGTCGGCCGGGGCCAGGAGAGAGAAGTGGGCAACAGGTCTTTCGGAAAGCACCCAGATGTCCTTTTCTCCAACATCGCGTTCAAGGATGTGGGCCTTTGAAATGCTTGCTGCGGCGCTGTTTCCCAAGTTCTTGTCGATGAACTGGAAGATCCCCAGTCCGCCGGGCATTACGGAAGTTTCCTTTGCTGTGTTTACGGCAAAGAACCTCATCAGCGAAACGGCCGGTTCAATGCTTGCGGAACTGCTGACATCGCCTGGACGGTGTGCTAGAACTGTTGCCAAGTCTACGGACTTTTCGGCGACCCATTGTTCCGGCGAATTTTCGATAGCCTGCAACAGCGCAAGCTGCGCCGTTGTGGTCATGGAAGCGTATGCCTTGGGCTCCGGCTCCTTGAAATTTCCAGCGTCCCTAAAGGCTTTCTTGAAAATCCACTTTTCGGGTTCTGCAAGAACACGATCTATATCGTTAGCGTTTCCAAGCCAGACGGTTTCCACATCCTTCAGGAGCAATTCTTCTCCGAGAAGTTCCTTGCAAATCTCCGGGAGGAAGGGCTTGAACATAGGCGTTTCTAAAACACCTGTTCCAAGGAAGTTTCCGATGGCCACGTTCCCTGCGCGTACGGTGCTGATCAGGCCCACTGCCCCTTCGCCACTATCAATGCGAAGTTCCAGCGGATCGCACATGCCATCTTCGACACGACGGAAAATGGTACCGATTTTTTTCAGCCCCATCAAGGTCTTCATGTAGACTTGCAAATTTCGTACGGCCAAGTCGTCGTTTTCGACCAGGGGGATTCCCAAGTAGCGGGCCAGCATGGCATCTTCGGCACGACGGGGATTGTCCGGCCCCGAGGCCAGAAGCACAACCTTTCCGCTGTCGCCTCGAGGATCTTGGGCGTTAATATCCTCGTGCATGGCGTCTAAACCATCCAGCAACTTCTTGAAGAAACCTGCCAGACGTTCCGTACGCATGCTGCGGAATAATTCCGGGAATGCGCGGCTGACGCCAATGCGGTTTTCCAGGGCGCGGCCTAAACCTTCGGGCACTTGCAAATGGTCTGCGATGGCGACGAAGGAGCCGTCTTCGAGGCGGGCCACATCTGTTGAGGATAGATTCACGAAGATGCCGCCGGCGGGTTTTACCTTCCAGGCCACTTGCATAAAGTCCGGATTGGCGAACAACAATGCGGCTGGCAACTTGCCCTTTTTCCACAAAGTCTGATCGCCGTAAATGTCATGGGCCAAGGCGTTAAAAAGCCTGGCTCTCTGAGCAACGCCTGCTTCCAGGATGCTCCATTCCTCAGACGAAATCACCAAGGGGATGGGGTCGGTACCCTTGTGGCTGCCGCTGGAACTGGACGAAAGATCGTTCTCGTCCAGAACGTTATGCAAGCGCCTACAACGGTGCTCGAACTCCTCCTTCGACAATGCCGAAAGGGATTTGATAAATGAGTTTTCTGATTCCACACAGTTCATGCACTAACAAGTGCAAAAGCCGTGCCAAAGTCTGTGATGTTACGATGAAATTGAAAAAACGCCTAGCCTAAACGCCCCAAGCTTGCTGAACAAATTGCTTTTAAGACATTTTCCAACAAATTTTTCGTTTTTGACGAACTGATAACTTTATCGTAAGATTTATGTAGATACAATTCTTGTTTGTTTTACAATTTTTGTTTGTAAAGGGGCGCGAGCCTTTGGTTTTTGTTATGGGAGTCCATCAACCCTTGAAACAGTGCGAAGTAGCCTTAAGAAGATACCGTTTTACCATAAAAACCTAAAACAATTAGGTTAGTATAAAGAATACTACAAAAAATCTTGCTTTTATAAATAAGTTTGATTATATTTGTAGCATGTCAAAAGATTTATCCAAAATTGTGCAGTTAGGGGACGCTGCCGACCTGTTGGTAGGCTATCCTTTTCGCAGCACTTGCATTCCAGGGGAACAGGGGGTGCTTACCTGTTTTTTAAAGGATGTGGATGCCGGCGGGGTCCTTAACGTGCTTGCCCTAAAGCGTGTGGAGGTCGTGTCTCCTAGCCCCTCTCATTTAGCAAGCGAAGGTGACATTGTTTTCCGATCCCGTGGAACAAGTTTCGTAGCTGCCGTCGTACCCGAAGTTCGCGAACACATTCTTGTTGCCGCACCCATGATCCTCGTTCGCGCGAAGGGCGGCGTTGTTTTGCCTGAATATCTTGTTTGGTGGATAAATGGAGCGCCAGGGGAGTCTTATTTCAAGGAACACGCCAAAGGCACGGGGATTCCCCTAATAAGCAAGGCGGTCCTTGAAAAGATGCCCTTAAAATTGCCAAGCATCGAAGATCAGCAAAAAATCATTGACTTGGTCAATTTGAGCAAAAAAGAGCAGTTTCTAATGTCAGAAATTGCCACCCGAAAGAACTTAATTTTAGAAAGAGAAATTTCAAACTATCTGGAGTCGCTATGACCGAAAATAACGTCAAGAAAATTCAACAAGACGACATTAACGCCGCAGCATGGGCCGCTTGCGACACCTTCCGCGGTGCGGTCGATCCGGCTCAGTACAAGGACTACATCTTGGTGATGCTGTTCCTAAAATACATGTCCGATGTTTGGCGCGATCATTATGAGGCTTACCGCAACCAGTACGGGGATGATGAATCTAGAATTCGTCGCAAATTGGAGCGCGAACGTTTTGTGTTGCCCTTGGTGCAGCTCACGAATGAAAAGGGTGACGTAATTGATGAGTTTACTGCTGATTATTACAGCCTTTATGAACGACGCACCGCAGATAATATTGGCGACCTTATCAACATCGTTTTGGATAAAATCGAAACTCAGAACCGCTTGAAGTTGGAAGGCGTTTTCCGTAACATTGACTTCAATTCTGAACCGAACCTGGGCAGAACTAAGGATCGCAACCGCCGTCTCAAAACCCTTCTTGAAGATTTCCATAAAGAAGAATTGAACATGTCGCCTAGCCGTGTTTCTGAAGACATTATCGGTAACACTTACATGTACCTTTTGGAACGTTTCGGTACGGAATCCGGCAAGAAGGCGGGAGAATTTTTCACTCCGTTCGTAGTGACGGAACTTGTGGCAAAACTTGCCGACCCCAAGGAAGGTGACAAAATTTGCGACCCCACTTGCGGTGCGGGCGGTTTGTTGCTTCAGGCATCTAAGCAAATTGGCGGAAACAATTTCGCGCTGTTCGGTCAGGAATCCAACGGAAGCACTTGGGCGCTTTGCCGCATGAATATGTTCCTGCATAGCACCGACAGCGCTCGCATCGAATGGGGCGACACGTTGAACAACCCCATGCTTGTAGAAAAAGACAAGCTGATGAAATTCAATGCTGTGGTTGCGAACCCTCCGTTCTCGCTAGACAAATGGGGGGCAGAAAATGCAGAAAGCGACCCTTACAACAGATTCTTCCGTGGCATTCCGCCCAAGAGCAAAGGCGACTGGGCCTTTATTACCCACATGGTTGAAACAAGCCTCGTTGGTGAAGGCCGCGTTGTAGTAGTCGTTCCTCACGGCGTTCTTTTCCGTGGAGCATCCGAAGGCAAAATTCGCGAAGCCATGATCGAAGAAAACTTGTTGGATGCGGTTATCGGCCTGCCCGAAAACCTGTTCCCGACCACAAGCATTCCCGTGGCGATCCTGGTGTTTGACCGCAGTCGCGAAAAGGGCGGCAAGAACGAAAAACGCAAGGATGTTCTGTTCATTGATGCCAGCCGTGAATTTGTGCAAGGCAAAAAGCAGAATTCCCTTTCCGAAGAGACCATCACGAAAATCGTGAACACCTACAAAAAGCGTAAGGCCATTGACAAGTATGCTCACTTGGCCTCTCTCAAGGAAATCAAGGATAACGAATACAACTTGAACATCCCGCGCTATGTGGACACCTTTGAAGAAGAAGCTCCCATCGACATTGACGAGGTCCAGAAGGATATCGACCGCCTTGAAAAGGAACTGGCAGAAGTCCGCAAACTGATGGCGCAAAAACTCAAGGAAATTAAGCGTAGCTAAAAGTTACGAAATGTCGTGGGAAAGACCGGAGGCAAAATGAACCGTCAAAAAGCCGAAATTAAATTAAAACAGATTTTTGGTTTTGATCATTTCTATAATGACCAATGGTCCGTTATAGAAAAGGTATTAAACAAGGAACGAGTTCTAGTCATTCAAAAAACAGGATTTGGAAAATCCTTGTGCTATCAGTTCCCGGCAACGCAATTTGATGGGTTGACAATCGTTTTTTCTCCACTAATAGCCTTGATGCGAGATCAGGTCGCGTCCCTAAATAAAAGAGGGATTGCAGCAAGGTGTATCAATTCTAATCAATCGCAAGAAGAAAACGACGCAATAATTGAGCTGGCAAAAAAAGGTGAACTAAAGATTCTTTATATCGCTCCGGAACGTCAGGGAAGTTCGTCTTGGCAAGAAGGCGTTCGTCAAATGAAAGTTTCCATGGTAGTTGTTGACGAAGCGCATTGCATTTCTCAGTGGGGACATGATTTTCGTCCAGATTTCAGGAGAATCGTAGACCTTGTAAAAATCTTACCTATCGATGTTCCGGTATTGGCAGTTACGGCTACTGCAACGCAACGAGTTCAAGACGATATTCAGGAACAGATTGGCAATGGAATGTCTGTAATTCGAGGAAATCTCCTTCGCGAGAATCTGCGATTGTTTGTTGTAAAGGTCAAATCTGAAAGTGAAAAGAAAATTCGTATTGCAGAATATTTAAAAAATTGCAATGGTTCAGGCTTGATTTATACAGGGACGCGAGTAAACACGGCAATATACGCAGACTGGCTTAATTATGTAGGCATTAATGCCGCCATGTATAACGGATCTCTTGAAGCAGAGGCTCGTGTTGAAATTGAAAAAGGGCTCCAGGAAAATCGTTGGAAGGCGATTGTATCAACAAATGCTCTTGGAATGGGTGTTGACAAACCCGACATTCGCTTTATCATTCATACGCAGATGCCGCAATCTCCAATACATTACTACCAGGAAATCGGTAGAGCTGGGAGAGACGGGCAGCCTGCAGATGTCATTTTGTTTTATAACGAAACTCTTGCCGACGATGGCGTCCCCTTTGACGAGATGCTTCCCAGGAGCTTTATAAACAACGCAAAACCTAAAATATCAGAATATGAAGCAGTAATCAACTTGTTAAAAAATGAAGCTCTTGGCGAAAAAGGGGTTATGGAAAGGTTGAACATGAAGCAAACCCCTGTTCGTACAATTCTTGCCGATCTCATAGAGCAGGGAATCGCCGTAAAGGATACTAAAAACAAGTATGAATACAAATTTGGCGCTCCTATGCTGGATTCTAAGTCCTTTGAATCGCTAAGAAAAGCGAAATTAAAAGACTTGGACGCAATGCGCGGCTACATAGAAACTACGGAGCCGCGAATGGACTATTTGCGCCGTTATCTTGGTGACAAAATAGATTCTCCATCAAGTAATTGTGATAATACAAATTTGAAAGATAGTCTGAGTTATTTTGCCCAGAGCAACCTGTGGGACGATCTCAAAAAGTTTAAAAACGACCGATATCAGGAATTAACTCCCAAAAAGACTTCATCTTTGGATGTTGGTTTTGCCTTGGATAACTACATTCAAGAGGAAGGCGAAATCGGTCAAATTTTGCATCGCTGTAAATACGAAAATGGCGGTGAATTTCCTGATGATCTGGTTAAGCGAATGTCTCGAATGATACAACGTAAATTTTCATCGGAAACATTTGATTTTATGCTCTATGTACCCCCAACAATTTCTGGGGATTTAGTCAAAAATTTTGCAGAAAAGCTTTCTATAAGGCAGAATATTCGTCTCTGCCATGATTTGAAGAAAAATAGGGAAACAGAACCTCAGAAGATTCCTCAAAATTCCATTTTGAAAAAGAAGAATGTTCTGGGTGCATTCGCATTTGAACACGCTGAAGTTTTAGCTGATAAAAACATTCTTCTGCTAGATGATATTTATGACAGTGGGGCGACCTTGAATGAAATTGCTAAAATGTTGAAAGAAAATGGCGCGAAGAAAGTGACTCCTATTGTGATAGCGAAAACTGTCGGAGGTGATTTATGAACAACATGAATGAATTAGCATATTGGATGACCCTTGCTCATGCGGCTGTAAAAACTTCTGTAAAGAACGACATTTTGATAAAATGCTTTAACGCCCAAAAAAGTGTCATTGATTTCTTTTCAATGAATGAACAGAATTGGAATGCTGTATTTGGATTGGACATTGCTGATATTGATGCTCTTTTAAGGGCCAAGGAGATGCTCCCAAACAACGCTTTTACTGCAGAAGATCTACTGAATCAAGGCTATTCCCTGATTCCTTCAACATCGCCTAAATTTCCGGAACTGTTGAAAAAAAATCTTCGAAAAGCGGGGTGCCCAGTTCTCCTGTACGCCAAGGGAAATATTGAATTACTGAACCAGCCATCTGTTGCTGTTGTTGGTGCTCGTTCTGCAGGAGAAATATCCCTTGACTTCACAAAAAAAATTTCTGCCAAGTTAGCTTCAGACGGCAAGGTCATTGTGAGCGGCTTTGCGAAGGGCGTTGATAGAGAGGCTCTTGATGCCGCAGTGACTGCAGGTGGTTCCAGCATCATTGTCTTGCCTCAGGGGATATCTACTTTTTCTACAGGATTTAAGCAGTATTATAGGCAAATTGTTGAAGGCAAGGTACTCGTTGTTAGCGCTTATGCACCCAAGGCTCCTTGGTCAACGCGTTTAGCCATGGATAGAAATAATTTGATTTATGGTATGGCAAGCGAAATCTATGTCGCAGAATCCAATGAGGGTGGCGGAACCTGGTCTGGTGTTGTAAACGGTCTTAGGCGTGGCTGCAAAATCTATGTCCGAAAGCCGAATGATGGTGAGAAAAATGCCAATCAGCTGCTGATTGAAAAGGGTTGCAGCGCAATAATTCTGAATAATGAAAACTTGATAGAATACCCAGCAGTCGCTCCCCAAGTGCTTACTGCTAGTGATTCAAAGGCTTCCTATAATGCGACAAAAAAAGATGACCTAGTTCTTGATTTGTTTGGAAGCCAAACTCAAGGAAATTAAGCGGTAGGGTCCCCATGAACTTTAAAGACCTAGAAAGACTGATTTCGCAAGATGAAACAAAATCCCTGGAATTGAAAAAATCTACTGGGGAGCTGAAGGAAGGAATGCGCTCGGCCTGTGCGTTCCTGAACTCTGATGGTGGAATTCTTGTATTCGGTATTTCTCCGTCTTTAAAAATTATCGGGCAAATCGTGAATGAGTCCACCCGCCGTGACGTGGCTCAAATAATGTCTGGAATTGAACCTGCCGTTAATCCTGTCGTGGAATACATTGATATTCCTGGAAAACCAGGATTTCAGGCTATAGTTTTAAAGTTTAATCCGTGGGTGTATGGCACAAGACCATACACGTTTCAAGGCAAGCCCTATTATAGGGTAGAAAGCGTGACTAAGGTAATGCCTCGCGATTTGTTTGACGAAAGAATCATGCAGAATCGCCCGAGGAAATATGCCTGGGAAATGCAGCCCGCCGAAAACATCCGTATCGAAGATCTTGACGAAGGCCGAATTAGAGGCGCTGTCCGTGTCGGTGTGGAAGGTGGACGCATTTCCGAAATGTCTCTCCACGCATCTCTCGAAGAAATCCTGGAGAAATGGGAACTTCTCGAAAATGGCGTTTTGAACAACGCTGCAGCCGTGCTGTTCTCTAAAAAGAAAACCCGAGATTTCGAACTGAGAATGGCGCGCTTTCGCGGAACAGACAAGCTCCACTTCATAGACAATCAACGGGTACACGGGAACTTTTACGAACTGATGGATGCTGGGATGGCTTTTTTCTTTAAGCATCTATCTCTTAGCGGCGAAATTACAGGCTGGTACAGAGAAGAACATTTGGATATTCCAGTAGCGGCATTGCGCGAAGCCTTGATCAACGCCATTTGCCATCGCGACTACGAAAAATACCAATGCTCCATCGGCATCGCCATTTACGACGATCGTATCGAAATAGAAAGCCCGGGACTACTCCCGAGGGAATTGACTCCAGAAAGCATAAAATTGCCGCACAGGTCCTACCCAAGAAACATCACCTTGGCGTCTGTATTGTACAGCACCATGGTTTTGGAAAACTGGGGCTCTGGAGTAAAGCGCATCATGGACGCCTGCAAGGCCGAAGGCGCCGAAGAACCTAGCTGGTTCGAAGAAACTGGATTTGTGGTAGTTTCGTTCCCGTTCAATAAGCTAAACGGCGTTGATGTCAAGAAATCGGACGAAAATTCTCAAAATGTCCTTCAAAATGTCCTTCAAAACGTCCCTCAAAATGTCCCTCAAAAAACAAGGGATCGTTTGATTGGAATAATACAGGAAATACAAACGAATAATACCGTGCCAAGAGGCGCTCTGGCAGCACGATTTGATGTGACTGTCAAGACGATCATGCGCGATTTAAAGTTAATCGGCATTAAATGGGAAGGCCCTTCAAAGACAGGACATTGGGTTGAAGCAAAGGATGTGGAAAATGGCAAATAGCAATGAACATATTGAAGAGTTTCTGAATTATTATCTGGAGAAGGAGACTTCTCCGGATTATGCCGTTTTGATTACAGGTTGCTGGGGATCTGGGAAGACATACTTTATCAAGCAGTATCTTGCCGGAAAACATCCTGACGGACAAAAGAAGGATGTTGCGCAAATCAGAGAATGGTTGACCGATTGCGAAAAATACACCGTTGTGTACGCAAGCCTTTTTGGAGCTAAATCCAGAGCGGAAATGGATCAAAGAGTTCTTGAAAAGTTACATCCGATACTAAACTCAAAGTGGTTGAAAACCGTTCCTGGTGCTGTTTCTCTTATCGGGAAAATTCTTGGAACGCTTTCTTCAAACCCCGCTGGAGCTGCGATTGGATCTGTTGCAGGGGATGCTGGAGCATTTGCTGCCAATAAAATTATAGAAACTCTTAAACAAAAATCAAAAAAATTTGAAAGGCTGGTTGTCGTTTTTGATGATGTTGAACGCGCAGACATGCCACTACCCGAATTATTGGGATATTTAAATGCTTATGTCGAACATCTGCATGTTCCCTGTATTTTGCTTGCAGATCAAGACCGTTGGGCAGAAGCTCAAAAAAGCGAGGATGACAAACTCTCGGTTAGAAATCTCGCAAAAACAAATGGCGAAAATATTGAAATCAAACTTTCCTTAAATCAAGGAACAACTTTACAGAATCTTTCTAGCACACAAGAGAAAGTTGTTGGCAAGGTTTTACAAATTAGAACATCAATTGACGACATTGTTAATGCATGGCTAGCTCCAGAAAAGGGTAGCCTTGATGTAAGTACGGATATAAAAAATCTCTGGTGGCAAAATAAAGAACATATCTACGAGTTATTCAATTGTTTAGATGCTGCAAAAATAAAATACTCCGGTAAAGACGAGTGGAGTGCGAACGAAAAGAAACAGCACAAGTTTGATAAAGCACAAATGCGTGAATACATGTCGAAAATTCCCCTTCGAAATTTTCGTGCATTAAAACATACAATAAAGGACTTTGACAATCTTTGTACTTATTACTGCCCAGAACTTGGCGAATTACTGAAAGGCGAAACAGCAAAGAACCGGGGCGCTACAGGGATTTTCATTAGACATTTTTTGAAAATGCGATATTGCCTAACAATAGGCATGTATGATGCTGCGAGTATGTGGAATCGCTCGGTGATTTTTTATGTTCGAGAGGAACTTGCTGAAGAAAATTCAATGACAAAATGGGATTGCTTTGAAGATGTCATGTATAAGACGGAATTCTTGGACGGATTCCCTATGCAGGATTGGCTGGTTTACAGCAGTTTTGACAAAGCGACCGTAATGAATAAAATAAAGAATTCTGCTCTATTTGGTGGTTATAATGAATTTATGATTCGTCAAATATATCATTGGTGGGCCCTAAGTGATGAAGATGCTACAGAGTGCTTCGAAATGCTGAATAAGGCGTTAGACGACGGAGGTCTTCAAGATCCAAACACTCTTGTGTACTTATTCGTATCTATGTGTATTCTTGCAAAAGACGAACTTGCAACTTTTAATACAACCTATGTAAAAGATCGTTTCAATAAGTATCTTGATAAATATTCTGCTAAAATCAAGGGCGAAGAAGTTGATGACCTAGATGCGATAAAGATGAGCTACGGATCTGTAGGGAAATATAAAGAAGAATTGATACCGTTTAGAAATCGATTGCTAGAAATTTTGGCAATGGGTGATGAGGAACAGAAGCTAAAGAAACAAAAAGAATTCTTTGAAAACCTTCAATCCGAAGATGGTGAAAAATACAATAAAGCCTACTCGTTGATAAATCATATTTCTACAAGAAGGAAATTTTCATGGATTCATGTTGATGGGATCGCTTTTATAGAAATTTTCCGTAAACTAAATCGTTACCGCAGAGACGAAATATTTACAGCACTAGAATACCGCTACTTAAACATTCCTGACGAATGCGATTTGGAAACGGAAAAGAATTACTTAACGTCCTTGAAAATTGAATGCCAAAGAATTATAAATGAAAAAAGAGACATTCCGTTGCCCAGCCTATTTTCACTCAATCATTTGATGAATACTATAGATGGTTGCTTACAAAAGATTGAAGCAAAAGTTCAGAAGGAGAATAAAGATGGTGTTGCCTAGAGAATGGACTTCTTGTACAATAAAGGATATTCAGTCTGTAGAGGTGCAGAACGGCTTTTCTCCACAATGTGTTGAATATGAAACGGCTCGAAAATCACTCAGTTTAGGAGCTTTGACCGGTTTTTCATTGGATTTAACGCAAGAAAAATTTATCTCTGAAAAGGCCGAGTTGCCGTTGAACTCCATGTTGCATAAAAATGATATCCTTGTAAGTCGTTCAAATACGAAGGATAAAGTTGGTCGTGCAGCCGTTGTTTTGGAAGATGTTGTTGAGTACTATTATCCTGATTTAATGATGCGTTTTCAAGTTGATTCGCAAAAAGCTGATTGCCGCTATGTCGCAATGTATTTGCAATCACCTATGGGAAGAAATTATTTTATGTCTCACGCAGCAGGAACCAGTACAAGTATGGTCAAGATTAACAAGAATGTTCTTGAATCTTTCCCTATGGTTTTGCCACCTCTTGCTGAACAGAAGAAAATTGCCGAGACTCTTTCTGTTTGGGATTCTGCCATTGAAAAAATGGAGAAGCTGATAGAAAACAAAGAAATGTTGAAAAAACATGTTTTTTTTGAATTGACTTCATCTCAGCAACAATCTTGGGAAAAGCATATTCTTTCTGAATTCTTAATTCCTGGCGATAAAAAAACAGTAAGCGACACATCTGCATACAAAAAAATAACCGTCAAGTTACATAAAAAGGGAATTGAGTTCAATCAGCAAACAAGAGAGATGGCTGATACAAGACCTTTTTATGTGAGAAGAAAAGGAGAACTGATAATTGGAAAACAAAACTATTTTAACGGAAGTATTGCTATAGTGGACGAATTGTATGACGGATCAATTTGTTCAAACGCCATAATGAGCTTTAAAATAAAAAATGTGAATAGTTTCTTTTTGTACGAATTACTTTCTGATGAATCTTATTTACATAAACATGAAATGCTCGCCAATGGAACGGGACAAAAGGAACTATCTGAAAAAGATTTTTTGAATTTTGAAATTTATGTTCCTTCTCCCAAAGAACAAAATAGAATTGCAGAAATTTTGAATATTTATGAAAAAGAACTATCTCTTCACAAACAGCAACTTGCCTTATACAAAAAGCAAAAACAAGGCTTAATGCAAAAACTTCTCACCGGCGAATGGCGTGTAAAATAAGGTGGAAAATATGAATTTTGATGTTTCTTCGAAATTGCTTGAAAAAATGTGGGATACAGTTGTTGACAAGGGAATTTCCGCCCTTCTTCGTCCATGGCAAATGAAGCGAGAAAATAAAGCTCGTTTGGATTGTATTAGACAAGATAAACTCGAGACTTTAAAAATAGAGAATGAAGCAAAACAATTGCAACTATCTCTAGATCGAGACCATGCGATTGATGCAGGAATAATTCCGCAGATTAAACAAATCACATCTGAAGTTGTTTCTCAAAAAGTCAATGAAATTTTGCAACAAGAGGTCTCTGTTGCAAAGGCTGTGGCATATGCTGGCGAATACGTTGAAGGAAAGAACCTTGATGACGAAAAACCTAACGAGACGCCCTCTCAGGATTGGTTGAATAAATGGAAGAAAAGAACCTCGGAATTTACTGACGAAGACGCTTTGAAACTTTGGGGAAGAGTTCTTGCTGGAGAATTCGCTTCTCCTGGGAAATTTTCTTACAAGTTCTTAGATTGGTTGAATGGTATTACCATGACTGATGCTCAACTTATAATGAAACTTGCGGAAAATGTAATCGGCGATATCTATTTCCGTGAAAAAAATGAAAATGGAACATTGTCTTATGACAATCTGTTGGAATTAGAAGAACTTGGTGTATTGCAAGGAGTTGATGCTCTTGGCTTAAGTGTTGAATACTCTTCAAGAGATCAGAATTCCTATGTTAATCATCTTTCCAACAAAACAAAAATTCTTTTAATAGAACACCCCGATTCTACTAAAAAGATGAAACTCAATAACGTTTCTAGCTTAACCCGTATTGGGAAAGAAGTGATGCAGTTGTGTGATGTTGAGACGAATCCTGATATGATTCAAAAATTAGGTGAACATATTATTAAGCAAGGTTTTGAAGTTTCATGCGCTGATATTTATTCCCGTGAAAATGGATTAATTCGCTATAGAAATATTCGTAAAATTGAACTTCCAAAACCTTCGGCGAATGGTGTGTAAAATAGGAGGTATATTTATGAAAAAAAATATATTTAATTTTTATCATAAGCTTCCGATTGGAAGGTATCCAATTGATGGAGGCTTTCTTGAAATTACAAGTGAACATGTAGAAAATCTTCAAAAAAAAGAAGGTGCTTTAGAGACGGCTATATTAGAATTTGAAGAAGAAAAGAAAGGCGTTTTCTTCTTTGAAAATTCATCGAAAACGTGTTTTGATGATGTGTGTTTGTATTTGTCTCTTCTAACAGATCGAAAGGTTTCTTGGAATCCGAAAGAAATATTGTTAAGCTTTCATGGTGATTGTGATCCTGTTGCTGATATCAACTTCTTACACGAATGCTTTCCAAAATCGTTTGATGTTTTTAAAACAAAATCGTTAGTAAACGCTTTTTGGTGTGCAGCTAATTATTGCTTTTATCCGGCGTTAGAAGTGAAAGCATATTATGCATCCTCATGTATTAACAAGTTGTATGATTATTATTGCTCAGAAAAAGAGGAACGTTTTCCGAAGGGCTTTATCAATCGCTTAATTGATTACATAAAAAGATCAGTGGATGATTTTCCTGTAAGTGGGGAAGAAAAGAAATACTTAGAAGATGTAAAAGAAAGATTGGATATAAAAAGGGATCTTTCTGCAGTTTATAAAACAGAGTTTTTTTGTTCAAATTGTATTATGAAACGATTGTTGTCTGATGAAGAAAAAAATCGATTGAAATTGTTGAATAAAGTAAGAAACTCTTTTGTGCACAATGCTGCTAATTTGGTGGATAAAATTCCTAAAAAGCCTAATCTGACTGAAGATAGAATATTGGATATTTCTGTAGCGTGTGTAGTTATAACAAAGTATATGTGTGATTATTTCCTTTTAGTAAATGTACTTGGCTTAGATGAAATTCTGCTGAGTTCTATGAAAAGAAGTATTGTTCAATTCGTTGAATCTGGTGAATTTAATGGTGTAAAAGTTTTTGAAGAATCGTTTGAAGATTTTTTCAAGAGAAAAGAAATAGATTGTTAGATATGCTTTACAAACCGTTTAAAAATGAGGTGGATTTTCTTAGTTTCATTCATTTTGATGAAACGTCGGAATGCATTCATTGGGATTATAAACAATCTTTCAATTCAAATAATTTGGAAGATATAGCCATTGACTTGGCAGCGTTTGCCAATACTTTCGGAGGAATTCTATTAATTGGTGTAGCTGAAACATCGAAAGATGGTCGCAAAGTGGCATCGGGATTTATTCCAAATATTGATATTGAATTTATAAGGAAAAAAATTCATACACAAGTTCGTGATTTGATTTCTCCGAATATCGAAGTTCAAGTTGTTCCGATTGTTGTGAATAGTAATCTTATTGCGGCTGTTAATGTAGAGCCTTCTGTAAATTTAGTGGGCGTATGTCTTAATAGAGATCGTTTGCAATATTGCTTTCCTTATCGTACTGAATTTGGTAATCGATTTATGACATACGAGGATGTGGAAAAAAGAATGATAGACAATAGAAGTCGATCAATGTTTCTCAAATTGAAAAAACATATTGTAGGCAACAATAGTGTTGTTATATACCCAAATCCCAGGGGAGGACGTCCTTCAAAGTGGTTCTTCGAATGGATTGAAAACTCAGATGATGTTTTCAAATTAGTGTATGATAATAAATATTCTGTTAACCTTCCGTTTTCTTCAGTACGTGAAGTTTGGCCAGGAGACAATCACACCTGTTTAAGATTGAATCATCAACTGTATTGTGGACAGGATTATATTGATTTTGAAGATTCGGAACGAGTTCAATCTATGAAACTAATGCAATCCATTCTAAATCAATCAAATCGAAAATAGACACTTATGAAATTCAAGTTATCTAATAGATTTTGAATAATTCAATCAGAATTGATTTTATGAACACTCCAGAACTTGATTACAAAGAGATTCCTACGTCGCAGATTCCTGCGATGCGTTTGCTTGCAAATTTGGGCTATAAAATTTTGACCCCTGCTGAAGTCAAATTGCAACGCAAGGGTAAGTTGACGAATGTTCTTCTTGAAGATATTCTAATGTCCCAGCTGCGTAAGTTGAATTCCTTTACCCATAAGGGAGTCAAGCATGATTTTAGCGAAGAGAACCTGCGCAATGCGATGCTTAAGCTGAAGAATCAGCAGTTCGATGGTCTTGTTCGTACGAACCTGAAAGTTTATGACATGTTGACTCTACCCCAGTCCGAAGAAGAATCGGTGGAAGGCGATAAGCGCAGTTACAATATTCGCTATGTTGACTGGCAGGAACCCGAAAACAATGTTTTCCATGCCGTTGCGGAATATTCCGTAGAGCGTTCCAAGTCAACGAAATGCGCAACCCCAGATATCGTTCTCTTTGTAAACGGAATTCCCTTTGCTGTCATAGAAAATAAATCCCCCGAAGAAGGTATTGGACAGGGAATTTCTCAAATGCTTCGAAATCAGAGCAAGGATTTTATTCCGGGGCTGTTCATTTATTGTCAGGCATTGCTTTCCGTTAGCATGAATGATGCAAAATACGCAACAGTGGGAACTCCTGAAAAATTCTGGAGCTATTGGCATGAACTGGAAATTAAGGACTCCGAAATAGAAAGTGTAGTAAACAAGTCTCTTTCGGAAGAGGATGAAGATAGGCTTTTCTCTGAACCAAAATTTGCACCATACCGCAAAACCTGTAAGCAGACAAAACGAAAAATCACTGAACAGGATAAATTGATTTACAGTCTTTGCAAGCCATCCCGCCTGTTGGAAATCGCTTATCGCTATACATTATTCGATGAAGGCAAAAAGAAGATTGCCCGTTATCAGCAGTTCTTTGTAGTCCGTTCTGCTCTTGAACGTATTCAAAATTTTGATAAGGAAGGTAAGCGCAAAGGCGGCCTTGTTTGGCATACACAAGGTTCGGGCAAGTCTCTTTCCATGGTTATGCTTGCCAAGGGTATTGCACTTACGGCGACTTACGATCCAAATACAAATATCAAGAACCCTCGCATTATACTTGTAACCGACAGAACCAATCTGGATAAACAGATTTGTGACACCTTTAAACATTGCGGACTTGATGTAGAAAAGGCTACCTCCGGCAAACATCTTTTAAGCTTGCTTGGTCCCGACCACTCCGCTGTTGTCACAACTATCATCAATAAGTTTGATAAGGCGCTAAACGCTCGGAACTATACGGAACCTTCTGATAATATTTTCCTTTTGGTAGATGAAGCTCATCGCACCCAATTCAAGAGCCTTAACGCTCGCATGAGACTGATGCTCCCTAACGCAAGCTACATCGGCTTTACGGGAACACCGTTGATGAAAAAGGAGAAGAATAACTTTAAAAAGTTTGGCGGTCTTATAGGACCGTCGTACACTATTCGCCAGGCAAACGAAGATGGCGCCGTGGTGCCGCTGCTTTATGAGGGTCGCCATGCAGAACTAAAGCAGGATAAGGAAGCGATTGATCTGTGGTTCGAAAGATATACTGCCGGTTTGACGGATAAGCAGAAGGCCGATCTTAAGAAAAAGTACGCCCGCGCAGATATGCTCAATAAGGCCGAACAAGTCATTTATATGCGGGCCTTTGATATCAGTGAGCATTTCCGAGCAAACTGGCAGGGAACACCGTTTAAAGCACAGCTTGTAGCGCCCAATAAAGATACCGCCATTCGTTATCATGAATTTTTAGAAGAAATCGGTTATGTTTCATCTGAGGTGATTATTTCGGGCCCAGATGAACGCGAAGGCTACAGCGAGGTCGATGAAGAACCTACTGATCGCGTGTTCAAGTTCTGGAAAAAGATGATGGAAAAATATGGATCCGAAGAGAACTATAACAACTCCATCATTGATCGTTTTGATTCCGGTAGTGATCCTGAAATTTTAATTGTATGCGACAAGCTTCTGACTGGCTTTGATGTGGAACGAAATACTGTTTTGTATTTATGCAGAACATTGAAAGAACACACGCTTTTGCAGGCTATCGCCCGCGTAAACCGTCTTTTTGAAGAAAATGGCAAAGAGAAGGAATTCGGTTACATCGTTGATTACGCCAATGTTCGTGACGACTTGGATTCTGCTCTAGCCTTGTACGATTCCCTGGAAGGATTTGACCCAGCAGATCTTGAAGGGGCTTTTACCGACATTTCTTCACAAATAGACAAATTGCCCCAGTTGCATTCTGCTGTTTGGGATATTTTCAAGGGTGTAAAGAACAAGCAAGACCCGGAACAGATGGAACGCCATTTGGCGGATGAAAAACGCCGCAATGATTTCTACAAGGCCTTGCGTGATTTTGGAAAGTGTTTGAGCATCGCAATATCCTCTCAAAAATTCCTTGAAAAGACTCCGAAAAAAGATGTAGATCGCTACCGTCTGGAATTCAAGGCGTTTACAAACCTGCGAGTGTCTGTGAAGCATCGTTATGCCGATGATGTTGACTATAGCGAATATGAACCGAAAATCAAGAAATTGTTGGACACGCATATTCAATCCAATTCCGTAACGCAAACGGTTGCTCCTACAAACATTCTTGACAAATCTTTCCGCCAAGGTTTTCATGACGGCGAGGCTGGTTATGACGCCAGAACTCCGGCCGCCCGCGCCGATGCAATTGCCCACGCTTTGAAAAAATCCATTTCAGAAAAGATGGAGGAAGATCCTGCATTCTACGAGAAATTCTCCAAGATGATTCAGGATGTTATTGATCAGTTCTTGGCACATAAAATTTCCGATGACGCTTATTTGAAGTCTGTAACGGAATTGCAGGAACAGGAACGGAATAAAAAACGCGATGATCTTCCCGAAGAATTGATAGGGAACGATGATGCTGCGGCGTATTATGGCGTAGCTCTGGTTGCTTTTAAGGAAAAAGGCAAATGTTCAATAGAAGATGCCAAAAGTTTCGCAGTGAAAGCCGCCAAATTTATCGACCAAGTTTTTATTGATCATAACAAGGTTCAGTTCTGGGAAGATACGGACGCTCAAAATCGTGTTCGGGATGAACTCGACAACCTGCTGTACGACGAAATTGGAGTTCGTGAAAATCTAGGTTGGTCTAGTGAAAATATTGATGATTTTGAAGACAAAATTATGAATGTGGCAAGGCGACGCTCTCATGAATAACGAATATCGCATAGCCTATGGTGATCGACAAATTTCCTATCGAATTGCGTTTTGTGAACGAAAGACCATGGAAATTTCTGTATTGCCAGACCGATCCGTTGAGGTGAAGGCTCCAGTTGGTTCGTCACAAGATCTTGTTGCCGCTAAGGTGAAAAAGCGAGCGGCATGGATCGTTGAAAAACAGGATTGGTTTGCGAAGTTTCCTCAAAAATCTTCGCCACGGCTGTATTTGAGTGGCGAAACCCATCTATATATGGGCCGACGATATCGTTTAAAAATCGAAGCTTTGGATGCGTGTGAGCAATGCAATAAACCTGTGAAAGTTTCAGGTGGATTCATCGTTGTTTCTGCAAGGCAGGATCATCCGCATACTGTAAAAAAATTACTAGACGAGTGGTTGCGCGAAAAAGCTGTACTCAACTTCGAAAAGATTCTTGATTTTTACAAGGCAAAATATGCAGTAAAAGCGCCTCTGCAAATGCAAGTGCGCTTTATGAAAACTAGGTGGGGGTCTCTTTCCAAAAATGGAATTCTGACACTCAATTCAAAACTTATCGCTGCACCGAAGGAATGCATTGAATATGTGATCGTTCATGAGTTATGTCATTTGGTTCACAATGATCACGGCAAGGCTTTTTACAGGCTTCTGGAACGCAGAATGCCCGATTGGGAAATGCGAAAGATGAAGTTGGAAGGAGTGAAATGTTAGGGCCCTCTCGAGTTGAAATTTTTGAATAGTTCCCAGATAGTTTCGCCACGCATGGCTAACGCGCGGATGGTTAAACCTTTTTCCGCAAAAGATGTTCCAATGACGCCGTCAAAGCTTTTGCCCATTTCTCGAACTTTTTCTTTGAGTTGGATAAGCATTTCTTTTTCGGGACTGTACGCAAAAAACATTCCGTTATGGGTGTAATTGCCCCAAAAGCCGATTTTCGTGTAATCGAATTTTTTAGGGTCAATCAGGGTGTGGTCGGCAAAGGCTAAATGTTCGCCCACGTAAAAGCGACTCTTGCTTTGAAATTTCTCCATGGCGAAAAATTCGCCCATGCCTGTACGGCCACAAGTGAAAATGTCGGTGTAATAAAATGTTGCGGAAGGATGAATCTGGACTCGAACATTGCTTTGATAATTGCTGCCGGCAAAAGGGATTGCCGGATAGGGCATGTAATTGACGCGGGCGTCGGCCCCGACGTTGATGTTGATATCCTTGGATGCAATTTTTCCGTCGGTATTGAAAACTTTCTCATAACTTTGAGAAAGAAATGTGGCGTCACTACTTTCGCCGAAATCAAGCTGCAATGAAAAATGGTCTCCGCCGAGAAGCCCGGCAGAGGCCGCCATCATCATGATGTCGGAATGTTTTCCGTTGTGGAACGGATGCATGACCTTGTAAGGGGACGTGTAGAATGCGTCCTCGATCTCGGTCATGCCATTCCGTAGGCAGGTCTTTATGCGGAGTGTGCTCTGCATAGGTCTCTTGCGGACCAGAGGAGACGTGCTAACCAAATAACGAGTGCAAGTGCCACTACAGAAACACCCAGGAAGGCGTCGTTCAGCATATCAGCTGCTGCAGGGGTAAAGTATTCTGCACCAAGTTCTGCGTATTCAGCGATAGCGTCTACCAGCCACATGAGGGAAGCGCCCCAGAACATGTAGCAGAGGGTGGAATACTTCATGGTGTCCTTGCCATGGGTCTTTATCTGGTTGAACCAGAGAAGGCTTGCAATGATAGCTGCGAAAACGGTAATGAGTAAAGTCATTTTAAGCCCCCTTGGAATGGTTGACTGTTGCGTGGCTGCTTGATGGTTTCCGAACCTTTAAGAATATCAAGGAGGCCGCCCACGCCAATGTGACCATGCAAGCCATCCCAACGCCCACAGTGGACATTTCATGAATCATGACTTGCGAGGATTCGGGATCCTGTGCTGCAGTCAAGAAAGGGTAGAAAGGTTGAATTTCTCCGTGCCAGAAGTGCTCAAAAGCAAGCAGAGCGGAACCGCCCCACAGCAATTTTGATAAACGGCGGGGAGCTTGCAACGGGGCTTTATCGGGGAATTTTTTTTCAACCACCAAAGTGACGGCTGTGGTGATTAACGCCTCTGCGGCAGGAACAACAAAACATGCCATAAGTGACTCCTTTAAAAAATGGTAAATGTTTCGACGGGCTAAATACCTTCAAAAAGTACGGCTTTCTTGATCCACGCAATGACTTCATCTATGCCGTCCATACTCATGAGGTTTGTGAATAAGTATTTGCGGCCTTCGCGCATCCGTTCGGAATCTCGGGCCATGACTTCAAGGCTTGCGCCTACGAGAGGTGCCAAGTCGGTCTTATTGATGACCAGCAGGTCGGATCGCATAACGCCGGGGCCACCCTTACGGGGAATCTTTTCGCCTTGGGCGACGTCGATAACATAAATGCTTGCGTCGGCCAGGTCGGGGCTGAAGGTGGCTGACAAGTTGTCTCCGCCGCTTTCAATAAAAATAATCTGGACATCTGGAAACTTGCGGGCCATTTCGTCTACTGCTTCCAGGTTCATGGAACAGTCTTCACGAATGGCGGTATGGGGGCATCCTCCAGTTTCTACACCGACGATTCTTTCGGGAGGCAGGGCTGAATTCTTGATCAAAAATTCGGCATCTTCCTTGGTGTAAATATCGTTGGTTACTACGCAGATGCTGTATTCCTTACTCATCTTGCGAGTAAGTCTTTCTATCAATGCTGTTTTTCCGGATCCAACAGGACCGCCTACGCCAATTTTAACATAACTCATATTTTGCTCGTTAGCTCATGTAAAGTCGTGAATAAAGTTCTTCGTGTTTCATTCCTGCAATATCTATGCCAGTTCCGCCTACGCCCAAGTCATCCATGTCCAGCGTGCAGGCTCGCTGAACGGCTTGGATGATTTTCTTTTGGGAATTGCTTAAAATCTTTTGGCCGACCATCTGACTTAGAGGAATCATCTTGACGCCGTTTGTGACAATGGCGTTTAGCAAGCTGTAGGTGTAAATGCTTGCGGCTTCTTCCTTGTTTAAACCGATGTCGTTTGCGAAGAGCCCAATTGCAATGGCGTGGTTTCCGATGCAAGAGCCATTTTTTAAAACTTCATCTCGATAAAAGTCCAGAGATGGAAAGCAGTTGTTTTTTGCACCTTCAAATTCGCCATAGATTTTTAAAAATCTGCTGCAGAGTTTTTTGGAACCTGTGCGAACTTCTTCTGGAGCCTTTAGGGCCATGGAAAGGCTGTCTAGATTTTTAATGAAACTCATGTCCTCGGCGTGGTCGAAGCTGAGAATCATGCCCCCTAAATCATTGTAGGGGAGTACATTCAAAAAGCTAGAAACGTATTCTTGAAGGGCTTCTCCGTTTGTGATGGTCTTGTTAGCAATTAAAGTCTCAAGACCATTGGAGAGTGTGAATGCTCCAATGGGAAAGAGGCTGTCGCAAACTTGAATCATCCGAAGGGTGGCTAGCATATTCAGTTCTAATGATGGTGCTCGTGATGATGGCCATGCTCATGATGGTCATGGTCGTGGCTATGGGAGTGACCGTTACTTGCACCGTGTGCCTTGCAGACGATGTAGTCAGAAAAAACATCTTCTACAATCTGAGGGAGAAATCCCAAACGGACTAGGTATTCGAAGGTGGGCTCGTCATAAGGAATGGTGACATCCTTTTCTGTAATTTGCAGGGAAAGATGCCTGTTACCCAATTCAAATCCAAGGCGTCCCATTTCTTCCATAGTCTTGACGGGAATGCGAACCAGTTTTGTCTTGTTGATCTTTACAGCGTAAATTTTATCGGGACTGACGGCGAGAACATCGCCATCAGAAAGGGATTCCTCAATCTGAATTCCTAATTCGGTTCCGTCATCGGCAACTTTAAAAATACGATGCTTGTCCAGTTCAAACCATTCGAATGGAATGTCTACCACGGTCTTGGAAGGAACTTCGTTTCCGTGATGGATGTTTCCGAGAATTTTATCGGCAATCATTTTTTGACTCCTTGCAGATTGCTTTTTAGAAAAGGAAGTACCTTCTTGCAAGAGAAAGTTCTGTGGCGGCTTCGCAGGTGATTCGTTCACCATCCACCTTTACAGTGTAGGTTTCAGGATCTACTTCCAGCTTTGCGATGCGGTCGTTGTGAACCATGTCCTTCTTGCCGATGTTTCGACAGTTGCTTACGGGGAGGACAATTCTTTCGAGGCCCAGTTCTTCCTTGATGCCATTTGCAAAAGCGTATTCCGAAACGAAGGTGATGCAGGTTTTTGCCAAAGCCTTGCCGTGAGCACCGAACATATCGGTATACACAACTGGCTCTGGGGTGGGAATGCTGGCATTGGCATCGCCCATTTTGGATGCGCAAATAAAACCATTCTTCAGGATCATTTCGGGCTTGGCTCCGAACATGTCGGGACGCCAAAGGACAAGGTCTGCGATTTTGCCAACCTCTACGGAACCAACGTACTTTGAAATGCCGTGGGTAATGGCCGGATTGATGGTATACTTGGCAATGTAACGCTTGATGCGGTTGTTGTCGTTGCGTTCGCAGTCGGTGTCGAGAGTACCGCGTTGTTTTTTCATTTTGTCTGCGGTTTGCCAAGTACGGGTGATCACTTCACCTACGCGGCCCATGGCCTGAGAATCAGAACTCATCATGGAGAAAATTCCCATGTCGTGAAGAATGTCTTCGGCGGCGATGGTTTCCGGACGAATTCTTGAATCCGCAAAAGCCACATCTTCTTTATTGTTCTTGTCCAGATGGTGGCAAACCATCAACATGTCCAGATGCTCGTCAATGGTATTTCTCGTGAAGGGCATTGTCGGATTTGTTGAAGATGGCAAGACGTTTTCGAAGGCGGCTGCGCGAATGATGTCGGGAGCGTGTCCACCGCCAGCACCTTCCGTATGGTAGGTGTGGATGGTGCGTCCCTTAAAGGCTGAGATGGTATCTTCTACGAAGCCGCCTTCGTTTAATGTATCCGTGTGGATGGAAACCTGGACGTCGAATTCATCCGCGACGCCTAGGCAAGTGTCAATAGCCTTGGGAGTGGAACCCCAGTCTTCGTGAAGCTTCAGGCCTGCAGCTCCTGCACGCACCTGTTCTCTCAAGGTTTCTGCACAGGATCCATTTCCCTTGCCGAGGAAGGCTAAGTTGACGGGTAAATCTTCTGCTGCTTCCAGCATCTTGTGAATGTTGAATGCGCCGGGCGTACAAGTGGTAGCGTTGGTTCCGTCAGCAGGGCCTGTGCCGCCACCAATCATGGTGGTGACGCCGCTATAAAGAGCTGTACGAACTTGTGTGGGAGAGATAAAGTGAATGTGGGTGTCGATACCGCCGGCAGTCAAGATCAGGCCTTCGCCAGCAATGGCTTCGGTGGAACTGCCGATGATCATGCCTGGGGTAACGCCATCCATCATGTGGGGGTTGCCGGCTTTTCCGATGCCAGCAATTTTTCCGTCCTTAATGCCTATGTCGGCCTTGAAAATACCAGTGGCGTCAATGACAAGCGCGCTTGTAATGACAGTGTCTAGGCATTCGTCATCCTTAAAGGGAACTGCCTGGCCCATGCCATCTCGCAATGATTTTCCGCCACCGAATTTGGCTTCGTCACCGTAAACGCAATAATCCTTTTCTACTTCTACAATAAGGGAGGTATCTGCAAGACGGATGCGGTCGCCTACGGTGGGACCGTACATTTGAGCGTAATCTTTTCTGGAAATCTTGTACATGTTAAGCTCCCGTAAAACCAGAGGTTGATGCTCTGCCAAATGCAGCCGTTTTTACGAATTCATCATCCATAGGGCCTTCTACTAGACCGTTCAATCCATGACCTTCGCGGCTACCACCGATTTCAACCAGGTTTACGGTCTTTGTTTCGCCGGGTTCAAAACGTACTGCGGTTCCCGCGGGTACATCAAGACGCATGCCATAGGCTGCCATGCGATTGAAATCCAGTTTTTTGTTGACTTCAAAGAAGTGAAAATGGGAACCTACTTGAACTGGGCGGTCTGCCGTATTGGTAACATCTAGAGTAAGTGTTCTCTTGCCCGCATTCAGTTCGATGAAACCTTCCTCCACGAGAACTTCGCCAGGAATCAATTTCCCGGTAGCAGGAATTGGATCGTGTACGGTAACTAGCTTTGTTCCGTCAGGGAATGTGGCTTCCAGCTGAACTTCATGAATCATTTCTGCGACGCCGTCCATCACCTGTTCGGCTGTCAGCATCTTTCGACCCTCGGACATCAATTCTGCAACGGTCTTGCCATCTCGAGCCAATTCCAATAACTTGCTGGAAATGTAGGCGATGGCTTCCGGATAATTCAGTTTCAGTCCGCGTTGCAGTCTTTCGCTTGCAACAATGCCTGCATAGTGCAGCATCAACTTTTCAGTTTCTCTAGGAGTTAAATGCATAATTAATCCGTCATCAATTTTTGGACTTCAGCCTTGTCACAAAGGGATGTTTCCCTGTGGAAAATGATGTTTCCCTTTTCCATGATGTTGATGTAGTGGCTGTTTTCCATAACGAAATCCAGATACTGTTCCACCAACAATACGGTAATGCCCTTCCATTCGTTAATCTTACGGATGGCGCGACCAATGTCGTTAATGATGGATGGCTGGATACCTTCGGTAGGTTCGTCAAGAATCAAAATCTTTGGGTCCTGTACCAGGGCGCGTGCGATGGCAAGTTGCTGCTGCTGACCGCCGGAAAGATCGCCACCGCGGCGTTTGGCAAATTTGGGCAGGATAGGAAACAGGTCGTAGAGATATTCGGGAATCTTGTTCTTACCCACCTTTTCTCCACGGCCAAGAATGGGCTGTATGCCCAATTCCAGATTTTCCTGGACAGTCATCTGCGGGAAAATGTCTCGACCTTGCGGGACGTAGCCAATGCCGCAGCGTACACGTTCGTAGGCGGGAAGTTTTGCGATTTCCTTTCCGTCAAAAACAAGAGATGTTTCGGGGCCCGTCTTTACTAGCCCCATAATACTCTTTAGTGTGGTACTTTTACCAACGCCGTTTCGACCGATGAGGCTTACTATTTTTCCCTTGGGGATATCCAGGCTCAAACCTTCAATGACGCGGCTTTCGCCATAATAGGAATCCATGTTTTTCAAATAAAGCATAATTATTCTCCACCACGACCCAGGTAAACTTTCTGCACGGTAGGATCGGCAAGAACTTCCGTTACGCTGCCTTCCATCAGAATTTTTCCTTCATGAAGGACTGTCACTTTGTCGGCAACCTGCTTCACGAAATCCATGTCGTGTTCAATAACGATGACGGTACAATCCTTCTTGATTTCTTTCAGGATTTCTCCGGTTTTAAATGTTTCTGGCTTGCCCATGCCGGCGGCAGGTTCATCCAGCATAATGACTTCCGGCTTTTGCACCAGCTGCATTGCGATTTCGAGCCATTGCTTTTCGCCGTGAGCCAAAGCTCCTGCGCGCCATTGACGTTTGTCGGCAAGGCCCACTTTCTGCAGAGTGGCATCGATGTTATCCAACTCTTCCTTCTTGGGCTTGCGCAGAATGGTATCCATAATTCTCTTCCCTTTTTTCAGGGAGAGAATCATGTTTTCTTCCACAGTCAGGTTTACAAATACCGAGGGAACCTGAAATTTTCTACCGATACCAAGCCAGACAATCTTGTATTCCTTCATCCCTGTCAAGGTTACAGGATCCTTGTACATAGGATGGTAAACCACATTGCCTTGGGTAGGCTTTGTCTTGGCGCAAATAATGTCAAGTAATGTTGTTTTCCCTGCACCATTGGGACCAATGAAGAAATGAATTGTATTTCTCTTGACTTTTGTGTTTACATCGGTTAGAGCATAAAACCCATCAAAGCAAACAGAAACATGGTTGATATCCAACACAGATTCTGAAAGCTGTGTGATTTTGATAGGTGCGGGGTTCTTGGCAAGAAGTTCTTCTTTTGATACGATTTCGGTTTGCATAAAAACTCCTTAGACCTTTTTGAACAGAGAAGGAACCTTGTCGCGAACTAAGCCCACGATGCCGCCCTTGAAGAACAGGATGGTAACGCAGAAAAGGACGCCGATGATGTACTGCCAAATTTCTACAGTGCTTCCGGAACTCAAATTGTATTCGCAGATGTTAATGAAGAAGGCTCCGATGACTGCGCCGATAATGGTTCCGCGTCCACCGATGGCCACCCAGATCACCATGCCGATGGAGTAGGTGATGGTCATTTGGGAAGGTGTGATGCAACCGTTGAAATTGACAAAGATTGCGCCTGCAATGCCTGCGAAAATAGCGGAGAGAACGTAGATGAAAGTCTTGTAGCGACTTACAGGATATCCAGAGAAGTAAGTCCTGTTTTCGCCATCGCGAATGGCAATCAGAACCTTACCGAACTTACGTTCTACAAGGAATTTGGAAAGTGCGTAAACAGCGATCAAGGCGATGAGGGACACATAGAATAGAAGGAACATGTTCCCTTGATTAGCGCTGCCCTTGATGCTTCCAAAGATAGACTTGATCTCTGTAATGCCTACGTTTCCGTTGGTATAGGGAGACATGGCGATGAACAGGGAGCATGCTGCCCAAGTAAGTGCCTGAGAAATAATGGAGAAGTACACTCCCTTTACACGGTTCTTGAAAATAAAGTACCCTACAATCCAGGCGACTACGGCGGGGGCGATAATCACCAGTAGCAGACTTCCCGGAGAAAGTGTAAAAGGAACCCAAATCAGCGGCATCTCGGTAAGGCCACCGATGTGCATGAAATCGGTCAAATGACCGCCTGTGGCCTGCATTTTCAGGTACATGGCCATGGCATATCCACCCAGGGCGAAATACAATCCGTGTCCGAGACTCAAGATTCCTGTATAGCCCCAGATCAAGTCGATACCGATGGCGACAATAGCAAAGCTAATGCACTTGCCCAGGAACAAAATGGTGGAACCGCCGCTAACGACGCCCATCATCAAAAGGACGGGCATCATGGCGAGAATAAAAACGATAATTCCAAAAGTGATGTTGGATCCGTGTCTTTCGAAAAGTCTTAATGCTTTCATATTTGTACCAATAATCCTTATTCGTTAAACCTTAATCCAAATTTCTGCTCTTGATAACGAACAGTCCCTGAGGTCTCTTTTGCAGGAATACGATGACAATCAGCAATACCACTGCCTTGGCGATGGTGGAGGAGGTGTAGTTTTCGGTAAAGATGGAGCTGATGCCGATGATGCCGGAGCCGATGACTGTTCCAATCAGGTTTCCGACGCCTCCAAGTACGACTGCCATGAAGGAGTTGACGATATAGCTTTGTCCGACAGTAGAGTCAATGGAGCCGAGAAGTGCTACGGAGCATCCTGCGATACCTGCAAATCCAGAGCCCATTGCGAAAGTCAAGTTGTCCACCTTGCGGGAGTTGATGCCCATGCACTGTGCCATGGGACGGTTCTGCATGACGGCTCGCATCTGGCGACCGAAATTGGACTTGTACATCACAAGCCAAACGGCGCCCATGCAAAGAGCTACCAGCAAGATGATGAAAATTCTGTTATAGGAGAATGTGCATTCTCCGAGAGTGATGCCGCCACTTAAAAAGGAAGGAGCCGTAACGTTTACACCCTGGGATCCAAAAATGGAGCGTGCACCTTGCTGTAAAATCAAGCTGATGCCCCATGTGGCTAAGAGACTGTCGATTTCACGACCGTACAGTCTTGAAATCACGAATTTTTCAAGAAGGCTTCCTAGCCCGAATGCGACGCCAAATGCGGCGATGATGGCTACGAAGTAATAGAGTCCGCCAATAGATTCTGGCAGGAACTTGGCGAAAAGCTGCTGGACCACAAAAGTCATGTAAGCGCCGATCATGACGAATTCACCATGGGCCATATTGATTACGCGCATGACGCCAAAGGTAATGGCTAGGCCAAGCGAAGTCAGCAAAATAATGGAGCTGAGGCTCAAGCCGTTAAAAAGGATGTTGATGGTCTGTTCCAAGGTGTCCTCGGTCCGGTTGCGTTTGATTTTGATTTGTAGGGAAAAGTGTTGAAATAAAAGGTGGCGGGCCCAGAGACCCGCTTCCCTTTATAGAATGCAAGCGAAAGGCCTGCGGTCTTTATGAGGATGGGTATATTTTAGTTCAGCGGCTGGAGGCCTGCCTTAACTGCCCAATCATAGGTGGTCAGGTAAGGATCCGGTGCAACAGGAGCTGCGGTGGCGTAAACTTCCTTGATGAGACCATCTTCGGAAACTTCACCCACGCGGACAGGCTTTGCAAGGTGCTGGCTCTTGCCGTCGATAGCCACAACGCCTTCCGGAGCCTTGTAAGAAATGGAACCGGACTTGATTGCTGCAAGAACTGCATCCACTTCAAAGCTCTTTGCTGCCTTCACAGCTTCTGCCCACAGATAAACTGCGTCATAAGCAGCTTCTGCCGGGTCGGAGGTTACGCGGTTTGCACCGAACTTTTCCTTGTAAGCAGCAACGAATGCAGTGTTTTCAGGAGTGGAGGTGGTCTGGTAGTAGTTCCAGGAAACCAGATGACCCTTCAAGATGGCGGGGCCGATGGTTGCCACTTCTTCTTCAGCAATGGAGAAGGACATGGTCATGTATTCCTTGCTGGAGTAGTTCTTTTCGGACATCTGCTTGAAGAAGGAAACGTTGCCGGTACCGTTCAAGGTGTTCACGATAACATCAGGCTTTGCGGCTTCGATCTTTGCGATGATTGCGGCGAAGTCCGTCTGATCCATGTCTGCGTATTCTTCGCCGACTACAGAAATGCCTGCAGCCTTAGCCTGTGCGTTGATGATCATGTTGGCGGTGCGGGGGAACACATAGTCGGAACCCAGCAGGAACAACTTCTTGTAGCCCTTGGAAATCAAGTATTCAATAGCCGGAACGATCTGCTGGTTAGGAGCGGCACCGGTGTAGACAATGTTCGGAGACATTTCCATACCTTCGTACTGTACCGGATACCAGAGCAGGGACTTGTATTCTTCAAAAATGGGCTTTACAGCCTTGCGAGAAGACGAGGTCCAGCAGCCGAAAACGGTGGCAACCTTTTCGATGTCGATCAACTTTTCTGCCTTGGTTGCAAAAGTAGAAGGTTCGGAAGCGCCATCTTCTTCAACAAAAACAATCTGCTTTCCGAGAACGCCGCCGGCCTTGTTGATTTGTTCGATGGCCAAAACTTCGGCATCGCGGACGGACTTTTCGCTGATGGCCATAGGGCCGGTCAGAGAGTGAAGCAAGCCCACCTTTACGGTTGCGGATTCTGCAGCCTTTTCCTCATTGCAGCCCATAAGGCCAAAAGCGCCAAGAACAACAGCGCCTGCTGCAATAGTGGATAAAAACTTACGAGCGATATTCATAGGATTCTCCTTGTTGGTTTCGCCCTATCAAGTGCAAAAGCCGTGCCAAAGTTTTAATTACAGGACTGGTTTGCCATTCTAACCCAGTGAATTAAAGGTTTTTAAAACATTGCGAAGGAAAGAATCTAGAGTGTAGTTTTAGATAATTTTCGTATAACAATTTCGTAGATACATTTTTTGAATATGTTACAGAAATTGTTTGTAAAAGTTGCTGGACAAATATGGTTTCTTCGTTTAAGAAGCCCTAGGATTTACATTTTTATTTCATTTCTTGTAAAAGACGGCCGATTCGAATAAATTTGACGTTTTTTATCCGCTATGGCACGCTTTTTGCGAATGTCCCAACAGAAAACTATGGAGGTGGTTTGGAATGCAATAGGAGTACATCTCCCGCGTTCCTAATCACTAACCACTAATCACTGACTACTATCCTATGAATACCGCAGAAGTTTTGATCAAGTCCTTGGAAAGTGAGGGCGTCAAGTACATTTTTGGAATTCCCGGTGAAGAAACCTTGGAATTGATGGAGGCCATCAAGAATTCTTCCATTCGTTTTATTACGGTTCGTCACGAACAGGGTGCGGCCTTTATGGCGGATGTTTATGGTCGCCTTACGGGGAAGGCTGGCGTTTGTCTTTCGACTCTGGGACCGGGGGCTACCAACTTGGTGACCGGTGTGGCCGATGCCAATTCCGATGGTGCTCCGCTCATTGCCATTACGGGTCAGGTGGGTACGGAACGTATGCATTTGACGAGTCACCAGTATTTGGATTTGGTGAACATGTTTACGCCTATTACCAAGCGCAGTAAACAGGTGGTTCGTCCGGATACGGTGAATGAAATTGTCCGCATTGCATTTAAGTACGCCGAGATGGAAAAGCCGGGTGCCTGCCACATTGACTTGCCTTGCAATATTGCTGCTATGGAAGTGGCGGGAGAAGTGGCTCAGACTCCGCTGAAACACCATCGTGAAAATATCGAGTACGCCAGCGACACTGCAATCAAGGCGGCCGCTGCTGCCATTGCAAGCGCCAAGCGTCCCGTAATTTTGGCGGGGCATTCTGCAGTGCGAAATAACGCATCTGATGCATTGACGGCTTTTGCTTCGGCTGCGAAGATTCCGGTGGTGAGCACCATGATGGCTAAGGGGGTTATCCCTTGCGACAATACATATTCCATGTGGTGTATCGGTATTCCTCAGAAGGATTACCAGAACTATATTCTGGAACAGTCTGACTTGGTGATTGCCATTGGCTACGATGTTGTGGAATATGCTCCCGCCAAATGGAACACTAAGGGCGATAAGCGAATTATCCATATTGATGAAACGCCCAACCACATCAATAAATTCTATCAGCCCGAAGTAGAAGTTATTGGAAATATTTCTGCTTCTCTGGAAGCGCTTCGCTGTCTTTGCCCCAGCACAAAGGATCCGGAATGGGCCTTGTACATTCGTGAGAAAATGGCTGCGGATCATGCCCGTTATGACTTGGATAAAAGCTTCCCGCCCAAACCTCAGAAAGTGCTGCATGACATTCGCCTGGTCATGGGTGAAGAGGATATTCTTCTTTCGGATGTGGGCGCTCATAAGATGTGGATTGCTCGACAGTACCATTGCTACCATCCCAACACTTGCATTATTTCCAACGGCTTTGCCACTATGGGAATTGCGGTGCCGGGAGCCATTGCTGCAAAGCTCCTGAATCCCGAAAAGAAGGTGCTTGCGGTTACAGGTGACGGCGGCTTCATGATGAACAGTCAGGAATTGGAAACGGCTTACCGCGAACATATTCCGTTTGTGACCCTTGTGTTTACTGATGGCAATTATGGTTTGATCAAGTGGAAGCAGGAAGAACGTTATGGCGACAGCTACGCCATCAGCTTTACCAATCCGGATTTCGTGAAGTATGCAGAATCCATGCACCTGAAGGGCTATCGCATTGAACGGACGGAGGATCTTATCCCCACCCTTCGTGAAGCCTTTGAACAGGACGTGCCCAGCATTATCGAATGCCCGGTGGATTATGCCGCCAACATGGAACTGACGGAACATCTAAAAAATTTAAAAGTGTAAGCTACAACGAGGAATATCATGGGTTACATCAATTCTCTCTTTACCGCACAAACGGAAACTTCCGGCGTGGCAGTTTCTGAATCCTCTAACCTGCTTTCTATTCACAGCATTTCGGGTCACCCTGCTGTGTACCGCCATCTGAAAAATGGCTGTAAGGCAGAAAGTAAGCGGCAGAAGCAGGCTGAATAAAACTTCATAACCACGCTCCAATGACAAAAAGACCCGCGGTTTTTTTCTCGCGGGCCTTTTCTTTACTGAATCATGTTGATGGATTGAATTTCGCGGTAGGAGCCTGTGGACACTTTCACGATGTAGGTTCCTTGCGGTAAACCCGATTTAACGAGGTCAACTTTTTCTCGGTATTGTCCGGCAGGTTTAACTCCAGAAATATTTTGATATAGAAGTTTGCCATAGGCAGAGTAAAGGCTAATCTTCACGTTGTCTTGTCTGTTGATGGTGTAATGAATCTCAAGAACTCCGTGATGATTCTTTAATGATGTGTACTTTGCGGGACCTTGATTCTTGAAGGCGATGGAGGTCGTTCCTTCTGAAGGCTCTCCGGGTTCGGAATCGTTTGCGATTTTTATGGTAAATCTATAGATGACGATCTTGTTTCCGGTTTTAAAACCTTGGGCAAACTTGTAGGTTTCCCCTGCAGAAACTCTATTGGGGTAATGCCCAATGGCGATTTTCCCGTCAGTTAAATTCCATTCGGCAAAGACGTATGCGTTTTCGCCCCATTCAGTGACAAGTCCGTTTTTGTCAAACCAGTGTCCTGGAGCCTTTGCGGTCGAAGTGGTGTTGAATGTGTTTCCATCGATGGCGAAGAATGTGGCGCTTGCAAGTTCATTTGCGGAAATTCCCAATGCGGTTGCCAGCTTCTGAGAATCAAATTCAACGCTTGTAGTTCCGTAATCTTCGCTAATCTGGACGGTTGCTGAAATTTCGAATTCAACAGTGTCTGCTGCGATGATGTTGGAGGAACTGCTAGAGGAACTGCCTGACACTGCTTCGCTTGAACTGCTAAAGGTGTTTTCACCGATTTCAGGCCACTCGTAGTCCAGTACGAAATTGTTGTAGTATTTCGTGTTGGCGTCACCTGCGCCACTCAAGCCTTCTTCAAGTTTGATCTTGTAATTGTAATGGTTGGTGCGGATGTTTTCATTGCCCGTGTATTGGTAATCCGTGTTGACAACAACTGCGAAAACCATTTGCGTGCCGTTGGTAGAAGAGGGGGTCTTATCCAAGCGGAGTGTCACTGCACCTTCGCCAGTAATGGGTTCGCTATAGACGGGGGTTCCATCGGTGGCGCGGTAGCAAAGCAGATAATTCATGTTGGTGTTGTTGGATTTGTCGCCAACATTGTAGAAGGATACGGTCACTTGCTTTGCGCCGGAGGAAACCTTCAGAGGAATGACGTTGGAGCCGGACCAACCCGGAGTTGTTGCCTCGTCGGGAACGAGATATTCTCCGCTTGCTGTCATGGTCTGGTAGGGAGTCATTTTCCAGGTGTTTCTGTACTGACCGTTATCCCAGTAATACTGCTCTTCGTAACTGGTTCCGCCAAAGTTGTTGTTCAGCAGGTTCTTGATTTCGTTGGACCATTTCTTCATATCCAGCAAGGCCATCCTTGCGCGGAATTCAGTAATGAGCCTGCGAGTGGCATCGGGACCAAGGCCTTTTTCCAATGCGTAGGTTTCAAGTAGGTAGGTGGTTTTGCCGTAAGCATTTCCGTAAATCCAGCGGACAGAACCTGTGCCAAGCCAAGTTCCCATAAAGGTTGGGAAAATGTTACTGTACTGGGAACCGCCCAGAAGGTAACGCTGATTCTTGCCGGTAACGCCCTGTGCGCCGGGACCTCCGAAGGTGCCGTCTACAAGCCAGCCGGAGTAGCATTCAATGGGCATGAAGGGCGCAATGACGGTTGCCGCATTCAAAAATCCCATACCGCTGTAAACGCCTTCGCGATGGGAGAACATGTCCTGCTGAATCCAGGTATTGCCTGCTTCCTGGAACCAGTGGGCCTGTTTTGCGCCAGGGTAGCCGTTGGTCATGGAGTGAATGCCTTCATGAATCATGGCGTCCATCTGGGAAACGCGATCGCGATAGGGGCAGCTTGTGTTGAAACTGTAAAGAGGGTAGAAGGAGGCGGCTACTGCCGTATAGCCCGCCACGTATGTTTGCCAGCCGCCGGTGGTGTCTTCCTTTGCGCCGCCAGCGCATGTGCCGGAACCGTAATAGTAAATAGCGCTGTATTTGCCTTCCTGTGCTTGAGCGTCGGGTGCCCATCCCAAGGTGTCATAAAGATAGGTGAAATCCGTATCGTATTTCTTCAGGATGCTATCGATGGTCACGTCGGTGATTCTGGAATCACGATCCTTGCCCCAGTAGATTGCCCACCATTTACCAGCTTTTTTCCCGGTAACACCAGAGCAATTGTTGTTGAACTCAGTAGGCGGTGCAATTTCGCCAAGGTTGGATTTTGTGTCGTAATCCAAATCCGAACGATATGTCGGCCATGTGTATGCGTCGCCATTTGCGGCGAAAGAGGCGGTGCTTGCCACAAGCATTGCACCCAGTACTATTTTTTTCATAATCCAAATCCCATACTTAGGGAACCGCAAAAGCGGCTCACTCCCATATTAAAGATATTATGCCTGCATTATTTATGCAATAATTTGGATTATTCCAGTGTGTTAAAGTGTGTTTGAAATGTGTTAAGAATCCATTCCTTGCTGCGAGCCACACTTTCTATACGCACTTCATCGATGAGACCATTCCAGGTTTCTGTACTGATTTCGTTACCACCAACACGGAATGGAACAGCCTGATTTAGGGTATTGGGAACGAATGTATTGGTTTTGCCAACTTGTTCCCCGTTAACGAACATGGAAACCTGATGATCCTTGGAAACCAGCGTCAGGAATGTCCATTTACCCACAGGTACAATGGAAGAATCCCCAAAGGAGATTTCTTCAGGGCTTACAGGGGCGCTTTTCATGACGGAGAATTTGCCTTCAGTATTTTCAAAGTGCCATTGGAATTTTGACGTGCTGTCGCTCCAGTAACTGCGCTGCGCTACAAGAATCTGGTGGTTGCCATTGGGTCCATCCCACTTTGTCCAGAGGGAAATGGTGAAGTCACCGTCGGTAGGGTCCAGGGAGTCAATTTCAATAAACTGTCCCGGCTCCAGCAGGATGGCCTTTCCAGAAATTCCATCCACATAATTGACGCTTGTTGCCAAGGTGGAATCGTTATCGAAAACGATTTCGGCCCCTTCCATAGGGAGGTACTTTTCTGTCAATGGAGGGAGGGCGATTGTGTCAGATGTTCCTGCGGTAGACACGGGGAATACTGCCACGGGGGCTTTATTCTCCACATATTGCAAGAGGATTTCTCCTGCAGGCGCGTTGTTGATGGAGAACGTTCCATCTTCGGAAATTTCAGCCTTGATGGAGGTTCCCTTGATTCGGACGAATCCATCATTTGCGCCGTCGATGCGACCTGTCAGCATTTTTCTTTCAGAAATCTGCAGATCGTTATTTTCAAGACCTGCGGCATTTATCAAGGCGCAAAGAGCGTTATATTCTGCATAGAGAATAACGGTGTCTGCGTCGGTATTTCGGTCAAAAATCAGCTCGTAATTTCCAGTACTGTCAGAAGTTGTTTCTACAGAGTCTTCAACGGAAATGGAATTGTCGATATAGGCCACCACTCTGGCAGAAGCAACTCCCTTGCCGTTTGCGTCCAGGATCTTTCCCGTATAGGCCATGGAATGGTCAATGTCAGTTATACCGCCGGCCACATCGTTCTTTTTATCGGAGCAGGCACAAACGAGAATGGAGGCGGATAGGGAAATCGCAATTCCGAATGTTGAGTAGAATTTTCTCATTTTTCCCCCGAAATCTTTGTGCTCATGGGGAATGTCATGAACATCATCTCGTAAACCCGTTCAACGTTCTCGTCATTGGCAATCTTGGCCATGATTTTCTTTCGGGCGTCCCTCATGACTTCAACCACATAGTTGAAGGAACTTTCGCTCATGGCAAGCGTTGTAAATGCGGCGTATTGCTCATCTCGGGGAATGCATTCCACCGCACGCAAGGCATGCTGGATATAATCCCGACGGATTTGCTTCAGCGCAATGGGCGATACATCGGATGCGTCTACCATCAGGGAGGTTTCCTCGTAATGGTCGCCAATTTTCTGGATGAGTCCAAGCTCGGTCAGGTTCTTTACGGCGTCGCGGGCTTCGCTGGCTGTTATAGGCGGCACCACCATTTTGGCTAATGCTTTGTAATCGCCCTCCCATTCGGAACTTACGGCAAGTTCGCGAATAATGGGGTTGTACCATTTGGAAAAATAGGACTGTTCCCGATTTGTCAGGTGCTTAAATTCTGCCTGTCGCCTGATTTGAACGATTTGATCCCAGGCGGCGTCCCTCTTGTTGATTTGTTCCGCCTGATTAAATTCCACAAGGGTCAGAAAGTAAGCTTCACGAAGGGCGGTGAGGCCAATGGCAGCTGCAATCTTTTCTGCAGATTTTTGGGTCAGCTTGAATCTGCCGCGAATGACATTCAAGCAATAGGAAGATGTCTTGAAACCCGCTTTTGCCGCAAAGAAACGATGAGAAAATGCCGCACTTAAAATCTTCTGTTCTTCGAAGTAATCCTGAAGAAATTTGCGGTAATCATCGTATTCAAGAAGATGCTCAACTACTTTACTTGCTGCCATAATCCAATCCCATAACAAATGGTAAAATACCTTATTTGCGTTGATTTTGAAAAAATTTTTGTTATGAGAGTGGAATTCTGTAGAGAAAACCTCATCGTCTGGAATTTTGCTCCAAAACTTTTCGATTTCTTCGCTGGAGCCTAAAGGTGCACCAATATCTTAATTCTCAATATAGACGTAAGATTGCGGCGCAAATTTTATGTTGTAGTCCTGCAATGTTTTCGCCTTCTTGAATCGCTTAACGCTTCCGACCTGAATTGCAAAGTCAAAAATCTTATTTGCGAATTCGGGCTTAATCAACAACAAAACGTCCATCAGTCTTTGTACCCTTTACCAAACCATCAAAGGCGAAAATAGTGATGGAACACATTTAAACCTTCAATTGAGTATTCAAAAACTTAATGAACTTGTTGAAGAAAATAAAAAAATTGGCGAAATTTGATAAAATTTATTGAATCTCGCAATTGTAAGACTTGTTTTAGTGCAATTGTTTGTTAATCTTTTTGCAAAAAATGGCCGTAGAGGGGCTGGTTCACGAAGGCGACCCCAACGCAGGCAGCTACCGCGACGTTTCCATTTCCATTGCGGGTTCGAGTCATGAGCCTCCCGATGCAGACGATGTTCCGGCGCTGATGCGCGAACTTGTAAAGTTCATCAACAGGGATTGCGAACAGCAATATGATCTGCTGAAGGTTTCCGTAGCCCATCATCAGTTTGTCTGGATTCATCCGTTCCGTAACGGCAACGGAAGAACGGCAAGGCTCTTGACCTACGCCATGATTGTGCGGCTTTTTGATGTTCGCCAGTCTAGGCTGTTTAACCCTACGGCGGTGTTCTGCTCCAATCGCAACAAGTACTACGAAATGTTGAAGGTGGCAGACTCCAAGAACAACGAGGCGCAGGTACAGTGGTGCCAGTTTGTGCTGCAGGGGCTGCTAGACGAATTGCAAAAAACCGAAAAACTGACAGATGTAAACTACGTTAGGCAAAATATTCTGGAGCCTGTTCTTCGGGATGCGTCGCGCAAGGGAATCATCGACAAGGATACGCTTTTAGCGCTGCAAGTTGCCCTCGAAAAACCAATCTTCCAGGCTTCAGACTTGGCTTGCGTGTGGGCGAATACTTTTGCGAGGTCCAGAAACATCCGCGCCATGCTGGATGCTGGCCTTATAGCCCCCGTATCTGAAGGTGCCCGAAAGTACTACCTGAAATTCGCAGGAAGCCCGCTGATGGTGAGCCTGATCTATACGCTGTATCAGCAAGGGTTCCTGCCAGAATCCATGATGAAGAATTAGGGCATTTTCGGGATGATGAACGGGACTGCCCGCGCTCATTCATCAAACAATGAGTTGTTTTAGGCTTTGGTGTGGTGCAAGCGCTTTTCCATTTCTCTAGAAAAAGTCAATTATTACTGCATGTACAATCCACTAGCTAGAATGTTTGATATCGCTTGATGTAAATATCATTTCTTCACCAGTACCTGTATTTCTAACAACTTTTCCCAATCGGCAATGGTCCGCTTTTCCCTAGGGATTTTCCAGAAATTATCCCAGATGTCCTTGTTCAAGGCTTCTATTTCTGCGGCTTGGGCGTCGGTGACAACGCCATTAGAGGTCTGATACATGTTCTACTCCTTTCTGCGTACAAGCGAATGTGGTTGGTCATACGGAAACGCAGATATTTTGATTTGATTCAGCCCGAATTAAAGGGCTGTTTTCAAAGGTAGATTATAAAAATGTCACTTTAGTGTCAAAATCAAAAATTATATTGTTTTTACAAAGATTGTTATTTTGCCGATATTATGCCAGGATTTTTATATGCCTAAGGAATTTACGGAAGCAACACGCGTTCAATTGACTGCGATTCAACATTTGACTCGTATTGGCTATTCGTATTTAGGCAAAATTTCTCAGGAACCGGGCGTGCTTCCCGCGGCCGATATCCGTAAATACGATTCCGAGACAAATATCCTCACGAATATATTTGCGGCTCAATTCCAGAAATTGAATCCTTCGGCAAAAGTCAATCCCCAAAATATTTTGGACGATATTCGCAAGGAATTGGATGACGATGATCTTGGTCAGCAGTTTTACCAGAGAATCACAAAGTGTTCTCCCTATAAGCTGATTGATTTCGACAATCCCGAAAATAACACCTACCATTGCACGGCAGAATTTACCTGCCGTAATGGGGAAGATAGTTTTCGCCCCGATATTACCCTGTTCATTAACGGCTTGCCTCTCGTTTTTATCGAGGTAAAGAAGCCGAATAATGCGGGCGGTATGGTTGCCGAAAGTAAGCGAATGAACGAAATTCGATTCCCGAACAAGAAGTTCCGTCGCTTTATCAATATCACCCAGCTCATGATTTTCTCCAATAACATGGAGTACGATGCCAAGGGTGGTGTAGTTCCTATTGAAGGCGTTTTCTATTGCACGGCGGCCAAGGAATCAGCGCCTTTCAACTGCTTTAGGGAAGAAAATCCTAAGCGCGAAGAAGTTGCACCCTTTGTAGCAAACTTTCCCTATGCACCTATTAGCCCTGAACTTGAAAAACAGGTGCTGATGGACTTTAATGTTCCTGTTTTAAAAGACAATCCAGAATACAAGTATAACCTTGGAATCAACACGCCTACCAATCGTGTGCTTACATCTGTGGTAAGCCCGGCTCGCTTGCTGTTCTTGCTGAAATATGGCATTGCCTACTTGCACAAGGAAAAGCAGAATAAGGATGGCCAGATTGAAAGCCGTCACGAAAAGCACATTATGCGTTATCAGCAGTTCTTTGCCGCCATGGTTATTCGCGAAAAATTGGCGACAGGCGTAACTTCTGGCGTTGTCTGGCATACTCAAGGCTCCGGAAAAACGGCTCTGTCGTTCCACTTGAGCAAGGTGCTTAAGGATTTTTACGCCAAGCAGAACAAGGTGGCGAAATTCTATTTCATTGTCGATCGCCTGGATTTGCTGGAACAGGCCACCGATGAACTTTCTGCCCGTGGTTTAAAGGTTTCTACGGCAAATTCCCGCGAGGAGCTTATGGCTCAGTTCCGAACGACCCAGGCTCTGCAGGGGAACTCTGGTGCCGATGAAATCACCGTGGTGAACATTCAGAAATTCAAGGAAGATACAGAAAAGGTTGATCTTCCGAATTATGCAACCAATTTACAGCGCGTATTCATCATGGATGAAGCCCATCGTGGCTACAAGCCCAATGGATGCTTCTTGGCGAACCTTTTCAATGCCGATAGTAACGCCATCAAGATTGCCTTGACGGGCACTCCGCTTATTGGTAGCGAAAAGGCCAGTTGCAAAGTCTTTGGCGACTATTTCCATACCTACTACTACGACCGCTCCATTCAGGATGGCTATACACTCAAAATCATTCGCGAAGATATTGAGACCAGCTATCGCAAAAAACTGGATGAAGCTTTTGAAAGCGTAAAGAAGTTAGTGGAAAAGGGCTCCGTTCAAAAGAACCAGATTATTGAACACCCGACATATGTCAAGTCGCTCCTGCGCTACATTATTGATGACCTTGTGAAGTTCCGTGCTATTCAAGGGGACAATGACCTTGGGGGCATGATTATTTGCGAATCTTCGGAACAGGCCCGCAATCTTTATAAGTTCTTCTATGAAATTCAAGATGAACTGAACCAGGATCGAATCCAGAAAATCAACCTGAAGGCAGGACTGATTCTTTTTGATAGCGATGATAAGGAAACCCGACGCAAGATTATTGACGATTTCAAGAAGAATTATACCATAGATATTCTGATTGTTTTCAATATGTTGCTGACGGGTTTTGATGCCCCGCGCCTAAAACGTCTCTATTTTGGCCGTAAAATCAAGGACCACAACTTGCTGCAGGCAATCACCCGCGTGAATCGCCCTTACAAGAGCATGAAACGCGGCTTCCTGATAGACTTTGCCGACATCAAGCAGAATTTTGATGAAACCAATGCGGCCTACCTGCAGGAACTGAATCGTTATAATAACGATCCCGAAGACAATTCCGACCCCGACGAAAACTTGCCGGATATGTACCGCCAGGTGATGGAAGATAAGGACGCCCTCATCAACCAGATGAAGGAAACCCGTCAGGCTCTATTCAGCTACAGCATGGATAATGCCGAGGCCTTCTCTACCGAAATTTCCAGTCAAGAAGACAAGAAGGTTCTTATTCAGTTGCGCAAGGCCATGGAACTGGCGAAGGATGCCATGAACCTGGTTCGAACCTTTGGCGATGACGAACTTAAGAAAGACTTTGAAAAGCTCAACATCGAAAAGTTGCCCTTGATGCTTTCTGAAGTGAACCGCCGTATCGCCATGATCAACCAGAAGGAAGCCTGGGCCAATAGCGATGCTACACAGGCTGCCGTGAACGAAGCCATGCTGAATATCGAATTCAATTTCAGCTGTATCTGTACCGAAGAACTGAAAATCGTTGACGGCGGTACGGAACTTCGCGAAAAGTACAAACGCGCCGTGCGTGGTTTTGTAGATAACTTTGACCACGAAGATCCGGAATACATTGAATTGGAACAGGCCTTTAAGGCAATTTTCGACAAGCACGGCTTTACGCCCGCAAACTTGGCAGTTTACAACGAACAGAACCAGGCCATGAACGATATTCTGGAACGCCTGGAAAAGTTGCGCAAGGCAAATGAAGCCTTGCTCAAGAAGTACAATGGCGACACCAAGTTCGCCTATGTCCATAAGCGCATCCGCGAAGAGAACAAGGCTCGCGAAGTTCACCACAAAGATCCGATTATCTCCAAGTTTGACGAAGATATTGTGCAGGCTCTTTTAACGATCAAGGGAACCATAGATTCCAAGGTCTATGACCGCAACGATATTCTAAAACAGGATACCTATTTCGGCAAGACTGTGATGCAGGAAATCGCCTTGGGTCTTAAGAAATTCCCGCAGCTGAAACCTCAAATGCCGGACTATCAGTTTATCCAGCAGCGAGTCGCCAAACAGTATATTGACCAGTATAATAATTACTACGGTAGCTAAATGAACATCAAAGAAAAAACCATTGCGTTGATTGATACCCTCAAGTCCATCTGCCAGTCTTTCGGCATGGGTAACGACGGTAACGAATACAAGATTATTACCCAGATTTTCTTGTATAAGTTTATGGCAGATAAGTTTGGCTACGAACTGAAGAAAATTGATGATCCCTGCCTGGAGGCTCTAAAGAAATCCGACAAGTGGGAAGAGGAATTCGCAAAGTTGACCGATGAACAGCGCGAAAACATCAGCCTGTTCTTGCCGCCCGAAGTTCCCGTATTCAAGCCGGACTACCTGATTGCCAACTTGTGGAATAAGCAGGCCAAAGGTGACTTTGACGCCATCTTTGACGAGACCATGGTTTCCATTGCAAGGGACAACCTGGATGTATTCTACACCAAGACTGCCCAGGAAACAAAGATTCCCATTTTCGAAAAGTTGACCATCTTTGTAACCGATGACGCAAGACGCGCAGACTTTGCCCGAGCCCTTGTCGATAAGTTGGCGAACTTCAGCTTTGAAGAAGCCTTTGCAGAACATTACGACTTTTTCTCTGATGTCTTTGAATACTTGCTCAAGGATTACAACACCGCAGGCGGCGGCAAGTACGCCGAATACTACACGCCCAAGGCCATCGCAAAGATCATGGCTCGCTTGCTGGTGGGCGACAACGCCGATTTGCACAATATTGAATGTTATGACCCCAGCGCTGGTACCGGCACCCTGCTCATGGCTTTGAGCCACCAGATAGGGGAGGAACGCTGCACTATCTTTGCCCAGGATATTTCCCAGCGTTCCAACAAGATGCTGAAACTGAACCTGCTCCTGAACGGCCTTGTCTCTAGCTTGGATCATGCGGTGCAGGGCGACACTCTTTTGGAACCTTACCACAAGAGCGACGATGGCAAGAGCCTGAAACAGTTCGACTATGTAGTTAGTAACCCACCTTTCAAGATGGACTTTAGCGATACCCGCGACAACATCGAAAGTAAGTGGGGTACCCGTTTCTGGGCCGGCGTGCCAAAAGTCCCTAACAAGAAAAAGGACTCCATGGCCATTTACACCTGCTTTATCCAGCATGTGGTAAATAGCATCAAGGAAAACGGAAAGGGCGCCATCGTTATCCCCACAGGTTTCATTACAGCAAAGTCTGGCATCGAGCACAAGATCCTTGAAAAGATTGTAGATGAACATATTGTTTCTGGCGTGGTAAGCATGCCTAGCAATGTGTTCGCCAACACCGGCACCAACGTCAGCGTGTTGTTCTTCGATAAACCGAAAAAGAATGAAGATGGTTCTGAGCAAAAGTCCGATAACGACAAGATTACCCTCGTTGACGCTAGCAAACTTGGCCAGGAATACAAGGATGCCAACGGCCTTAAGAAAGTCCGCCTGGAAGATGACGAAATCGAAAAGATTGTTAAGACCTTCCGCAACGCCGAAGCCGTAGAAGACTTTAGTGTGGTAGTCAGCTACAGCGAAGTCAAGGAAAAGGGCTACAGCCTAAGCGCAGGCCAGTATTTCGACATCAAGATTGACTATGTGGATATTTCCGAAGAGGAATTCAACGACCAGATGGCAGCCGACACCGCCGAACTCCAGAAAATGTTCGAAGAAAGCCACAAGCTAGAAGACGAAATCAACAAGCAGCTGGCCAGCCTGAAATTCGGGGGAAAGTAAAATGGAAACGAGGGAGGGCTTGACATTTGATTTGTGTAATTGTATATTATGTGCAAGAAAACCTTGCACGCCTCTTCACAATGCGCACCCAGCGAGGTTCTTTTTTTATTTAGGGGGAATTTGATGTCTCCCAGAATCTATAGTAAACCTCCCCAGACTTTGGATCAGCAGGCCCAATTACTGATTAGCCGAGGGCTTAAAGATGTTTCTAAGGATGAACTCGTAGAAGTCCGAAAACATTGGAGCCGTTCTCGTGGAATACTTTCCAAGACCTTCTCTAACCTGAAATCTAATCTCAATGCCAAAACAGAAGTTGCGAAGTATTTCGGTTTCAATAAGGCCTCAACGAAAGTTCTAGTAAGCTGGTTCCAGCATTTAAACCTGGTTAGGAACATTTGCGCCCATTACTCTAGGCTTTTTACAAGGAGCTTTATTGTGCGCCCCATGATTCCCACAAACAAGCCTGCCAAATGGGTGGATTCGATTCCAAGTCAGGATAGAATCTATTTCTCCATTTGCATTATTACAACATTGCTGGATGTGTGTGCCCCGAATTATGATTTTAGAGGAAAACTAAAGCAAGTGATGAAGATGGTCCGCCCGGAACAACTGCCGTCGCTTGGATTCCCTGAAAATTGGGGAGAACAAGATTTATTTGCGTAAAAGAAAATCGGAGCCCTGCTTAGAGTCAATTTTTATAGGGTCAAGAAAGTTGATAGTTTAAGTGATAGAATAAACGATAGTATAAATGATAGTTTAAAAGGCGATAAAATGGCGATAAATTTTGAAAACGGCGATAAAGCGACGAAATGGTGCGAGGCAGAGTCATTCTGAGCGGAACGAAGTGTAATGAAGAATCTAGGTTTATAAAAATGAGTTGGGAATACAAAACATTAGGTGAGGTTGGAACTGTTGCTAGAGGTAAATCCAAGCATCGTCCACGAAATGACGAGTCTCTGTATGGAGGTGCGTATCCCTTTGTTCAAACGGGAGATGTGAAACATTCTGGCCTCTATTTAACTGATTATTCACAAACCTATAACGAAAAGGGGTTGGCTCAAAGTAAGCTATGGCCTGAGGACACGCTCTGCATTACGATTGCTGCTAATATTGCTGATACAGCCATTTTGGGTATGCCTGCTTGCTTTCCTGATAGCATTTTGGGCTTTATTCCCGATGAAGAAAAGTCGGATGTTCGATTTGTGAAATATTGCTTTGATTTGCTTCAAATCAATATACAAAAGATGTCGCAAGGATCAACTCAAGACAATCTTTCGCTAGATAAGCTGGATAAAATTCAATTTAGTTTCCCTCAAATTGCAGAACAAAAGAAAATCGCAGCAGTCCTCTCTGCACTTGACGACAAAATCGCCCTGAACAAAAAGATGAACCAGAAACTCGAAGCCATGGCAAAACGCCTATACGACTACTGGTTCGTACAATTCGACTTCCCCGACGAAAACGGCCGCCCCTACAAAACCTCCGGCGGCCCCATGACCCACAACCCCACCCTCAACCGCGAAATACCAAAGGGATGGAATAACGGCGTATTGAGTGATGTTGCCAATATTACTATGGGGCAATCGCCAGATGGTGCTTCCTATAATGAAGATGGCGAAGGGATGATTTTTTATCAGGGAAGTACTGATTTTGGAATGCGTTTCCCGACGGTTCGCCAATACACAACCGCACCGACAAGATTTGCAAAGAAAGGCGATATTTTGATGAGTGTTCGCGCTCCCGTTGGTGCTGTCAATATTGCTAATACAGATTGCTGCATTGGCCGCGGCTTATCTGCTTTGAATTCCAAATTAGGATCGCTTTCACATCTTTATTTTCTAATTGATGTTTTCAAAAAGACCTTTGAAAATAAGAATACAGTTGGAACAACATTTGGTTCTATCACAAAAGATGAACTCTATGCATTACCAGTTGTAATTCCCGACAAGAATGTGATAGAGCAATTTGAAAAAATGGCAAAACCCATTTTTGATAGACAAATGAAACTCGGTGAGGAATCTAATCGTCTCACCGCTCTCCGCGACAAACTCCTCCCGCTCCTAATGAACGGCCAAGTAGAAGCGAAAAACGAGATGCACTTTTAAAGGAAATAAATATGAGCGAAAATCTAATGCTGAAGTTTATGCCGTTGTTTGGAAAACTTGATTATTATTTTTCTTGTGTATATAAGAATTTAATGCCAGAACTTTTCAAATATGGTCGATATGCTGTTGGTGGCGGGGGTGTTCTTTGCACAGCTGCATCATCGTATGAAAAGGATTTTGCGTTGAACGGTAATGGCGAAATTGAATATTTTGGTGCTTATGAAAGTTCGGAATTAGAAAAGAAGGAATTTCAATTAAATATAGAATCAAATCTCGTTGTTTGTTGTGTTCTTTTTTTTGATAGAAAAAAAATATAACTCTGTAAAAAAGATTTCAATGAATGTATGTGAAAATGAACTGAATGTTTCACTCGTTTTGAAGTCCCTTTTTTGTGAGTCAATTATTGAATTTAGCTATAAAAATATAGAGCATTTAATAAAAAATTTGACAAGCGAGAGTGGTAAAGATTTTGGGGAGAAAATATCTCCAAATGAAATTAGTCGGGCGATAGGGCGAGATTTTATTTCTTTTATTGCTATGACGTGCGTTCGAGATGCTAATATGCATGGAGGCGTTGCAAACGCGCTACATTTTTTTGAAAATATATCTCAGGTGTCTTTAGAAAAATACGAAAAGAAGGAATTGTTGGGGCGTGTGTTGCTTGCCCCACCCAATAGTAACAATATTGATATCGCTTATAAATTCAAAGAAAAAATATCGTTCAATACGCTTCGATTGTTACGGAAGGTGTTGGAACTTACGAATGATACCTTTTATTTGTTATTTGATGGATTCTTTTATGGAATTGGAACGTTAAATGAACGCGAAATAACGACCGATAATGAAGTATATGTTGTTCGTTTTGAAGGCCTCGGCTTTTGGAACTTGTATAGAATGTCGGATTCTGAAATACTTTTAAATATAAAGAACGGAATTCCTTCAATACCATGTCAAAAGATAGATCAGGAGTGGATTGAACAGAAATACAAAGATGTATTTGGGGAAGAATCAAAAGGAAAATTCAAAGATCTTTATGTTTCCGTTTATGCTTTGATAAATCAAAATAAAGGTGGCATATTATTGATTAGTAACGCGGCCAAAGAACAATCGGATCGATTAAAAACACAAGCAATTTTGGTCGACCCTTTTTCAATCAATGAAAACTCAATTACGAAATTGTCTTCAATTGATGGTGCTGTTATGGTGGATGAAAGTGGAATTTGTTATGCAATAGGTTTAATTTTTGATGGAATGGTTCCTGCAAGTGGTGGTGATTCAAGTAGGGGGTCTCGGTATAATAGTTCTGTTAGATTTACTGAATATTTAAAATCACAAGGAAAGAAGGTTATGACCATTGTCGTTTCTGATGATGGCATGGTGGATCTTCTTTAAAAGGAGCGTTAATATGCATGAATACGTAATAAAAAATGGATTAACTAAAAGGATTGTTTTTTTCTTGACTATTGCTGCTACGTCACTTTCTGCAATTATAAACACATTGTTTTTTGATACGATAAATAAAACATTTGGATGTTTTTTTGCCGTTTCGTCATGGATAATATTTGTGGGTCTATGGTTTTGTTTTTCAAAAATAATTTGGAAAAATAAACATATTATGAAATTCTTGAAATTAGATAATTTGTCTGGAAAATGGTTGTGTGAAGGTACGGGTTTTCGTTATGGAGAACCAAATTATAAAAAAAATTGGAACGGCGCAGTAACGATTTCTCAGACATATGATGAAATACTAATTAAATTAGAAACGGAAAAATCTGTTTCTTATAGTACACAAGCTCAACTTGAAAAGATTGATGACAAGGAGCTTGTTTTGTCATATTTTTATAGGAATGAACCGCGATCAGATTCTGATCAAGATATGCATAAGCATTATGGATCGTGTAGAATGTTTTTTGATATAGAACATGGAACCGCTAAAGCGGATTATTTCACTGATAGGGATCGTGGTTCTTTTGGATCGATGTTGTTGACGAAAGGCTAATTTCGAGACAAATTCATAAATCCATAGGATTTCCGGCTGTTGTTCGTATAATAATAACCTGTTGCTGTTTTATTCTCTAAATTGAATGTTAATTGACAAAAACCATCGTGTTCGTACATATCTGCATCTGCTTTTATAGGCGTGTTTTTATAAGGATACGACAAAGTACACGTCTCTTTATTGATGAATTCTATAGAGGCTCCGTAGCTCACTGATTGTGACGAATTGTTTTTTGTTTTCATGTAAATTGAAATTTCGGAAAAATTTTGTTCTATGGTAATTGTTGCGTTCCATGGGTTTGTCACTGATGGGTCGTTTTGCTTTTTTCCCTCGCCATCGCAATTCCAGGTGCCGTTTAGATCAGGGGTTTGTGAAATCCATTTGAGAAAGGATTTATTCCATAAAAATTTCGAAAATAGTAGCCACAACAGAACAAATATTCCACCAGCAACTACGGGAAATATTTGGTCAATAATGGGTGCAATTGTTATTGCAACAATCGCTATAAAAAAAATGATACGTTCCTTTAAAGGTCTTTTAATCGTGTATTCATGCATAAAGGTCTCCTGGTTTATTCTTGCATTGCCTTTGTTAAATCGAAGTCTTCGGTTATGTCTGGGATGGCTTTGTAATCACCATTTAAATAATCTTTTTCGAAAATGCGATCATTTCTAACTTTTTTCTCTTCGCCTTTTTCTTTATCATAAACCAATATTTCGCTGAGTTGCTCTAGGCTTGTTGTTTCATCATCTTTATTTTTTTTAGTAAGCCATATTTGATCTCGTCTTAACAAATTGATGTCAAGAAGGTTTGTGTCGTGTGCTGCAAAAATTAGTTGAGCGTTGTTTGGGTTTCCTTTTGTTGAATTAAATATTTTAACAATTCTTCGCGTAAGTAATGGATGAAGCTTTGCATCGAGTTCATCAACAACAAGGGTGTAGCCATGTAACAATGTGTTGATTAATGGGCCGGATAAATCAAATATTTTGAGCGTCCCGTCAGATTCCATATCGTCAAACTGAAAGAATTTTTCGATGGTCGTTCCATCGTTGCGATGAATCTTATGCTTTGACTCTAGGAAGAGTACTTTTTCATTGGCGTGTTGCTTTAATATACTTTCTTTTAATTTTATAGGCATATCTGGTGGAAAAAAGGATTCATCAAGATTTTGCTCAATGGGTTTTAAATCTGAAAATCCCAAATCCATTTGTTTTAGAAAGCTCATTGCGACTTTTGATTCTGTGTCTTTTTTTAGTAATTGGTCTATTGAAAATTCTCGGAAGTTTTCGTTGTCAAGGCCAGATATGTTGTTGAAGTGTTGAAACCATTCGATAATTTGTTTTGATATTCTTCCGTTCAACTGAGCAACGAGAGACAAAAATAGTCTGTTTTTAACAGTGAGTTCTATTTTCCCTTCACCTTCTTCAAATTTTTTTCCAATAGTTATACTACCTTCATCTCGAAGGAATAAAATGCGCTCTTTGACTTTTGCTGTTTCATATAGCCATTCTTTTATTATTTCCTTGGAGTTGTATGTAAAACCATATCTATAAGTTCGTTGGTTTGAAAAGAATTTGACGTCAAAAGTTGTAGACTTCGTTGAAGAGTTGTCGTCTAAAATAAATGGGTCTGTGGGAAGGTCTTCAGATGCGTTAAGCTTAATGGACGTTAAGATGATGCGGCGCATGGCTCCCATTGCGCGGATGACGTTGCTTTTGCCGCTAGAATTAGCTCCGTAAATTGCAGCGACCGTAGTGATTTTCACGCCGTTTGCTATTTCTCGGATGTTTCCGGAGTCTTCAAGTTCCTTATACGAGGTGGGTGTCATGGAGAATGTTAATGAATTTTTTATGGATCTGAAATTTTCAACAGTGAAGGAAAGTAACATAAAGCACCCTGTTTTTACGATTTTTTCGTAAAAATAGCAACAATGTTATTAAATGAAAGCTGTATATTGGCTATTTTTGTGAAAATATCTCATAATTAAGCACTTCTTGTTTCAGATTGAAACAGGTTCGTCACGAATTTCTTTCGATTCAAACGTTTTGCGCTAATTTTACATAAGTTTTTGTTTTTGGCATGGTATTTGCTTTCGTCTAAACAAAATTGGAGGGCTCTATTTTGAACACCCTTCTTGCAGTTCGGGCTCCCGTCAAACAAACCCGCATGCAACATAACCTTAGAGACGGGGGAGCAATAACATGGCAAGCAAAACTCTTAATGACTGCTTTAATGAATACCTAGTTAACATTGCTGTATCCCAGAATGTTAAGGATAAACTAGAGAATGTGCGTATCGCAGTGAAGACTGCTCTAACGCAAGGAATTAGTAAAAAAACGGAAGCGGAAGGTCATAGGCGAATACCTCATTTTATGACTCAAGGATCAGCTCGATATAAAACGCAGAATACTCCTTGTTTTCCTCCTCAACAACAGGTTGATTACGATTATGGGTGTTATTTACCTCTTTCCTACCACGAATATGACGGGCGTAAGGAACCTCAGGATGCGTCAGAGCACTTCTTTAAGATGGTTGGTGATATTCTGACACCTCTTGCGAAACAGAATAGTTGGGAATACGAGGAACACAAGAAATGTTGCCGTCTTATTATTGACAGTGATATTCATTTCGACATCCCCCTGTATTCCGTGCCAGATGACGAACTTAAATACATTCGCGATCAACGAGCTGCTAATGAAAGCATAGGTATGTTTTCTTCTCATAGCGACTCGTCTAATTCTGAAGCAAAAGATTTGGAGTGGGAAGATTTACCTACAGATTCCGTCATGCTTGCGACTAATGACGGTAACGGAAACTATACCTGGTCAGATAGAAATGATCCTCGCTTACTTAATGTGTATTTTGAGCAAAAGAACAAGGACGATAGAGCGATCTATCGTATTCTGAAAGGATGGCGAGATTTCCGGTGGGAAGATGGTAAAGGACCCTCTTCTATTTTCTTGATGAGTTTGGCTGAAAAAATCAAAGGAGGGCTGCCATTCTCCGATAATATTGAAATAGAGTTAATGAATATTCTAACAGGAATAGAAGGTCTGGACTTGTTGTTGGATGACAATGGGGATGTTTTCGTTGAAAACCCTGCAGATTCTGAGGACACGATTAAGTGTGCAAGGACGAAGTTTGATAAACTGAGAAATTATGCGAGGGGATTTCGTTGTGCACTTCAGATGAAGTCTTCTCAATCATTATCAGAAGTCGCGTCTGTTATTAGGAGTGCTCACCTTGGCGATCGCTTCCCTGAAGTGAAGGAAAGTTACACCCCGAATTTTAGACAGCCGCCTCGCACAACAAGGGCTGGCTAAAATGAATCAGATTTGGGAAGGGTTAGTTGACGCTCTCTCTATTTGTGGATTTTATGCAAATGGGGAGGGTTCTCCTCTTGATTTTGACGGATTTGTTGATACAAAAAGGTTCGGCAGAGTCAATCTGACGCTTATATTCAAGGATGAGAAATACCCTGATTTTCCTTCTGTAAAATTCAATGATGAAAAAATGAAGGGGCTTTATCGAAAAGTTCCACATGTTAATCAAGATGGTTGCGATCAAGGCGATTTATGCTACATACAGCGAGGAGAGTATGTTTTTGATGCCTATAATCCCAAACGCACAGTATTGCTGATTTGTGAAGCTATAAAAACAACATTAGATAGGTCTCGAGAGGAATACGCAAAAGAGTTTACTAGAGAGATGCTTGCGTATTGGATAGATGGAAAGGAAGAGGGACGTTTCACAATAAAACAGATTGGCCCCCAAAATGTTAGGGTTGAATTTTCAAAACAGGGAAATTCCAATCAACTTCAGGTTTTCGGAGAACTATATCATCTTTATCGGGATGTGGATTTTTCAGCTTTTGAGTATCCTTTTCCGACAAAAAAGGATTTACTCTCTTTTGGTAAAAAATGTCTTGGAAAGAGAGCTTATAGTCGATTTTTGAAAATCGTTCTTCGTGGATGTTATAACAAAGAACAATTCAGTTTGATTTTTGAATGGAAGGGAAACTTATTAGGCTTACTTGTAACCCCGTCAGAGGGGAATGACGATTGTATTACTTGTTTGCCTTTTTATCACGTAAAGTCTAATATGTTTTCGCGAAATACAATGACCAAAAAAGAAAATTTCTTGCAACACAAAAAAATTTTGCTTATTGGATGTGGAACTCTGGGTAGTAACTTGCTATTGATGCTAATTAAATCTGGAGTCGGGTTTAACCAACCATTGACTATTATTGATTCCGATAAATATGGTGAGGAAAATTTCTCTCGTCATTATCTTGGATTGTCTTCTGTTGGAAAAAATAAAGCATCTGAAATGAAGGATGCTATGCTCAGCCAATGTCGAGGATTAAATGAGTCTTCTCGCAATTTAAAAATTATAGCAAAAACGAGGAATTTTGAAGATGAGTTTAATGAAAATTGTGAGCTGCCTTATGATATTATTTTAGATACGACGGGAAACGAAACCTTCTCTAATTACTTGGGACGTCGTTTATGTAAAATGCAAAAGATGCCTTTGTATGTTTGTGGCTATATTTATGGTCGAAGTCGTGCCGTTTGCGCATCCGTTATAAAGGATTCACAAAAGGCTTGTTTGAAGTGCGTAGATGATTTCGCAAAAGAAAAAATACTTCCGAAGTTGTCCGATAATGAATATATCGTAGATTCGTGCAATTCAGTTTACATTCCCTTCCCGATAACGGCATCGATATCTGCAGCGAATTTAATGATGACTGCGCTTTACAAGTCGTTGCAAAAGGAAGAAGGTCAGGAATCTGTTTTTTGGTGGCAATGCTGTGAAGACAATGTGTGGGGCGGTATGCAATGCCGAGAAATTTCTAAAAATATGGGTTGTCCTTCATGCAAAGTATCTTAAGTCCGCGGTTACAGTATCTTAGTGAAAGGGGAGACTTACATCAAATATTCTTTTCGAAGAAAGCGCTTGATGATTTTGAAATAGCGCAAAAGAATACAATGATGTCTGACGAAAATGGAGGGATTATTTTAGGTATTATTGAGGAAAATTCTCTGTATGTAGAATCTATTACATCTGCTTGCGTTAAAGATGAAAGAGCGCGTTATGCGTTCTTGCGCCAGGATGAAAAACACTTGGAAGCATGGAGCTCTATAAACAGCGACTCAAAAGGACGAATCGGCTATTTAGGAGAATGGCATTCTCATCCAGAAAAGAATCCAAGTCCATCAAAAATCGATCGTAAAGAATGGACAAAAATAAGAGGTGAGTTAGGAGCGCCGCTTCTATTTATAATTATTGGGGCCGAAACGATGTATTTAGAAGGAATTTTTAAAGAACATGTTTGATGTGAAAATTATAATACCAGCATTGACTGGTTTTTTAGGAGTTTTGATTGGAGTCGGATCAAAATTTCTGTTGCATCATTTAGAACAGAAAAGGGTAGAAAGACAAATTATAAACGAAACTATCCATTATCTACTAGAATTGTATTTTCAAGTGAGTCGATTAAATAGCGAGAAAATGTTTGATGCCTATTTAGATTTCTATTTCAAGGAAATGAAAAAACTTATTCCTACAATGGATGAGAAATCTATTGAAAATGTTAAGGCTCTATACAAACCCCAACTAAAAAAAGTGATTGTGCCGATATCTCAAAAGCAATCTTTTGAAAAACTAGAAGAAATGAATGAAAGTTATTCATCTATGTTGGAAAAATTAGCGACTGTTTTGCCGATAGATGCTTTCTATTTAAGAGGAAAAAACAATCTAAAGAGCCTCTTGGATCTGCTATCGGAATATTTTGAAGGGATTAAATCTACAGACGTTAACAAAAATGATTCCGTAGAAAAAATTGTAGAACAAATGCAGCCGACTATAACAAAAAATGTTATAGCCGAATATACTAATGACTTAAAGAAGGAACTTTTTGTATTGCTTAAAAGAACGGATCGCTATAATTGTAAGATTGGTGAGAAAGCAATCTCTTCCATAGAAGTTACAGTGCTTACTGAAGAAGAAAAGCGGGAAGTAAGATCTTACATTATTAACATATTAAATTTAGTGTCTCCAGTGCAGAAAAAAGATTGACACTTACCTTTTCCCAGTTTTCCATATTCCTTAAAATTACTTGCGAGTTTGTTTCAATCGAGTAAGACGAATGCCGACGAACATGTCGAATTCGTTTTAAAGAAGATGAACTTCTTCAGTTCAATAGGAGCCAGGGAAAGTTCCTCGCTAAACTCAAAGAAAAGAAGATTATCGAAATCAAGAAAGATGGTAAGCAGGAATGGTTTAAGATTGTTTAGAGCAACTATTTACTCCCACACGATATCTTCTTCAGCCTTGCGGTACACTTCTGCAAGGTTGATTTTCTTTTTAGGTTTATGAAATAGCAAATTGGTAGCACCCAAAGAACGGCATTTCTGATGTTCCTTAGGTGCGGTTTTTATTTGCCCCTCGCCATTCAGGATTCGCGATACATGGCTTTTAGATATGCCGGAGAGTATTTCTATTTCGCGAACGGTAAAACCCTGCGTTTGCAATAGTTGCAAGTTGTCTGGAACTTTGCCGACGAATGATTTGTAAATGTTTTTGAGATAGTCACATTCGATGTTTGTGTCGCTGAATGTTATGTCGGCTTTGATGATTTTTCTTAAATCAGCGGGGCAGGGCAGTTTTTTGTTCAGGTTAATGATTTTTTGGAAGAGACGAGGGTTCCGTCTAACAATTTTGAAATCATCGAGGAAATTGTTCAGAATAGATTCTGCAATTTCTTGCAAATCATCCTGAGTGTATCTATTGAAATCAACAATGGAATCGAAACGGCGGGAAAGCGCCTTGTCAAAATGCTTAAAAAGGTTCGTCGTGGCGATAATGGTAATCTTTTCGTTGAGGTTGTCAAAACCCTTGAGGATTGCCGACGTGGCGCGACCCATTTCGCGGAGGTCATGGGAACTGGTTCTGTCAAGGGCAATGGCGTCAATTTCGTCGAACAAAACAAGGATTTTTTCGGGGTGCGCAAAGCGATTCAGTTCATCAAATAATGCTGCGATGTTTTTTTGCGTTTGCCCGAGTTTGCTGTCGATGATGGTGTCGAAATCTACGCAGAACAGGTCGCGTTCCAAAATACGGGCAATTTGCCGTACGGATTCGGTCTTGCCTGTTCCAGGTGCGCCTTGGAATAGGAACTTGTTGATTCCCATGTTTCGCTGGATAGCGTTGATGATTCCAAGGATGTCTTTTTCTATTGGCGTGGGGAGCGGCAGCGAATCGCGCGAGGATGTCATTTTGCGGAAAAATGTCATCTGATTTTCGTGCATTTGCGGCACAAAGGCGTTTGCGCTGGACATGAGAGCCATGATGTATTCCGAAAGCTGGAAATCGCCGTTTGCGTCAAAATCCCGGGCAATTTCGTATGCCTCCTCGCGGAATGCGGGGTCGTTTTTTTCGGCATAATATCGAATCAGATTGATGACATTCTTCTTTTTCATGGACTTGACCTACCTTGTTGACCAATATAAATAATCATGGGACAAAAGTCAAGTATTTTGGGACAGGATGTTTGCTGTTATTGCGTCTCGGGTTTTACAATGTACATCGCTACACTTGTCTATCTCACCTGTACTTGCATGCTTCTATTGACCCGGGAGCCATTGTTGGAAAGGCCGCGGATATTCACTAGGTAGGAGCCTCTGCTATAGTCATTCAGGTTTACAATGGCGGAGCCGTTTACGGAAACGATTGACTTGGAAGTCATTAGGTGTTTGCCGCTCAAATCCGTCACGCTGATTGCAACGTTGCGGGGCAATCCGTAAAGATGGACGATGTTGTTCTGGATGGCGACATGGAATGCTTTTTGGTTCAATGCGGCAACGGATGTGACATCGCCATCGTCATCGGGTTCTTCTCCTACCACGGTAATGATTCCACTCTTGACATAGGCTTCTCCTACGCCACCAATAGAAGTGACTAAAAATGCGTACTCACCAGGCTCGTCATTTACTGTGCCGCTAATCGAAACTTTCTTGTTTATGTTGTCTGTGTCAACAAGTAATCCTTCGGGAAGTCCAGTCACTTCAACGGTTTTCGCATTTTCCCAGGTGTAGCAAAAGTCGACAATGGCGGCACCTTTTTCTACAGTTTGCTTGGAACTTCCTGCGCCACACTTAGCAATGGTGGTTACACCGGGTTCCGGATCCTGTGCGGATACTGCAGCCAATTTCTGGGTAACGCCGATCTTGCGGGAATAGGTGTCGCCGGCATTGTCCTTCAGGGTAAAGGTAATGTAGCCAACGCCTGCAAAAGTGTCGGACAGTTTCACGGTCATCTTGGATCCGCTTACAGTTGCTGTGACACCGCTTGGAATATTGCTCAAGGTATAAGTGCCGCCATCGTAGCCTTTGGTGTACTGCGAAAGATCGATGGTCTGGGTTTCGCCTTTTTCGAAGGTGAAGTTTGCGTGGGCTAGCCATTCCAGGTAGCGTTCCAGTTCCGTCCAGCCATCGCCGAGACGATCCTTGTTGGCGTCGCTGAAGTCTCCCTTTGCCGAAGCTGCGTTCAGACCGTACATATTTTCCCACCAGTCCGGAAGGCCGTCAGCATCGGAGTCAAAATCATTTGCCATGCTTACGCTAGGATAATTTTCCAGGCCGCCCACGTCGCTTTCGCGGTCAGGAATGCCGGGCTTCTTGCCGACGGAACCGGTGTACTTGTAAGTGCCGGTCTTGACTTCGTTAATCATGCGGGAATCGTGATCGTCAATGACGGTGCGGTTCAGGCCCACATCGCTAAGCACGTCCTTATAGGCGGCCTTTGCGCTCTGGATGGTGGCGTAGGAATCAAAGTAAGGCTTGTTGACGAATACAGTCCAGTTCAGCACTTGCTTATCGTACTTCTGGTATTCGCGACCACAGTTGTCGTTGGTGCCATCGCATGTGAAGGAACCGTTAGCAGCCTGCAGCACATTGTTATGGTAGTAGTATTCCTGGGTTCCGCCGCCGGTTCCTTCCAGCTGGGCACGGAGCGTGTAGCCGTGCAATGTGGTGGCAGCGCCTTCCTTATAGTAATTGCCCACGAAGTTCACATTGTGGGCGCCGCCATCGGTTACGCGGTCCACCCAGTTGTAAACCACATTGTTGAAAATGTCCAGCTTGCCGGCGTAATTTCCTGCGGCATCCAGGCCGCCGCCCATGCTCCAGTTGCGGCCATCATTATGAGCCAGCAGGTTGTGATGGAAACTGCCGACGTCGCCCCCGATGGTTGCGGCATACCCGTGGGCCGTTCCTGCAGGATAATTGGGGTGGCCCGCAATATTCAGCGCTTCTGAAATGAGGGTTCGTTGTAGTGTGATGTTCTTTGCTCCACGGCTGCTGAACGCTTCGTCGGTAGTCCAGCTGATGGAGGAATGGTCAATAATGCTATGGTTTGCACCAGTAATTCCCATGCCGTCAAGACCGCGGTTCTGTTCTTCGGCGGTAGCGGCATATCCGCGACGCACTCGCATAAAGCGGACAACGCAATCGTTACCGGTAATACCGAAGGGGGCGCCTGTAATAGTAATGCCCTTGCCGGGTGCCGTCTGGCCTGCTACAGTCACATAATTGCTGCTCAGTACGAGACGTGATTTTAGATTGATGACGCCACCCACCTTGAAAACGATGGTGCGGGGGCCGATATCGTTGGTAACAGCTTCGCGAAAGGAGCCTACGCCGGAATCATTCAGGTTGGTAACATAGACGATTTTTCCGCCGCGGCCGCCCACTGCATTGCGCCCATAACCTTCAGCACCATCAAAAGCCACACGGCCAATACGGAAACGCCACACGTCGCCCTTGGTGATGGTGCCGTTGGCATCCACTTCGTCAACGCGCCAGAAATAGGAGTTTAGAGGATTCGTTCCAGTGACCTCGAATGTTGTTTCGGTTTGTTCGCCTTTGTATTCTGCGCTCTTTGAAGTTGCTGCAAGTACTGCGGCAGAATCGGTACCGAAATAAACCTGATGTTTCTTTGCGGAAACTGCTGCCGTCCAGGACAAGGTCAAGTCCCCGTTATTGTGGGCGGCATGATCGTTTAAATCAGCAGGAATCGGGCCGGAAGATTGTGCTGCGGAATTGGGAACATTCAAGGCGAATCCGTTAAGAGTCACGTTGCGAAATGTTGCGCTGGATGTGCTGGGAACGAACTTGATGGTGGCGCTGCCTGCAAAAGTTACCTCAAAGGAAACGTAGGCTGTTGCAGCGTTCTCTGTGGTGAGGGCTCGATTGGATGGCTTGACGGTTATCTTTTTTGTCCCGTTGACGTAGACATCAATATTGCTGTAGTTAAAGGCTTCGGGCGCGTCCACATTGTTCAAGTAGGCGAGAAGGCTGTGAGTTCCTGCAGAAAGTCCAGAGAAAGTAAGGCTGATTTCTCCGCCGGAATTTCCGCCATCTACGGTGACGCCATCTCCAACCAACTTTGCGTAATAGGGCGACTGGATAGAAGCCTTGTACCAGTTTGTTTTTAGAGCAGTTCCCGCACTGCCCTTGTTTATGGTAATCTTGACTCCACTTAAAGTCGTGTCTTTGGAGATTGCCCCGGTAACTACCCAGGGGATGTAATTGCCCTCAGTGACTTCGGAACTATTTCGACCACTCTGGTCAAAATCTACCTTGATAGTAGGTGTTGCTGCAATGGCGGAAGCGGTTCCTGCCACAATCACGAATTTACCCAATCCAAACATTTTGCACTCCCAAAAATCCATTTCATTTGGAATTTTCTTCAAAAATATTTTCGGTCACTGCAAAATCGTATCCCTAATAAAATCAAAGAGTTGTCTATAGACTACGCGTTGTCGCTGGACAACAGAAAAATTTTGTTGAGGTGTACATGTGCGGTAATACCGAGTATCTTTAGGTTTGGGAAATCCCGGAAAATGGTGTTTGGGTTCCCAAGGGATGTTTATGAAAAGGTTTATGGTGTGTGCAGGCCTTACGCTTGTAATGGGTTTTGGTGTTGCAAACGCAACTCGTCAAATGGAAAATCTGGATCGCGGCCTGGTGGCTGTGAAGACTAGCGGGGGCGTTTACCTCAGTTGGCGCGTTTTGGGTACCGACGGCAACACCACTGGTTTTAACCTCTATCGTGATGGCGCAAAAATCGCAAGCTTCGATGGAAAAGCCGCCAGCAATTATACGGATGCTCAAGGTACAAGCGCTAGTAAGTATTATGTACGCCCGGTTGTGAACGGCGTTGAAAAATCTGCAGACAAGACTGTCTCTGTGTGGGGTTCCCAGCAGCTGGTTGTTAATCTGGATCGCCCCGCGGGTGGTTCCGATTATACTTACAGCCCTAACGATATCGCCGTAGGTGATGTAGATGGCGATGGCGAATATGAACTGATTTTGAAGTGGGATCCTAGCAATTCCAAGGATAATTCCCAGAAGGGAAAGACCGGCAACGTGTTTGTGGATTGCTATAAGTTCAATGGCAAAAAACTTTGGCGCATTGACCTAGGCGTAAATATTCGCGCAGGTGCTCACTATACCCAGATTCTGGTGGGCGACTACGATAGCGATGGCAAGGCTGAAGTGGCCATGAAAACAGCCCCTGGCACAAAGGATGGTTCCGGCAAGTACATTAGCAAGGGCGCTGCCGCCAGCGAAACAAACCACACTAAGGATTACCGCAATTCCAACGGCTACATTCTGGGCGGTAATGAATATTTGACTTTGTTCAATGGCGAGACCGGTGTGGAATTGGCTACGGTCAATTACAATCCCGCTCGCGGAACAGTTTCCAGCTGGGGCGATTCCTACGGCAACCGCGTAGACCGTTTCCTGGCAACTAACGCCTATTTGGATGGACAGAAACCCAGCATGGTTTTCCAGCGTGGTTACTACACCCGTATGGCAATTGCCGCTTACGACTGGGACGGAAAAACTTTGAGCCAGCGTTGGTATTACAATGCCGCTACCAAGGGCAGCGAATGTTACGGCATGGGCAATCACAATCTTTCTGCAGGTGATGTGGACGGCGACGGCTTCGATGAAATCATCGAAGGTGCCTGTGCCATTGATCACAATGGTAAATTCATGTATCGCACAGGCAAGGGCCACGGCGATGCCATTCATTTGGGAGACCTGGATCCGGATCACGAAGGCCTTGAAGTATGGGAAGTTCACGAAGAAAAGCCCTACGGATACGACCTGCACGACGCCCGCACCGGAGCAATCCTGTGGAGTTCCAACAGCGATGCTGATAATGGCCGTGGCCTCGCCGCCGACGTAGACAGCACTAGCCGCGGTTATGAAATGTGGAGTACTGCCGATGGCAACGTATATTCCGCAAAAGGTAAAGTTCTGGGAAGTCGCTACTCCGTCAATTTCCGCATCTATTGGGATGGCGACCTTCAGGATGAACTTTTGGATGGAAACAAGATTAGTAAGTGGAATTATTCCAGCAAGAAGTTTGGTGACTTGGTGACTTTGGAAGGCAATAGCTGCAATTCCACTAAGGCGACTCCCAACTTCAGCGGAGACCTTTTCGGTGACTGGCGTGAAGAAGTCATCCTTCACGATGGCGCTTCCAAGCTCTACGTTTATACCACGACAATTCCTACCACACATCGCCTTTATACTCTTGCCCATGACCCGATCTATCGCTTGGGAATGAGCTGGCAGAATACCGCCTACAACCAGCCGCCTCATCTCGGTTTCTGGCTGGGTGCTGGTGCCGACAAGGCTCCTACTCCGGACATTATGCTGGTGGGTGGCGAAGCTGGTCCTAGAATTCCTGCCATCCAGAAACAGGGTGCAGGCTCTAGTTTCCAGACCATTATGCTGGGCGACGCCATTACGGAATACGCCTTCGGTTACAGCAACTGCGATGGTCTTACCATCACGGGGTTGCCTGATGGTGTGACTGCAAAGCTGGATGCCACAAACTCCCGTTATGTCATTGGCGGTACTCCTACAAAAGCAGGTGTTTACGAAATCAACATTGTTACCAAGGGTGGTTCCGATGAAGTGGAACCCGCCACACGCACAGCAAGCATTACGGTTCTTGCAGAAGCAAAGATTGAAAATTCCGCAGTGAGCGTTTTGTCCAGCATAGAGGCAGGTGTCCCCACTGATGGCGTTGGCGTTTGCGAAACAACTAACGGTGGCTTTGTTGGTGACTGCTACTTCAATTTCGACAACATTGTTACCAGCTATGGCATCTGGAATTTGTATTCTCCCTCTGCCCAGGAAGGTGTCACTCTGGTTCTCCGCTATGCCCACGGCAAGACGGATACCCGCAAGATGGAACTGTTCGTCAATGATGAAAGCTATGGTGTCGCCACATTCCCGCCTACCGCAGATTGGACAACCTGGGATTCCGTGGCAATCAAGATTTCACTGAATAAGGGCGTGAATGTTCTGAAGTTGCAATCTGTTTCAGAACAGGGCGGCCCCAATATTGACCAGCTTGAATTTGACATGAAGGGCATTGTGCTTGCAACTGACGAATCCATCGTGGATGAGGATCCCTCTGAAGATTCTTCCGAAAATCCCGGTGACGATTCTGCCGGTGAAAAATCCGACGATTCTTCTGATGATTCGGAAGACCCGCAGGTGATTGCAAACTCCCTGCACCTACAAAATGCAGGAATGGCTCAAGTTCAAGTATTTGATCTGCAAGGGCACCGCGTAGCGTCTTTCAATGCAGAATATGCTGGTGAAGTTCTAAATGCCAAACCTCATATGAGTGGACTTCCTAATGGAATCTATTTCCTGCAGGCAAAAGTGAATCATCAGGTTTTGCGAATGAAAATGATTCACAATAAATAGGCACGAATTATTTTCTGCAGTAACTAATCACCGTCGTCCCAAAAGACAGTGCGGTAAGCAATAGGCCTGCCAGCACTGTTCCGTTCCAGCCCCAGAGTGTCCAGAAGGTTCCTGCCAGGAATGTTCCGAGGGAACCGCCAATGAAATAGATGGTCATGAAGATGGTGTTCATGCGGCTGGTGGCTTCGGGGCAAAGTTTCATCACGGAACTTTGGTTGCCCAGCTGGATAAACTGCATGCCGATATCGATGAGGATAATGCCTACGACGATGGCGGCGTAACTGGAATTTCCGAAGTAGAAGGTTGCCCATGCGGCTGCCATCAAAAGGCTTCCGGCGTTGCAGAATTTTTCTACACCATAACGCTTGATGTACTTGCCGATGCGAGAGACTGTTAATGCACCGGCGATACCGCAAAGTCCCAGAAGTCCAACAGCTTTACTGTCCTGGAAGAACGGCGCTTGCTTCATTCGGAAAGCGAGACATGCCCATAGCGCAAGAAAAGACCCGAAAGCGAATCCGGAGCGGATGCTGAAAATTCTTGCCTGAGGGAATCGGAGGAAAAGTTCCCCGATGGATTTCAGCATGGTGAAAAATGTGCCGCGATAGGTGGTGGGTACGTTGGGCAATGCCTTGAATACGATGGCGGTAGATATTAGCATCATGGCGGCTGCAATCAGGAACATGCTGCGCCATCCGAACCATTCCCCAATAAGACCGCTGAACACGCGGGAGGCAAGAATTCCTGTGAGGAGTCCGCTCAACACCATTCCAGTTTTCAGTTCCTTTTCGTCGGGTTTCGAAAACAGCGAAACCATGGGAATAAAAATCTGCGGCGTCACGGAGCAGATGCCTGTAACAAAGGAGCCTGCCAGAAGCATTCCTGCGTTCTTGGAAAAGTAAATGGTAATGAGGGCGAAAATCAGCAGGGAAAAATTCACCAGTACAATGTGGCGGCGGTCAATCATATCGCCCAGCGGCACAATGAAAAGCAGGCCTAATGCGTAACCCACCTGTGTTAGCACCGGCATGAGATTTACATGGAATTCCGAAATCCCCATGTCCATGCGGATCATGTTCAGCAGGGGCTGGCAATAATAAATGTTGGCCACAGAAATGCCCGCCATAATGGCAAGCATCAAAGTCAAGGAGCGGGGTATTCCTGCGTGTGGCTTAAGGGTGTACATTGAGAAACGAGATCGTCGCGGATTTTTGGAAGCAAGTTACGGACACCGCACCAGCACTTTTTTCTTTTGTAAGAAGTCAATGCATTCTTCGGCGGAGGCCTTGCTGGAGTCGAAAAGGAAAATGCGGCCGCCATCGGGGCTGCCCATTTCCTTTAGCTTCATGATTCGTACATAGCCCAGTTCCTTGCTGGCTACATAACCGGTAACGTATTCCGGGTCGTCGCTGATGCAAAGTTCTGCAACCATGCCGGGGGCGTTTGCCACCTTTGTGGCGAGAACAATGGCTTCGTTAAAATGATTCTTATTGGTGGAAGCGGTTCCGCAGGGCTCCCGGTCGTCAACAGCGTTGGTCTGCAGTGCATCCATGTAGGTGGCGCGAACCCCACGTTCCTTGTTGGGTTCCAGACGTTCACCGGTGCGGATGTCGTACAGCATGGCTCCACGCATGGAGTAGGTAGCACGGAGAAGTTCCGGCAACTTTTCGCGGACGCCTGCAGCGGCTTCTCCCACAAGTTCAAAAGCCTTATCAAGACCTTCCTGCCAAGTATTCACATCGATGCGGGTAACGGGCAGCGCATCCAAAATCTGGATGTCTTCTTCGGCAACCTTTTCGATCTTGATGTTAATCTTGTCTGGATCACCTTTAGAATGAGTCATGGCGCGGCGTACCATAGCCTGGCAAACGTATTCTACAGCATCTCGAGAAACGATGCGTTCTGCACCGGAAATATGCTGCTCGCGAATATTGCGGCTGCCGTCTGCACCAGTTTCTTCCACATCCTGGGAAGCACGCATTTTCAAACTGTAGTAATCCATAAATCTTTACTCGTGGAATTCGTCGTCGCTGACGGGGCCAGGTTCGCACTGACCGATCATCGTGATGGCTTCGCATATGCGGTCCACTTCGGATTCGCTGGTAATGAGGGGCGGCATGGTGTAAACGTAATTGCAGAAGGGACGGAGCCACACCCCAGTTTCCTTGATGACGCGGAGGATGTCGTCGCTGGTGGGAATAGCCTTCAGTTCCAAACAACCGATGGCTCCGAGAACGCGAACGTCTGCGGCGTTTTCCAGGTTGCGAAGCGGTTCCAAGTTGGCGCGGAGTCGCTTTTCGATGGCGGCTACGCGGGATGCGTAATCACGATTTTCAAACAAGTCCAGGGAGGCAATTGCTGCGGCGCAGGCCAGCGGGTTTGCCATATAGGTGGGGCCGTGCATGAATGCGGAAATCTTGCTGTTGGTAATGACGTCTGCCACCATTTCGGAAGCGACACATGCGGCCATGGTCATGTGACCGCCCGTAAGAGCCTTGCCGATAGTCATGATGTCCGGCAAAACGGCGGCGCAGTCTTCACCAGAATTGGCGCAGTCCTTGCCCGCGTCGCCCGGGGAGCTCCAGGCGTGTTCCATGCCCCAGCGGGGGCCGGTACGGTAAAAGCCTGCGGCGATTTCATCAAAGATCAGCAGAATGCCTTTTTCGTCGCAAAGCTTGCGCAGTCTCTTCAGGTAGCCTGCGTTATAAAGCCACATGCCGTTTCCGCCCTGGAAAACAGGTTCGCAGATAATGGCTGCAATTTCACCTTCGTGTTCCGCAACCACCTGCTCCATAGAGGCGAAGTCGCGGTCGTCCCATGGTTCGTCGGCGCGGCAGTTAGGGCGTTCCGCAAAATAATGCTGAGGCATGATACCGCGGAAAAGAGTATGCATTCCATCGGGATCGCTTAAGGCCATGGCTCCTGCGGTGTCGCCGTGATAGCCTCCCTTCAACGCCACCAGCTTGCATTTTTCAGGATGGCCCTTGGCGAACTGGTACTGCACTGCCATCTTGGCGGCGCACTCCACAGAAATGCTTCCGGAGTCGGCGTAGAAAATCTTGTTCAGGCCCTTGGGCAAAAACTTCACCAGACGTTCGCCCAGTTCGATGGCTGGCTCGTGGGTGAAACCGCCAAACATCACATGGCACATCTTTTCGCTTTGCTTGCGAATGGCTTCAACAATTTCGGGGCTGTTGTGACCGTGGGCTACACACCACCAGCTAGAAACGGCGTCAATCAGTTTTAAGCCGTCAGCGGTTTCGATGGTGGTTCCCTGTGCGGAACGTGCCAAAAATCTGGCCGGCGTGTTGCGTAATGCTGCATAAGGATGCCACAAGTGACCCGCGTCAAATTCAAGAAGTTCACTGGCGTTTTTCATACCCTAAATTTAGAAAATAAAGCGGTGCGTTATGGGTGCCGCTTAAGAGGTTTGCTAACTTTATGAAGTGATGAAAATGAATTCCTTTTTTAAAGTGGCTGGCCATGTTTTCGAGGTGAAGTTGAACGACGATGCTTCGCCTTTGTTCTTCGCGTCGATGGATAACTATGCTCCCTTTAAATTGGAATCTGTAGACGGTTTGCCATTAGCATTCTCGCTGGAAATTTTTACGGAAAATGTACGGGTTGATTTTGTCGAAGAGACGCGTCAGGTCGATGAAGGGCAAGAAATCATCTGCGGAAAAAATGCTGAAAGTTTGCCGACATTTGAATTTCTGTTGGGTGGAAAATCTACTGGAGTACTCGTTTGTCATGACGAATTTCAGAGCGGTTCGCTTTATGTGAATGGAACTTTGCCCGCTCATTTTCAAAAGTTCGCCTTGAACAATTCCCTGATGGTGCTGTATGCGTTGGCCACGTCCTGCAAGAATACGGTGCTGTTCCATTCGGCAGTAATTGCTCGTGAAAATCGAGGCTACATGTTCCTTGGAAAAAGCGGAACAGGAAAGAGCACTCACGCGAGAATGTGGTTGCGTCGATTCAGTAACGCTGATCTTTTGAATGACGACAATCCTGTGGTCCGTCTTGAAGAGGATGGCGTTTGGGTCTACGGAACGCCTTGGAGTGGTAAGACTCCCTGTTATAAGAATAGCAGGGTTCCGCTGGCGGGAATAGTAAACCTGAGTCAGGCTCCGCAAAATAAAATTCGCCCCATAAAGGGAATTGAAGCCTATATGGCTCTGGTGGTGAGCATTTCTGGAATGCGTTGGGATAAGAAAGTGGCCGATGGCCTCCACGCTACAGAAAACCGCCTTGCCCAGGAAGTAAAAATGTTCCATCTGGAATGCCTTCCCGACGAGAATGCGGCCGAAGTTTGCTACGGCGCCTTTACCGAGGTTTCTGCGCAGTGAACATTACGGATGAAGTTATTATAGCGGAAGCGATCCGCCTTGTAGAAAGTGGCGTGAGCGTAACGTTCCCGGTGAATGGTCGTAGCATGTTGCCCTTTATTGTGGGCGGCCGCGAAAAACTGGTTCTTGTAAAACCCGAAAACCTGAAGGTGGGCCATGTGGTGCTTGCCTTTGTTGAGGGGAACCGTTATGTGGTTCATCGGATTGTGAAAATCAGTGGTGAGAATGTAACGCTGATGGGGGATGGCAATCTGACTTTTGGGGAACGTTGCAAGTTGTCAGATGTAAAGGCCCAGGCCATCCGTGTGGTGGATGAACAGGGGCGTCACCGTTCGCTGATTTCCAGGTGGAGTCTTTTTTGTGCGAAGCTTTGGGCTTTGTGTTTGCCTATCCGCAGATACCTTTTAAAAATTTATCTTATAACTCATAAAGTTTGACTGTACTTGAGGACGTAAAATGAAAATCAAGAATGGCTTTGTTCTTCGCGATGTGTGCGGCGAAAAGGTGATTATGGGCGAGGGCCTCGGTGCCCTGGATTTTGGTCGTCTGCTTTGCCTGAATGATACCGCTGCTTTCTTGTGGAATGAAGCGTCGCAAGGCGAATTTACTGTGGATAGTCTGGCTGAAAGACTCTGCCAGGAATATGAAGTTTCCGAAGCTCAGGCCAAGGCCGATGTGTCTGCCATTGTAGCCCAGTGGCAAGAGGTTAAAGTCGTCGAATGAAATATCTGACTTGGTTGTGGCGCAATTCAAGAGGCGAACGCATGAACATGTGCGCTCGCGTCATGGCTGGCGTTTTCCAAGTGGCTTCGGGCTTGCTTACGATTTGGTTGAGCAAGACCTTTATCGATGTGACGATTCATGAAGGCTCCAATCATGATGTTGCCGTGATGGTTATGTTCCTGGTGGGAACCGTTGTGGCTGGCGTTTTGTTGCGACAGCTGAATTATTATCTGGGTATCAAGTCTTGCACTCGTGGCGTTAACTGCTTGCGTGCGGTTGTCTTTTCAAGGATTTTTTCACGGAAACTTTACGGCAAGGAAACCCTTCATTCTGGTGATGTGGCGTCCCGCGTCATGAAGGATGTGGAAACCATTTGCGATGTCACTTTTGATAAGTTGCCGCAAATGGCGGTGACTTCGATCCAGCTTGTGGGTGCCTTTTTGCTGATGCGCTGGTTTGATCCGCGGTTGGCTTGGGCCTTGCTGTTGACGACTCCTTTTGCATTGGTGCTGGGAAAACTGATTGCCCGCTGTCTGCGAAAGATGACTGCAGAAATTCGCGAAAGTGAAAGCCGCGTTCAGATGCATGTGCAGGAGTGTGCCGAGAATGACGCTCTGATCCGTTCCATGGTGAGCGAGGGATTTGTGGGCGGACTGTTGAACAATATGCAGGACTGCTTAATGGGGCGCGTTGTTGTCCGTAGCCGTTTTACGGTGATTGTCCGTCTGCTGATTGGCTTGTCTTTTGGGCTTGGTTATTTGCTGGCCTTTGTGTGGGGCGGTATTGGACTGCGAAATGGAACAATCACTTTTGGCGTGATGACTTCGTTTTTGCAATTGGTAGGTCAAATTCAGCATCCCATTTTTAATTTGCTGAATTCGGCTCCTCAGTTGATTCATGCTACGGCAAGTATTGACCGTGTTGATGAAATTATTGAAAATCGTCTGACCCAGGAATCCGCTAACCTTGACCGAGTGCAACACTCAATGGAACCGTTCCCTTCTGCAGGTGTCCGCTTTGAAAACGTTTCCTTTGCCTATGACGATGACGGTAGAAAAGTTCTAGAAAATTTGAATCTTGATTTTAAGCCTGGCAGCAAAATGGCGCTGATGGGTGAAACCGGTATTGGAAAAACCACACTCTTTAGAATCATGCTTGGTCTTGTAAAACCTGACGTTGGCAGGACTATTGTTTATTCAGGGAGCCCGGATCCTCGGGAAGTTTCTGCCGATGAATCTACCCGAAAAAATTTTGCTTATGTTCCTCAGGGTAATTCGCTGATTAGCGGTTCTCTCCGCCTGAATATGCAGATGGCAAATCCTGCGGCAACTGACCAGGAAATTTCTGCGGCGCTGCACATTGCCTGCGCAGATTTTGTAAATGATCTGCCTGATGGTCTTGATACGGAATTGGGTGAACGGGGCTATGGTCTTAGCGAAGGTCAGGCGGAACGTATCGCCGTTGCCCGCGGTCTTTTGCAAGGCGGATCCATCATGTTGCTAGATGAAATTAGCGCCGCCCTGGATGTGGATACCGAAAAGGAAATGTTCCGCCGCATCTTCGAGGCGTTCCCGCAGAAGACCATGATCTTTATTACGCACCGTGAAGAAGTCTGCAAACTTTGCGATGGCGTGATAAGGCTGTAACCTATTCGCAAAAAATTATTGCAGTATCTTAGTTAGCTTCTTGGTGGCCGGACGTTCCACCAATATATGCATTGCTGCAGATACGAGAATGCAAACGATAAATGAAATGGCGAAGTTTAAAAATCCGTTGTTGATTCCGGTCAGTTCCTGGAACTTGAAAACGGGAATCCAACAGAAGGATTGGGCCAGAAAAAAGGCGTAGGAAATCTTGCAGGCAAACTGCAGAATTTTTGAATTTTCAAGTGCTTCTGACTTGACTCCGGAAAGGCTCCACAACATCGCTGCAAATGCAGGCAATGCAATAAAATCAAAGAGCATATAGTTTCCGGGAATTCCGATTTTTAATGCGGCGGTTACCGCCACGGCATAAAGTAAAAATTCTGCTGCAAAGAATTTCCACTGCTGCAAAAATTTAAACTTGTCTGCAATAGCGTCGTTGCGTAAAGAACAGAGCATGACGCCGATGGTAAATTCAAGGCCTCTGTAGAAGGGGTTTTCGTAAATAGAAGCGGTGTGGTAGAAATGAACGATGACGGGTGCCCAGCACAGGGCCACACCGCAGAATGCGATAATCAAAATTTTTGCACGGGAGCTGATTTGCTTGGCCACTTCCTGCATCAAGGGGAATAGCAAGTAACATATCAAAAGGCACGAAATGAACCAGGTCCCGTCATTATGAGAAACCGTGAAAATGGAAGAGAACGTGGATTGAAGCCCTAGGATTTCTACGGGAGCGAGAATCAGGTTTTCTTTTAGGGATTCCTGCCCTAGAGTTACAATGAAGAGCAAGGCGAAAAAGTAGTAGAGCGGTAAAATACCGATGGCCCTTTTGAAGTAGAATTTTTTTAGGGTTGTTACCTGCATTAAGTTCGTCTGACTATGGGTCAGGTACAGAACAAAACCAGAGAGCATAAAGAACCCTGTCATGAAAACAGCGCCCATTTGAATCACGCTGTCGGCGGGACCGAAATCGCACTTCAGGAAAAGCTGTGCGTGAAAAAGGAATACGATAAAAACTGCAAGGACTCTAAAGATGTCCAGGCCTACAATACGTTTTTTGGGCATGCCCTAAATATAATCTTTTACTTAACGTTGAAGTACTCGATTTCGGGATGGCTGATGTACAGGCCGCTGACAGATGCCTGCGGGTACATGGCGCCATTTTCGGTGAGGCTGATGCCTACGCTGTCGAAATCGATGAGCTTTGCCACGTTGAAGATTTCCTTGATGTTGGGCAGTACTGGGTAGCCAACGGCGGGGCGGATGCCCTTCCAGTTGTTGTTTGCGTCCAGCTGATTGCTCAGGTATTGGGCGCCTGCTTCGGCCAAGCGGTCTGCCACAGTCTGCATCAAGAGCACATCGTAATCGCTGCCGCCCTGTTCCGCCTTCAGTTTTTCAAGACGCTTTACGAAAGTGTCGCTGACGGTAACGGCAAAGGCGCCCACGATATCGCGGAAAATCTTGTCGCCCAGAACGCTACTGAACACGCTGGCGGTCTTGGCGTCGGCGGGGGCCACATAGTCGCAGAGGGCAAGGCAGGTGCCTTCGGGATTCTGCTGACGTGCGGTGGTGACTTCAACCAGGTCGGCTGCGGTGCCGGTGCGTCCGGTGTTGAACTGGACGGTGCTATCGGTACCGGCGGCAGGGTAGAATGCCTGAACGGCTCGCAGGGCGTATTCGGGCTTGCTGATTTCTGCCAGCAGTTTTTCGGCGTCGGCCTTCAGCTTGATTGCTTCTTCGCAATCCGGCTTTACCTTCCAGGTGTAGAAGAAGTATTCCCAGCTGATCAGCGGGATGACCTTTTCCAAGGCGATAGGCGGCAACTTGCTTTCGCCCATGAAGGGGGGCTGTACCGGCTGATATTTTTCCCAGTCGCACTTGTAGCGGCGTTCCACCGGAGTGGATTCTGCAGCGGCCATGGCTTCTTCGGCAGCAGAGATGATGCCAGCCTGCTTGTCGCGAATGCGCTGCTGTTCCTTGCGGTTTTCTTCGATGGTTTCTGCGCTGGTGGAGGGATCCAGAAGTTTCTGGGCCAGGCCCGGATTGCTTGCGGCATCGCGGACGTGGAATACGGGGCCATCGTAGCAGGGAGCGATTTTTACTGCGGTGTGGGTAGGCGAAGTGGTGGCTCCGCCAACGATAATGGGAATGCGGAGTCCCGCTTCCTGCATCTTGGTGGCCACGGTGCACATTTCTTCAAGAGACGGAGTAATCAGACCGGAAAGGCTGACGATATCCGCCTTATGTTCAATTGCCGCGTTGACAATCACATCTTCGGGAACCATCACGCCCAAGTCCACCATGTCAAAGCCGTTACAGGCCATGATCACGGAGACGATGTTCTTGCCGATGTCATGGACGTCGCCCTTGACGGTGGCGATGACGATCTTGCCTCGAGAGGCGGCGCCTTCTTCCTTGCCGGCCTCGATGTAGGGCTGCAGAATTTCAACGGCCTTCTTCATGGTACGGGCTGTCTTTACCACCTGGGGCAAGAACATCTTTCCTTCACCGAAGAGGCGGCCCACTTCGTTCATGCCGTCCATCAAAGGACCCGAAATAATGTTCACCGGGCTGTCGCCACGGTTAATCAGTTCCATCAGATCCGGCTGAAGAGTGGTTGAAGTTCCCTTCAGGAGGGCTTCCTGCAAACGCTGTTCCGGAGTGGTCTGCACTGCGGCGACATCGGCACCCGCGCTTTCAGAACTAGCGGCGTTCGCGGCTCCGGCGCTTACGGCAAAAATGGCCTTGGGGTCATATTTGGCGCCACTTTCCTTGGCGGCCATCTGGGCGGCAGTCATGCGGCTTGCAATTTCGATCAGCTCTTCGCTGGATTCCGGATAGGTATTCAGCAGAACTTCGGTAATGGCCATGCGCAATTCCAGCGGGATGGTCTTGTAGTCTACGGCGGCGGCCGGATTCATGATGGCCATGCCCATGCCGTTGGGAGTTGCCAAATGCAGGAACGTAGAATGCATGGCTTCGCGGAGGTAGTTGTTTCCGCGGAAGGCAAAACTCAAGTTAGAAAGACCGCCAGAAATGCGGACTCCAGGCAGGTTGTCGATAATCCAGCGGCAAGCTCGGATAAAGTCATGGGCGTAGGCGTTGTGTTCCGCCATGCCTGTTGCTACCGTCAAGACGTTGGGGTCGAAAATAATGTCAGAAGGATCGAAACCGCACTTCTCGGTAATGAGCTTATAGGCGCGGGAAGCAATCGCTACACGGCGATCGTAATTGGTGGCCTGTCCTTCTTCGTCAAAGAGCATCACGATAACGGCGGCACCCAAGCGCTTCACCGTCATGGCGTGTTCGATAAAAGCTTCTTCGCCCATCTTCAGGGAGATGGAGTTCACGATGCACTTGCCCTGGGCGCACTTCAAACCTTCTTCGATGACTTCAAAGCGGGAACTGTCCACCATGATGGGCACGCGGCTAATGGCCGGGTCGGAAGCCAGCAAGTTCAGGAAAGTTCGCATTTCCTGCTTGGCATCCAGAAGGCCATCGTCCATGTTCACGTCAACAACCTGGGCGCCGTCTTCTACCTGCTTGCGGGCGATGTCCAGAGCTTCTTCGTAATTCTTTTCGTTGATCAGTCGCAGGAACTTCTTGGAACCTGCCACATTGCAACGTTCACCCACGGGGACGAAATCTTCGGAATTGCAGTTGTCGGCGCCATTGCTGGGGCGTACCTGATTGACCAACAGCGGTTCCAAACCGGCCAGGCGCAGCAGCGGGGATGTTGCGAATTTCGGTGCGGGTTTGCGACGTTCGTAATCGGCAGGCAGGGCATCCAGCATCTTGCGCATGGCGGCAATATGTTCGGGAGTAGTTCCGCAGCAACCGCCGATCATGTTCACCAGATGTTCGTCCATGTAAGGCGTCATGAGACGCACCATGTCTTCGGGGGTATCGTCATAACCGCCGAACTGGTTGGGGAGTCCTGCGTTGGGGTGGCAGCTCAAATAACAGGGAGCCACCTTTCCCATGCGACGCAAATAGGGAATCATGCCGTCGGCACCCAGGCCGCAGTTCAAGCCGATGCTCAAAGGCTTTGCATGCATGACGCTAATGGCGAATGCTTCTACAGTCTGGCCAGAAAGGGTTCTGCCCGAAGCGTCGCTCACCGTCATGGAAAGCATCACTTCTACCGGGCGGGGCGTTTCACCCTTGGCGATGGCTGCGGCTTCCATGGCTTCCTTGGCCTTGCTGTAAGCGCTCAAGGCTGCCTTTGCGTTCAAAGTATCGAAAATCGTTTCGATGAGAATGGCGTCGACGCCCTCTTCCAAGAGAACTTGAATTTGTTCTAGATAGGCGTCTTCCAGTTCATCGAAAGTAATGGAGCGGCTGGCGGGATCGTTCACGTCGTCGCTCATAGAAAGCATCTTGCTGGTAGGGCCCACGTCGCCTGCGATATACACCTGACGGCCATATTTTGCCATGGCCTCGTCGGCGGCCTGCCTAGCGATTTTTACGGAAGCGCGGTTCATTTCGGCGATACGATGTTCCTGATGGTATTCGTGCTGGCTCACTCTCTGGCTAGAGAATGTATTGGTGGTCAGCACGTCCACGCCGGCGTCTACATAGCGGCGCTGGATATCAAGAATGACGTCGGGGCGTTCGATGCTCAACATATCGTTGTTGGCGCCCTTGATGCCGTAGGTCTGAATGACGGAACCCATGCCCCCGTCCAGGAGCATCATTCTACTTTCAAATGCTTCACGTAAAGTCATAATTGGAATTTTAGAAAAAAGGTGCCGCTAATCCACTACTCTATAGGCATTGCCAATTACGAAAACTGAAAATAAATGATTTGTTATTGATAAAAACTATAACGCGAAATAGAAAATCCCTTTTATATATAATGTACGTCGGGCAAAGAACTGCTAACTATTATTTGAAACGCGGTCTTTGTCGCAAGCAATCACGCGAAAAAGGCAGTGTAAACCACCGTTTTTCGCCGAATCCACCGCCTTTTTCGCAAAAGATCGTCGCAGGCCGCCCCTTTCGCCTCTGCGTAAGCCTCAATTTGGCTGTCCAACCCGCCATTTCCTCTGTTTAGACCGCCACTTTCATCGTTTAACCCGCCGCTTTCGCAAGCAAATTCGCGAAAAGGCAGTGTAAACCACCGTTTTTCGCAGAATCCACCGCCTTTTTCGCAAAAGATCATCGCAGGCCGCCCCTTTCACTGCCTTTGGAATAATTTCCACCGCCAGCGGGCTGTGTAAAATGGCATCCGATTGCTGATTTGTTGACCGCGCTCACAGTTTGCTCTTGAATGGAGATGTTCCGGCCCCCTTTGAGGCGTTTTTATCCATGAGGAATCCCATTCTTTTTTTTAAAATTTGCGGTTTTTCGCCTGAAAACGCCAATTTTGTATCGAAACTTATATTTTTGTGACAAAAATCACGATTGGCTTGGACAAAACGTCCACGGCAAATTCGCGAAATATCTATTTTTTAAAACGTCCAAAGTCTATCTTATTGGTGTAAAGATTTGGATAATTAATATGGTTACTTTTTCTGACATAGCGGACTACCGCGAATTCCTGAAAGCCTTCTATGATCGTAAAAAGGCAGAGATGCCTTTCTACAGCTATCGCATGATGGGTGACAAGCTGGGCCTCGATTCCAGCTACCTGTACAGGGTGCTTCAGAAGAAGCAGCACCTGCCTGCCCGTGCGCTGCCTGCCGCGAAGGAAATGCTTGAACTGTCTGGCCGCGAAGCCGAGTACTTCGACCTGCTGTTCTCTGCCTCCGTTACCAAGGACAAGGGTCAGCGCGAAGAACTGATGGCCAAGGCCCTGTCTCTCAGGGACGTGAACCGTCATAGCCTGCAGGCCGCCGAACTTAAACTGCTTGAAAACTGGTGGATTCCCGCCGTCCGTGCCTACCTGGAACTGAATGGTGGCGTGGTGAACATCAAGCAGATCGCCCATGACATCTGCCCGCCCATTTCCGAGGCCCAGGTGCAAGAGGCAATCGATACTCTGCTGGAAGTGGGTCTGGTAAAGAAGATGGCTTCCGGTAAACTTGCGCTTACAGACGCCCATTTGACCGCTGGCGGACCCGAAAAGAAGGCCGCAGTTCGCAAATTCCAGCGTCAGGTGCTGTCTTTAGCCAGCGATGCGCTTGATAACGTTCCTGTGGACGAAAGAAATATTTCTACACTTACATTGTCTGTCGACCAGTCCTGCTTTGAGGATCTGGGGGACATGCTCCGTGAATTCCGTCGCCTGGTTCAGAAGCGCGTGGATGGCGCCAAGAATCCGGATCGGGTAATGCAACTCTCGATGGCGTTCTACCCGGTTGCCCGAAAGGGCGGGGTTGGCACCGTAGATGAAGCGGAGGGCGTAAAAAGGGAGACAAAATGAAAAAGTGGGTGTGGCATTTAACTTTAGCTGCAGCAAGCGCATTCAGTGCGCTTTTTGTCGCATGTTCTAGCGACAGCGTGGGTGACACTGCCGGTTCTTCGTTTGAAACGGAGAACTCTGTTGCCATGACTGTACGCCAGGCTGACGGCTCTCCTGCAGCTCGCACTAAGGTGATGGTGCGACCGAGTCATTTCTTGGCTGGTTCCAGCTCTCGTTATGTCAATAGTCTTGAAGAGTCTGATTCTGCCGCCGGTATCTGGAATAAGGAGACCGACGACCAGGGCCGGTTGAGCCTGCCCAGGATGAAGGCCGGCGAGTATCTTGTCGAAGCTCGTGGTAGCTCCGATAAGGCTTTGGACCGTATTGTCGTTAAGGATAGCGTTTGCGATACCTTGTCCATGGTTCTCAAGAAGACTACTTCTATGAGCGGTCAGGTATTGATTCCCGAGGGAAACAAGTCTACCTACGTGGGTATCCGCGGTCTTGATTACGTTGTGCAGACGGATTCTCTGGGCAACTTCGAATTCAAGTCCCTGCCCGAAGGATCCTTTGACGCTGTGGGCTTTATCTATTACACCAGCGAATACGTGAATGTCAACGGCCAGCTTGAAGTTTACGACAACTTCCAGACCATCGGCTTTGTTCCCGTGACTGTGGTGTCTGAAAAGTCCAAGGATGGCGTGGTTATCGGAACCCGTCCTCAGGTTGAAACTCCCGATACGCTTCCTGCCGATACAACGGCGAAGGATTCCGTAGACGAAGATACCGTAGAGGTTTACCCCTATGTGCTGCTGGATGATTTCGACGATGGCACCTACCGCTGGTACACTTCTGTATCCAGGAATGCGACTATCGAGCTGGATGCTGTGGAAGAAGCCAAGTTCGGTCTGGTAGCTCATATGAGCTGTCACAAGGATTCCAACTTGGTGTGGACCATGATGGGTCACAACTTCGCCGAATTCCATGACTTCTCGGAACTTGATTCCGTTGTGTTCTGGGCTCGCGGCGAAAATCCGGATAACGATTCCATGTGGGTCAGCTTCTCCTTCGATGTTCACGTAGACAACAGCACCGCAGATAGCGTACTTGGTTACGAGACCAGCAAGGCTTGGGGCCATAAGAGAATTACCGACAGGTGGACTCGTATTGTGATTACCGTAGACGATCTGGATCCTACAAGCGAAAGCAAGATTGGCGGAAACGTCGGTTGGGACGCTGTCAAGGATCATGTGAACAGTCTTGGTATCTTTGCCGCCCGCCGTGGCGACGAAGGCGAATACGAACTCTGGGTCGATGACGTGGAAATCTATGGCGTAAAGGGTTTAACGCCCTAAGGTCCGTTAGGCTTTATATGAAAAAAGCTCGTCGCAAAAGCGACGGGCTTTTTTTCTTTAGTTTGCCGCTCACGTTGACAAAATGTCAATGAAATCCCTTTTTCGGTGTGAAAAATTTTCTTCTGCCGGAAATATCTTTAGAAATGAAAAGATAAGGCTGGGTGTATTTAAGGCCTTAGGGAGTTTAGCATGAAGCTTTTAAAGAAAGTGGTTGGCGCCACCTTTGCCGCAGGTCTTGCAACCTTCGGCCTGGCCTACAATCCGATTTCAACTTACCATTATCTGGCTGACCCGGGTGCCGCCGCCGATGATGAATATTTCTACATCATCACCGATTCCGATGACCCGGCTCCCTATAATTCCGATGGTTATAAGATTTATGCTCTTTACGGCTTCCGCAGTAAGGACATGCAGAACTGGACTGATTTCGGTATTATCTATGATGCCCGTCAAATCAACGGCATCGGTGATATTTGGGCTTCCGGTATTGCTTCCGATCCCAAGACTGGTAAACTTTATATTGTGTTCCCCGATGGCGGTGGCGGCGGTATTGGCTACATCAAGGCTGATAGCATCGCCGGTCCGTGGAGCAACGCTGTGGGCGGTGGCAAGGACAAGCTGGTTGCCGGTTGGGGAAAGGGCCATATTGACTGTGATGGCGTTTCCTGGTGCTTTGACCCGGGTATCTTCATCGATGACGATGGTACTACCTATGTGACATGGGGTGGTGGCGAAAGCACTAGTCGTCCGAACACAGATAACTTTGACGTCGTAAAGCTGAATGATGCCAAGGATGCTCCGGTGGGTACCGGCTCTCACGTGAAGGTGAACGGCCTGTCTACCCGCAAGATGCTGGAAGCTTCCTACATCCATAAGCATGAAGGTAAGTATTACTTCTCCTACAGTACTGGCTGGCAGCAGGGTGCTCCCACTATTGACTATGGTATTGGTGATAGCCCCACGGGCCCCTTTACCTGGAAGGGTACCATCCTTGGCGATCCCAGCATGAATGGCAAGAGCATTAACGGCAATAACAACCACCACGGTATCGCCGAATTCAAGGGCCATTCCTATGTGGTTTACCATGACCGCCGTATTGCCAAGGGCCACGATGGTCTGGAAATTATCCCTGCCGATGATGGCATGCCTAAGCCTAACGAAGGTTACCACCGTAGCGTTTCTGTAGACGAAATGTTCTATAACGCCGATGGTACCATTAAGCAGGTGGTTTGCACTAACGAAGGTCCGGAACAGATTGAAAACTTTGACCCGTACGATTGGTATCCGGCTCTGACTAGCTCCAAGCAGAGAGGCGTCCGTAGCCGTTCCCTGTGGGCTCCGGGTAAGGTATCTGGTAGCCTTCTGTTGCCTCTTTCTACCAAGGAATCCTGGATTCGCGTTTCTGGTGTAGACTTCGGTACTGCAGCAACTGGCTTTATCGTTGAAGCGGGTAGTGTTGCCGATGGGAACACCATTGAAATCCGCAAGGGTTCTGCAACTGGCACCTTGGCTGGTACTTGCGAACTGAAGAATACTGGTTCCAAGACAACCTATGCCGAAAACAAGTGCGAAGTTGAAGGCCTCTCCGGTATTGTGGATCAGCTGTTCCTGGTGTTCAAGGGTGCCAAGGATTCTACCATGGCTATCAAGGCCTGGGGCTTCGAAGGTAGCGGAACTACTGAACCCACGCCGCAGTCACCTTATGGCGGCACCGCCTGGGCTATCCCCGGTGTGATCCAGATGGAGGACTTTGACGTTCCCGGTGTTGGCCGCGGTAGCGATTTGAAGTCCTACTATGACAAGGATTCCGAAAACCACTCCTGCACCGATGCCGGCAAGGAAGCGGAATGCTCCGACTACCGTGACGGTACTGGCGTAGATATCTATAAGAAGGCTGGCGGTAAGCTGATTGTGGGTTACATCAACGAAGGCGAATGGCTGGAATATACGGTGAACGTTGCTGAAACTGGCACTTATACCATGTATGCCGCTGTTGCTTCTGATGGTGGTTCCAGCTTCAAGCTTTCTATCGATGACAAGGATATTACAGAAGATATCACTGTTCCCGCCAACAAGAAGAGCGAAGAATCTGCCCAGAACTTTGACGATTACAGCAAGGTTAGCGCCAATGTGAACCTGACCAAGGGCGAGCACATCCTGCGCTTTACCGCCACTGCAGACTGGTTCGACATCGACTTCATCAACTTCGTTGCTGGCGCCGATGCACCGGATGACGTGGAACTTGATCCTACTTCCATTAAGTCTATCCGTATGAACGTGACCTCTTCCAGAAGCTTCCAGGTGTTCGATGTAAACGGTCAGAAGATGGCTACCATCGAAGCCAAGGACCTGTCTTCTGCAACGGCCCAGTGGAAAAATTCTGCCAAGGGTGTCCAGGGCATCTTCATGATCCGTGGTACCAATGGTGAAAAGTCCATGATCCGTGTGGTTCGCTAAAACGCAGAAAATCGTTGAATTTAGGCGAAAATCGTCAAAAGATACCATAAACGCATCCAAAAAAGCCTCCAGAATTTGCCTGGGGGCTTTTTGTCTATGGACAATTTGTCCATGGGAAGTGGGTGTCCATAGTGGATATATGCTCCGAAATGGAATAGTTTAAGTTGCATAGGGCGAGTGGTGTCGCTCTTCATACATGGAGTATGGGATATGTGGAATAGAAATTGCTCTTGCGTAGGCAAGATTGCGTCTTTGTTTGGCATCCTGGGCTTTTTTGCCGGTAGCGCCTTGGCTTCGACTGTTACTGTCGATGCAAATACTGAATATCAGGTAATTCGTGGTTTTGGTGGCATGGTCCACAATGAATGGCAGGGCGGTAAAGGTCTCTCCGATGCCGATGCTAAGCTTGCCTTTGGTACCGGTGATGGCCAAATTGGCTTGAATACCCTCCGTATTCCGGTTTACGGAAATTCTAACAGTTTTAACAAGGATGTTGCCGCCGCCAAGTCCGCCAAGAAGTATGCCGGCAATGACTTCATTCTCTATGCAACCCCCTGGACTTCCAACTATGCAGGTGCCGGTCAGCACATCGCCTCCAGCAACTACCAGAAGTATGTTGACCATCTGAATAGCTTTGCAGAATACATGATCAACCAGGGTGTTCCCCTATACGCCCTTTCCATCAGCAACGAACCGGACTGGTGCGGCGAATGGGCCTGCTGGTCTGCTGACGAAATTTACAACTTTACCAGAGATTACGCCGCCAAGATGCGTAAGCATGGCACCAAGGTGATTTCTACGGAATCCTTTGCCTATGCCAAGGGCATGTACGACAAGGTTCTGAAGGATGATAATGTTCTGAAGAACTGGGACATTCTTGGCGCCCACTTCTACGCTAGTGAAGCCTATACCGCAGATTCCTGGTTCCAGTACTCTCTCGCTGACCAGAAAAATGTGGAACGCTGGATGACGGAACACTATACCGAAAGCCAGGGCAGCGGCAACTATTGGCGTAAGATTATGAATACCGGTGACCAGGCAAATCAGAACAAGAAGGACACCGTCCGCGCTATGGACGTGGCCTACGATATTCATCGTGCCTTGGCTATTGGTAACTTCAATCAGTACACCTGGTGGTACATCCGTCGTTGCTATGGCCTGATCATGGAAACGGATTTTAGCAATAAGCTTTCCATTCCTTCCAACGAAGTGGGCAAGGTTTCCAAGCGCGGCTACATCATGAGCCAGTTTGCCCGATTCATCCGTCCGGGTGCAGTTCGTGTGGGTGCAACCCTGAAGCCCGAAACTGACGTTCATGCTTCCGCTTACAAGAGCGCCAATGGCGATAGCGTCATCGTGGTTCTCCTTAATCGTGATGCCAGGAACGCAAAGACTGTTACAGTCAACATAAAGGGTGCAGATGTCAAGACCGTTCGCGCCTACATGACCAGCGAAAACAAGAATGCGGAATACCTGGATGAATATGATGTGGTTAACGGTTCCGTGACCATCAAGATGGAATCCGGTTCCTCCAACAAGGACTGCATTGTGACCCTGGTTGGTGCTGCCGCCTTTGCACCTCCTACTCCCCGTGAACCGTTCAAGGGTGAAGCCCTCGCCATCCCGGGCAAGATCCAGGCCGAAGACTTTGATATCCCGGGTACGGGTAACGCCAACAAGACTTTCTATGATACCGATTCCGAAAACCATTCTTGCTCGGATACCGATGTTTCTGAATGTTCTGATTACCGCAAAGACACCGGCGTCGATATCTACAAGAAGTCCTTTGGCAACGTGGTCGGCTACAACCGCAATGGTGAATGGCTTGAATACACCGTGAAGGTGGCCAAGTCCGGTGATTACACCATGTTCGCCTATGTGGCTTCCAACAACGGTACTGCAAGTTTCCAGCTCTTGATGGATGGCAAGGCTATTACCGATACCATCGTCGCTCCGGCAACTACTTCTAGCGAAGGCAATTTTGACTCCTTTGACAAGATCCAGAGAAATGTAACCCTTACCGAAGGTGAACATATCCTTCGCTTCCAGGTGACCTCCGACTGGCTGGATGTAGACTACTTCACCTTCGTCGAAGGCAAGGACGCAACTGACCCGGAACCGGTTGTGGATCCCGAAGATCCTGAAGATACGACTAGTATTGTCAAGGTCCGTTTTGACGTGGCTGGCGAACAGAACTACTCCGTGTTCGATATGAACGGTAATTTGATGGGTTCCTTCAAGTCTGAATCTGTGGATCTGCAGAACAAGACTGCTGACCTTGTAAAGGCAAAGGGTTCCTATCTGGTGAAGTCCGTCTCTGGTTCTGCTGTAGTGAACGTAACTAAGTAAGATTCATAAAAACTTCCATAAACCAAACCAAAACCAAAAAGGGGCGTCCTGGGAAACTGGGATGTCCCTTTTTTTTAAAATATGACGTTTTTTTGGACATATAATCCATATTTTACGTGTAGAAATTTTGCTTTTTATTCCATTAAAGAATAGTTTATAGTGTGATAAGTTGTACGAGGAGTGTTATGAATACAATTAAGTCTAAATTTATGAAGGCGGCGCTGGGTGTATTGGCTGTTGCCGGTTGTGCTTTTGCTGCACCCAATCCGAATTTCCATATTTATATTGCCTATGGCCAGTCCAATATGTCGGGTAACGGTGAAATCGTTCCGTCTGTGGATCAGGCTCAGGAACCCAAGAACTTTATTATGCTGGCTTCTCACACGGCAAATGCCAGCAGCCGTACTGGTTCCACAACCCAGTCTATCAAGACCGGAGAATGGTATCCGGCAATTCCCCCCATGTTCCACTCGTTTGAACAGCTTTCCCCCGCTGACTACTTTGGCCGCGCCATGGTGGACTCCCTGCCGGGTGTGACCGTGGGCATTATTCCTGTGGCTATCGGTGCTGTCAGTATCCGCGCATTTGACAAGGATCAGTATCAGGCTTATTTTGACGGCGATGGTAAGGACATTAAGTCTTGGGGCTGGCCCAAGGATTACGACAACAATCCTCCGGGACGTATTCTGGAACTTGCCAAGAAGGCCAAGGAAGTGGGTGTCATCAAGGGGTTCATCTTCCATCAGGGTGAATCTGACGGTACTGATGATAACTGGCGTAAGACTGTTTACAAGACCTACAAGGACATTATCGACGCTCTCGATCTGGACGAAAACGAAGTTCCTTTCGTGGCTGGTGAATTGCTCCAGGAAGGTAACAACTGCTGTTCCAGCAAGAACGGCGGCATTGCTCTGCTGAAGAACAACTTCAAGAAGTTTGGTTTGGCATCTTCCAAGGGCTTGAAGGGTAACGGCAAGGATGTTTACCATTTCGGACGCGAAGGTGTCATTGAACTGGGCAAGCGTTACTGCTCCGAAATGCTGAAGCTGATCGACAAGACTATTGACCCCAACGCACCCGCCGTGGATCTGGTTGACCCCAGCAAGTCTACAGTGGCTGATGAACCCCCTGAAGAATATGGCCCCTATGCAGATCCTATTGAAATTCCGGGTAAGCTTCAGGCCGAAAACTACAACAAGGGCGGCGCCGGAAAAGCTTACTATGACTTGAGCAAGGGCAACGAAGGTGGCAAGCTCCGTAAGGATGACGTGGATATTTACCAGCCGGATAAGGGTATGGCTATCGGTCATTGCCAGAAGGGCGAATGGCTCAAGTATACCGTGAACGTGGCTGCTGATGGTGAATACGAAATTTCTGCAAGAATCGCTGGCGAAAACAGCACTGGTAGCTTTGTCCTCTACATGGATGAAAAGCAGATCGGTACTGAAATGGTCAACGAGGGCTTGGGCTTTAGCGAAGAAAGCTACACGACTGTGAAGGGCGGCACCGCAACTCTCACCGCTGGTGAACATGAGCTGAAACTGGAAATCACCAACGACTGGATTGACATCGACTATGTGGAATTTGTCAAGGTGGGCAGTTCTGAAGAAGATCCCACGGCAATCCGTTTGGGTGTGAAGTCTAATCAGCAGGTGGATATGTCCAAGGCCCAGTACTTCGATATGCAGGGCAATCGCGTAAGCAAGTCTGCTACCAAGAAGCAGGGCGTTTACCTGGTCAGTGTCCCCGGCGAAAAGAACTTCATTATGCGAGTTGAAAAATAACACCAAGGAAGATTTATGGGCGCTCACGAAATTTCCATCGTAAAACAGATTGTTGTCTGCGGCATTGTAGCAGTAGCACTTGGTCTGATTTACGGATAAAACGAAATTTTGGTGGTTAGAGGGGAAAGGGTCCGTTCGCGGACCCTTTCTTTTTTTTGATGCATCACACCCTCTCCCCGCAAAGCAGTACCTATAGAAAACAGTCAGACGTTTATAACGTCCCCCCCCTCATTGAAAAAATGTTTTAGTGAGGAGTGAAAAAGACGTTCCTTTTGTGCAATAACGTTCTAATCTGCTTTCACGTGGCCGGGCGGGAAAGGGGTGCGGGGGAGAGGGCTGGCGGCCTTCGTAACTCCGAGTGCGGGCCCTCTCCCCGCAAAGCAGTACCTATAGAAAACAGTCAGACGTTTATAAGGTCCCCCCTCATTGAAAAAATGTTTTGGTGAGGAATGAAAAAGACGTTCCTTTTGTGCGATAACGTTCTAATCTGCTTNNNAAACTCCCCCCCCCCCATTGAAAAAATGTTTTGGTGAGGAATGAAAAAGACGTTCCTTTTGTGCGATAACGTTCTAATCTGCTTTCACGTGGCCGGGCGGGAAAGGGGTGCGGGGGAGAGGGCTGACGGCCTTCGTAACTCCGAGTGCGGGCCCTCTCCCCGCAAAGCAGAACCTATAGAAAACAGTCAGACGTTTATAACGTCCCCCCCCCTCATTGAAAAAATGTTTTAGTGAGGAGTGAAAAAGACGTTCCTTTTGTGCAATAACGTTCTAATCTGCTTTCACGTGGCCGGGCGGGAAAGGGGTGCGGGGGAGAGGGCTGACGGCCTTCGTAACTCCGAGTGCGGGCCCTCTCCCCGCAAAGCAGAACCTATAGAAAACAGTCAGACGTTTATAACGTCCCCCCCCTCATTGATAAAATGTCAATAAAAGCTTTTGTCTAGGCATGTTTTTTGTCCTTGGACAGAGGTAATTTATAGTCATGAAAACCGCAGGTTGTTGGTGTGGCCTGCTGAGGAGATTGATATGGGATTGTTAAAGAAGTTTTTTGCCGGAGCAGCTTTGCTCGGTTCTGCAGTTGGCGCCTTTGCCGTCACTGTTAATAATCCGGTGATCTGGTCCGATTCTCCGGACCCTTCCATTGTACGCGTCGAGGGCAACTACTACATGGTGACGACCACCATGCATTACGCTCCGGGCATTCCCATTTTCAAGAGCACCGATTTGGCTCAGTGGCGCACTATTGGTTATGTGTACGAAACCCTGACCAATAACGACAACATGAATTTGAACGGCGGTAAGGATGCCTATGGTAAGGGCTCCTGGGCTTCTAGCATCCGCTATCGAGAGAAGGACGGTTACTATTACGTCCTGACTCCGTCTTATACCACCAACAAGACTCACCTTTACAAGACCAAGGATATCGAAGGCGGCCCCTGGAGCGAAGTCCAGCTGCCCTTCTATCACGATCCCTCTCTGTTCTTCGATGATGACGGCACGGCCTGGGTTTTCTACGGTTCTGGCGATCAGATTAGCTATGTGCAGCTGAACGACGATGCGTCTGGCGTAAAGGCTGGCGGCAAGAGCGGCAAGGTTGGTGGCGTTAGTGTCAACAAGATTACCGGCAAGGGCGATCGCGATTACTATGTGCAGCAGGAAGGCTCTCACATGGAAAAGGTGAACGGTGAATACTACCTGTTTACTATTTCTTGGCCCGCAGGCGCTTGCCGTACTGAAATTGTTTATCGTTCCAAGAACCTTTTGGATGGCTTTACCGGCCGAATCTTCTTGCAGGATAATGGCGTAGCCCAGGGCGGTATTTTTGATACTCCCGATGGCAAGTGGTATGCGCTCCTGTTCCGCGATTCTGGTCCTATTGGCCGTATTTCTCACCTGGTTCCCACGGTGTGGAAGGATGGTTGGCCGCAACCTGAAGGCGGTTCCAAGAAGGCTCCCGCAACTTTGGATTTGCCTAGCGAAGTGGAACCGGGTTACGGCATGGTCACTTCCGATGACTTTGATGGCGACGAACTTCCGCTGGAATGGCAGTGGAACCACAATCCGGATAACTCCAAGTGGAAACTGGCTGATGGCAAGCTCCGCATTACCACTGGCCGTACCGATGCCCGCATTACCAGCGTCAAGAATATGCTGACTCAGCGTACCTTTGGCCCCAAGTGCGTTGGCCGTACCTTGGTGGATGGCACTAATATGAATGATGGCGATGTTGCCGGTCTTGCTGCTTGGCAGGACAACAAGGGCATGGTGGCCATTACGAAGGAAAGCGGCAGCTATAAGGTTGTCATGTACAGCGGCACCAAGGATGGTGAAAAGCGCGAGGCTTCTGAAAATCTTTCTGGCTCCAAGGTTTACCTCCGCGTCGATTTTGACATTCCTATCGATAAGGGCACAGCCTCCTTCTACTACAGCGAAGATGGCAGTTCTTGGAAGAAGATCGGTACTAATGTAAGCTTGAGCTTCGATTTGCACATGTTCGTGGGTAATCGTTTTGGCTTGTTCAACTGGGCAACAAAAACCGCTGGCGGATCTGTTGACTTTGACTGGTTCAAGATTGGTGTAGACGCAAATGATGAAATCTACCTGGATGGTGCCGGCGCAGAACCTATTCCCCAGACGGCACACAATGCAACCCAGACTCCGTGGGCACTTCCTGGCCAGATCGAAGCTGAAGACTTTGACGATCCGGGTAAGGGCAAGGGCGGTCCGTCTTACAGCGACAAGGATTCTGAAAATCGTGCCTGCACTGGTGACAAGGTTAGCGAATGCTCCGATTACCGTAAGGATACTGGCGTAGATCTGTACAAGAAATCTGGCGACCGCATTGTGGTTGGCTATATCCAGAAGGATGAATGGCTGGAATATACCATCAATGTTACAAAGGCTGGTGACTATACTTTGTTTGCCGCAGTCGCTTCCGATGGTGGCTCCAGCTTCAAGCTTTCTCTGGATGGTAAGGATCTTACTGAAGATATCGCTGTTCCTGCTGCAAAGAAAGACGGTGATAGCGAAGAACAGAACTTTGATGATTACAACAAGGTGAATGCCAATGTGGTCCTGCCTGCCGGTGAACATATCCTGCGCTTTACCGCCACCGCAGACTGGTTCGACATTGACTACTTTAACTTTGCCGAAGGTAAGGACGCAACGGATCCCGCTCCTATTGGCACCACCTCCATCAGGGACATTCGCATGGTGGTTGGCGGTCAGCAGAACTACCGCGTGTTTAACCTGAACGGAAACTTGCTGGGAATCGTGAACAGCAATGGCGCCGATATCGTGAACGTTACCCGCGATTTTGTAAAGCAGAGCGGCATGTATATCGTAAAGCCTGTCCGTGGTGGCCTGGTTCACAAGATTTCCGTGACCAAGTAAATTTTACAAACGATCTTTCATAACACATCCCATACACTAAAGCGGTACCTGATTTACGTCGGGTGCCGTTTTTTTTTGCTTGTTTTGTCATGGACTTTTTATCCATAGTTGTTATGGTTTGATGTTTTCTTTTTGCTTACAACCCATATAGTTTTAAGGTGGGTTCGCGGAGTGGTGTCCGCTAACCTTAAAAATGAGGATGTGGATGTCTGGCAAAAAGTTCTTTGTCGCAGCATTTGCTGCGTTGACTGTATTTATGGGAAGTTCCTTTGGAATTCCTTCTCAGAATATCAATGTGAATGGTGCGAACCGTAATATGCTGGTTTACGCACCCACTAATATCGAAAAAGATCGCCCCCTGATTATTCAGATGCATGGCATGAATCAGGATGCCCCCTACCAGCATGATGCGGCTAAGTGGGAAGAAATCGCGGATACCGCCCGATTTGTGGTGGTGTTCCCTAATGGCGAAAATAAGTCCTGGGATATTTCTGGCGACAAGGATGTGAACTTCCTGAAAGCAATCATCAATGAAATGTATACGAAATACGGAATTGACAAGAAACGCGTATATGTTTCAGGCTTCTCCATGGGCGGCATGATGAGCTATCACGCTGCTAACAAGATGAGCGACCAGATTGCTGCAATTGCTCCCGTGTCCGGCTACCCGGTTGGAAATCCCGCTCCCGCCAGCAAGCGCATGATGCCGATTCTACATACTCACGGCACGACGGATCCTACGGTGAACTACAACAGCGCTGTTTCCTATTTGAAGCGTTGGGTGGAATACGAAGGCTGTTCCTCCAACTCCGAAAAGATTTCCCAATATCCAGTTGGCAAAACCACTTCTGCAGCCTCCATGGAAAAATGGAGCGGCTGTAAGGAAAATAGCGATATCCGTCTGATTTCCATTAAGGATAAGGGCCATTGGTATTCCATGGATTTGGCCAGCGTCAATACCTCTGACGAAATCTGGAATTTTGTAAAGCGCTTCTCTCTCGACGGAGCGGTAGCGGAAACGCCTGCCGTACCTCCTTTTGTTGAACCCACCAACCGCGACAGCATTTATAATGGTGGTTTCGATTCTACTGCGAATGCATGGACCCTCCAGAATCATGGCGATGGTAAGTCCGTTGGTTCTGTGAAGGATGGCAAGTATGTTCTTGATATTTCCGCTGTCGGGCCGCAGCCTTATACCGTGCAGCTGATCCAGCACAATCTTCATCTTGAACAGGGTGAATGGTACAAGGTCAGTTTTGAGGCCGGTGCCGATGCAGATCGTGTTCTTGAAGTGAACGTGGAACAGCACGAAGATCCTTGGGATAGCTATTTGACCGCGGTCCAGAATTTTGACGTTAGTACTTCCATGCAGCCCCTTTCATTCTATTTCCAGATGACCGCTGCGACGGACACCAATGTCCGCCTAAGCTTTAATGCGGCGACATCTACGGGAACCCTTATGCTGGATAATGTTTCCATTGAAAAGGTTGATGAAAATGATGTGCCCATGGTTCCCTGCTGCGAAACCGCTGTGCATGCGTTGGATTTGGATCGTAATGTTTTACGAACTTATGAAGTCTACGGTTTATCTGGTGCCTACCTTGGAAAGATTGATGCCTTGAATTTCAATGAAATGAAATCGAATGTACTTTCGCTGGTAAAAAAATCTGGCGTGTATATGGTTCGTTCAGGAAGTTCTGTGAAATCGATTCAGGTTGGTCGATAATATCTAGACAAAATGTCCATGAAATATCCTGGTAGGTTGGTGTTTTCAGTGACAGAAGTGGATAGTTTAATACCGAATTAAACAGGAGTGAAAAGATGTTCGGTTTGAAGAAACAGATGGGTCTTGCTGCAGCCGCTATGGCTGTAGCTGCCGTTACTGCAAATGCCCACCCCGATAGCTTGGTGCTTACGCCGCCGCTGGGCTGGAACAGCTGGAACGTATTCCACGAAAACATCAACGAAACCCAGATCAAGGAAGTGGCCGACGCCATGGTTTCTTCTGGCCTTCGCGATGCTGGCTATATCTACCTGAATCTGGACGACAACTGGATGGACACCAAGCGCGACGCCAATGGCGACCTCCAGAACCATCCCAAGACTTTCCCCAGTGGCATGAAGGCTCTGGCCGATTACATTCATAAGAAGGGCTTGAAGTTCGGCGTGTATGGCGACCGCGGTAAACGTACCTGCCATCATTACAACAGCAACTGGGTAAGCGAAAACGGCTCCTACATGCACGAAGAACAGGATGCCAAGAAGTTTGCCGAATGGGGCGTTGACTACCTGAAGTACGATAACTGCGACCCGGCTCCCGGCTCCAACCAGGAAGAAGATTACACCCGTATGTCCAAGGCTCTCCGCAATTCCGGCCGCGACATCGTGTTCAGCATTTGCGCCTGGGAATATAAGGACTGGATGCCGAAAATCGCCCATCTGTGGCGTACCACTTTCGATATTGGCCCCGAATGGAGATCTACCTCCTGGTACCGCGGCGTTTACGAAATTATCGATGCCAATGACAAGTACTGGAAGATTGCAAAGCCGGGTAACTGGAATGACCCGGACATGCTCGAAGTGGATAACAGAAACCTGACTTATGAAGAACAGAAGTCCCAGATGACCATGTGGTCCATTATGGCGGCTCCCATCATGATCAGTTCCGATGTCCGCAAGATGAGCGACCAGGTGAAGGATCTTTACCTGAACAAGGATATGATTGCCATTAACCAGGATTCCCTGGGCGTGCAGGGACATCGAATTTCTAATGTAGATGGTAAGCAGGTTTGGACCAAGCCCTTGCGCAATGGTGACCTCGCTGTAGCCCTCCTGAATGACAATACCTCTACCCAGACTATCGAATGCGATTTCGCAGATATCGGTGTAACTGGTGAAGTGGAAGTTCGCGATGCCTGGCAGAAGAAGGATCTTGGTCCCAGATCTAGTGTTTCGGCAGAAGTTCCTGCTCACGGTTCTGTATTGCTCCGCTTGATTCTTGAACCCGTTCCCCGCGAACCGTTCAAGGGCAAGGCCTTTGCAATCCCCGGCAAGATCGAAATGGAAGATTTTGACGTTAGCGGTATCGGCCAGGGTAACGTTTCCTATAGCGATGGCGATTCCGAAAATCAGGGCAACAGCGATTACCGTAAGGGAACTCCCGTAGACATTTATGAAAAGACTGACGGCCGCATTGTAATTGGTTACAACCAGAAGGGTGATTGGCTCGAATATACAGTTGATGTTGCCGAAACAGGTGAATACACTTTGGGCGCCTATGTGGCTTCTGCCAACGAAACTTCCAGCTTCAAGTTCTCTGTAGACGGTACTGACATTACCGAAGAAATCTCCGTGCCCAAGGGTGAAGGCGATAATAATTACGATGACTACAACCTGGTTGAAAAGAAGGTGAACTTGACCAAGGGCGAACACATTCTCCGCTTTACTGTTACTAGTGACTGGATGGATATTGACTATGTTCAGTTCGAGGGTAGTGGTACAGCTCGCATTGGTAAGAAGGTGGCTCAGAGCCGTTCTGCCGGTCTTGTGAAGGGCGAACGTAACGCCTATTCTCTGACGGGCCGAAATCTGGGTCGCGAAACAAAGAAGCGTTCCAACGGCATGTATCTGCTTCGCTAAAAAAAACAAGTCAGATTGATTTTGGTTCCTTTGACAAAATGTCAAAGGAACTTTTTTTTTGTTTGCGTTTTTTACCGCTGTGAAAAATATCTTTAGACTTGTAAACAGGATTGTGGTGGTTCCGTTTACGGTTGGTGCGTCGTGGTTGACGCAATTGAGAGGATATTATGGGGAAATTGGTTTCCGTTGCAGCATTTGCTGCTGTTTTTGCCGTTAGCTCCTTTGCGGTAACGAATCAGTTCCGCGGTACGAACTGGGCTGATAAGCGTGACAATTTCGTCTCCGATGTGCTGAAACTTTCCGGCATGACCGGCACTGAGGACTACCAGGCCGCCTACGCGCTGTCCGACCGCGTCATGAGCCAGTTCGTAGAAAAACTGGGCATCAACAGCCTGCGCATTCCTATTAACGAACCTACCGCTTTAAAGGCCTGGAGCTCCTATAAGGGCATTATCGACGGTATTCTGGCTCACGGTCGTATGCTCGTTGGCTACTGGGGCCCTGCACAGCCCGCCGGCCCCAAGAACATGGATGACTGGTGGAAAATGTGGGATACCGTCATCAAGGAATACGGTGACAATCCCAATGCCTATTTCGAAATTTTCAACGAACCCCACATGTACACCAAGGACGAACTTCGTAATCTGTACGCAAAGTGGCTGGCTCGTTACCCGGATGTTCCTCGTGACCATGTTTTGCTGGATGGTACTGGTCTCGCATGGAATGTGCCCGAAATCGCCGACGATTCCCGTTTTGATGGATGCCTTTTCGCAGTGCACGAATACACCTTCTGGAACATGAGCATTACTACCGAACAGGGCTGGATGAACAGTTTCAAGGGCAAGGTGGGCAAGTACGCCGACCGCACCGTGGCAACCGAATGGGGTGGCGCTATGGGCCCTGGCGACAAGAACGGCGTTCATTACGAGATCATGGATTACAACGATCCCAATCCCACCAACTACTTCATGGCCTACATTCGCGGTATGTCCGAACAACTTCGTGAATGGCAGATGGGCAGTTTCTACTGGGTTGGCCTCCGCGATGGTGACTGGTACAGTATGGTAACCCGTTCCGGTGAAGGAGCCAATACCAAACTTGAAATCGTGAACCAGTCTGGCGTAGACCGTATGCAGTATTCCTGGACGGATACTGTTGAGACGACTCCTGCCGTTCAAGAGCCGTTTGACGGAATCATTGCGTTGCCCGGAAAAATTGAAGCTGAAAATTATGACAAGGGCGGAAACCGTGTTTCCTTCTACGACAAGGATGCTTCAAACCAGGGAAATGTCTATAGGGATGATGCTGTGGATATCGTTGGCTTTGGCTGCTCCGACTCCCTGAATACCAAGGATTGCGAAGGCTATTCCTTGGGCTATACCCAGGTGGGTGAATGGCTGGAATATTCTGTGAACGTTGGAGCCCATGATTCTCTTGTCGGTTCTGCCCGAGTGGCTAGCGGTCTCGAGGGGGCAGGCTTTATCCTGTACATCGACGACAAGACGGTGACCGATACGGTCAAGATTCCCAAGGGCGGAGATTGGGTAACCTATTCCGAAATCGAATTCCCCGTGTCTGAAATCGCCGAAGGGGAACATGTGCTGAAGCTACAGTTTACGGGTGCTTACGGCAATGTGGACTGGGTCAGTCTTGGAGATCCGAATGCGGTTGTCGGAACACGCCTGCAATTTAACGTGGCTACTCCGCAGAACTATTCAGTCTTTACCGTAAATGGAAATTATGTGGGGACTGTGTACGGTTTGTCTGCGGGTATTGCGGAACAGGTTCGCGGGCTTGTGAAAAATCCTGGAATTTATGTGGCGAAACCCGCTTATGGTCCCGCTGTAAAGTTTAATGTGAAGTAGCTGTCGGCTGTATACAGGCGTTTTGGTTATATTTTAACCCATGAAGACGTCTATTCATAGCAAAATCCTAAGATTAAACCTCTCCGTATTGCTGCTCTGCGCAGTATTCGTGGGAGGTTTTGGCATTTTGTGTGCTAGTCATTTTGTCAAGGACGACACCCAGGAACATCTGCAGTTGATCAGCCAGAGGGAATCAGCCCGCATTTCTGCCAGGTTGCAGAATATCGAGCAGTATGTGAAGACCGTATCTTATGTGGTGTTGGATGGGCTTGATGATTTGGATGAATTGAAGGATACCTTGCGCCAGCAAGCGTTTACGGATTACAACCTGAATTTTATGCGGGCGACCATCCATAACGTGAATGGTGCTGTGGCTGTGTATTTGCGTTATAATCCCAAGTTTACGCCTCCCACTTCTGGGGTTTTTCTGGCCAAGACAAGTAAGAACGGAAACATCCTGAAGCAGGTCCCGACCGATTTTTCAAAGTACGATCCCAGCGACATCGAACATGTGGGTTGGTATTACGTCCCCGTTATTTCGGGTAAACCCATCTGGATGGATCCTTACGAAAATAAGAATGTCGATATTTACATGATATCCTATGTGATGCCCTTGGTCAAGTTCGGAACGGAAGTTGGCGTTGTTGGTGTTGATATCGACTTTGGGTATCTGACTTCAGAAATCGCGAGCATTTCATTCCTTGAGTCAGGATATGCCTACCTGGAAAACAAGAATGGAACTGTAATTTATCATCCGTCTCTGTCGAGAGGTTCTAGGGTTCCTGATAATTTCCGCAGGGTCTGCGTGAAGAGAGTCCTTTCTAATGGGATGGTGCTTGTGCTAGAAGTTCCAGCCTCCGAGACCAATATGCAGCGCGATGCACTGGTTGCCGAAATTATGGGCTTTACTTTTATAATCCTTCTTGTTTTCGGTTTGATTTCTGTACGTATGGCCCGCTCTATTACAGAACCTCTGACGGCGCTGACTGAATCCGCCAATCAAATGGTTGCCGGAAATATTGATGTTTCGCTGGAATTCCATTCTGATGATGAAGTGGAGGATCTTGCCCATAATTTTGCTGCAATCCGAAAGTATGTGAAGGAGTATATGGGTTTTGTAAGGGGCGTGGCCTTTAAGGATGGCCTCACTGGGGTGCGCAATAAAACGGCCTTTGATACTTTTTTGGCAGACCTGCAGAATAAGGTGAACATGTTTGCCGTTACGGAATTGGGCTTTGTCTCGTTTGATGTGAACAACTTGAAAAAGGTAAATGAATGCAGCGGCCATGATCATGGTGATTTGCTCTTGCAGAACGCTTGCCAGATTATTTGCCAGGTGTTTGGCCATAGTCCCGTATTCCGTGTTGGCGGAGACGAATTTGTGGCTGTCCTCCAGTATGAAGACTACAGAAACCGCGAGGCTCTTCTGGCTGAAATGGACCGCAAGATGGCTGCTACCCGTTCCGAAGATTCTGCTCCCTGGGATCGCATCTCTATTGCCAAGGGACTTGCCGTCTATAACTGTTACACGAACGAACCTCTTGTTGATGCGGTGCAGCGTGCCCATGACGCCATGTACGAAAATAAGAGAGCGATGAAAAGTTTCGGTTAAAAGCTATATTTGGCATCGTTAAATTAGCCTCCCGGCATTTGACCGGGATTTTTTGAAATTGGTAAGTATATGCAGAACGAATTCGATAACGCCCTGGAAGGATTGCTGAACTTTAAGCCCGTTGACAGTCAGTCCGCTGACCGTTACAATGAACTTTTCAAGCAGTTGATTTCATCTTCTATGAAGATTTGTAGCGAGACGGATTATGCTGCCCTTGTCAAGCAGAAGGCCGACTCTGTAGAAAAGAAGTATGGTGTCAAGATGGAAACTTCTGACGATGAAGGTGACGTGTATAAGAAATTGCGTGAAGTCGTCCGCTTTGAGATGGCTCGCGAATCTATTCTGAATAACAGGGAGCATGAAGTCTGCTGTACTGAATCTAATTTCAGGAATGCCGTGGGTAAGTTCCGTGGCGAGTTAGAAAAGATTGTTCCCGAGTCTCAGATGGAAGTGCTGGAATCCATGTCCCAGTCGCTGTATTCCGACTTTACCAACTTCTTTGTCTGTGCCTCTATGGATTTGATTGCAGACGCAAAAATCTATCAGATGAAAGAATTCCGTCCCTTACAGCTGAATGCCATGGGCAAGGAAATCCGCACCTATGTAAACGTCATCAAGCAGCAGAATGCCAAGCCCCAGAAATCCCAGGTCGTTACGGACTGGTTCAGGAGTGTAATGGTGTTGCCCGCCTTCCTGTTTAGAAAGCTGTACGGTGTCAGCTTTGTAGAAATGTTTGAAGTGCCTCAGAAACTGGTAGACGATGTGGCCCACACTTTCAATATCTTCCAGAAGAATTTCGAGGCTTTTACCGCAGGCGATGAATACAGAATCCTTCATGAATTCCTGAGGGCTTTGAATCTGGAAAACTGCTTTACGGTTCGCATTAAGATCGGTGACCAGAACCGAAAAGCAGACAAGGCTAAGGTGAACTGATTTTTTATTTCTGTTTGCGCTTGATGCCTGTATTCAAGACTCGGAGTTCGGAATGCCCGTCTTCGAATCTGAACAGGATTCTCCAGGTGTAGACTCCGGTTCCGGCGAGTCGTCCTTCTGACGAACGCTGGTTCCAGCTGATGAATCCAACCTTGTAACGGTGCTCGCTGCTACTGCGGCTTTCCATTTCCATTTCGCCGTTTGAGCCGAATTCCTGGTTGAAGGTGGCAAGCACCTGGGCCATTCCATCGTAAATGGTGACAGAGACCTTATAGGGGGCGATTGTCCATACCTCTACGCTAGAAATAGAATCGGGTTGAGTTTCCCATTCGTCCTGACCGTCGGGAATCCATTCGACAGGTTGGCCTAAGCCGCTGACAGAGGGGTTGCTCCTGATCTTGTAAAGATAGGTGGCGATGTCGGTGCCGGTAGCCTCTACGCCTCCGCGGCCCATAGCGTTTCCTGCTTCATCCTGATAAGGGGCCTGATGGTCTGTGATGATGCAGTTGCCTACGTTTACGACGCGGTCTTTCAGAAGTAAGGTCCACACCAACCCCGATGAATCCTTTTTCGGAATGCTCAGCAGATTGATGGGGTGGGAAACTGTATCTTCGCATTTTTCTGAATATCGGAACAGTTTTTGCCAAGGTTCCCTATCTTCAGATTTTTTTGATTTCTTGGAAGAGGTCGTTTCTTTTACTTCGATAGGTTCTGACAGTTTGACGATTAATGTGTCGGGGTAGATTTCGTTGATTCCGCCCATATCGTTGTTTATGGCGAATTCGCCGGGGCGCTTCTGGGCGCTGACAACAACTGCGCCAATCTTGTCCCTGATTTTCAGTTTCTGCGTCTTGCCCCTTTTCTTGTGAAGGATTCTCAGGTAGGGTGAATTCTTTGCGCTGGTAAGGCCATATTTGAAGGGCTCCAAATTGGCTGTAATCCAAAGGGAATCGCTTGAAATTTCCACGTTGTTCTGGGTAACGCTTCGCCAATCTCCATCGGGGCTATTCCAGAACAAGGTGTCGATGCCGGCGATCTTTTTCAGAAGCTTTTCCTGGAAACGGATCTTTATAAAGTCTGCGGTACCATCCAGATTCAAATCATATATTTCGGCCTTGTCCGCTACACGGGTGGAATCTTCTTCGGGGATTTCCTCTTCCTCTTCAATAGGTTCTTCGCAGGCGTTGATGAATGAATTCCTGAAGGTTTTCCAGCGGGTGGTAACGCCAGCCTTGTCAGTGGCTCTCAGGTAGAATTCAACGCTATCACCTTGGAATAAACTTGACGGAATTTTTACAGACCAACGGTTTTCGCCGGCCAGGTGACTAAGGGCTTTGCCGTTGAAGACAACCATGTCGGAATTCTTGTAGAACAGTCTGGCTTCGTAAATGCCGTCGTTGTCCAGGATGTTAAAGGAGAAGGTTGCCTTTCCGTTAGAAGTGTCTGCGCAGTTGTAAACCATGGAAACGGAAGGTGCCTGGTTGTCAATGGGAATGGTGTAGGGTTGCGCGGCGGGGTTGCTGACATTAGGGCCGCGGCCCATTAGACCTGTCGTGTCAGCGGCTATGATGTAGAAGTCGATTCCCGGAGCCACGGCCATGGAGTCGCTAACCACAAAACGCCACAAGTTGCCAGAAACATTTTCTATGTCATAAGGGCTGAAGGATCCTTGGGGGATGCCTGCATGACGCAAGTAGATCCGGGCGTAGTCCACGTCGCTCTTGGTGGTAATGCGAGCCTCGATAACAATGGAGTCGCCTGCGGCTTGCTTTTTGCCGATGAGGGCCTTGGTGGAGTCCGTTAGACGGATAATGGGTGGCGTAAAATCTTCACTCCAGGTGGCGGTTTTCTGAGAAGCGTTTTCCAGGAATTTGACGTTCACTGAAACGGTATGGACGTCTCCGTCAAGAATCATATCGGGGCTTCGGTAACAGACAACGTAGCGGGTCTGTACGGAGGTTCTGACTTCGGAATAGATGGAAGCCAATTGTCCTGCGGTAGGTGCGTTAGTGTAGGTGCCTCCAGTAGCTTCTGCCAATTCTTTCAGGGGAACTTCGTAGTTGCCGCCGATGCCTACAGAATAGATGGTGGTATTTAGACTTTTGGCGTAATCGATTACTTCGTCGCTGGAAATGGTTTCGGATCCGTTATCGCCGTCAGAGAAAATGATGACTGCCGTTGGGTTGGTTTCGCCAAAGACCTGTTCTACGCCGTAATAGGCTCCGGTCTTGATGTTGGTCCCGCCGGATGCTGTAAGCCGGTCAACGGCATTCATCAGCAATTCCTTATCCGATGTCATGGTCTGGTGGACCTTGTAATTGCTTCCGCCAGAGAAGCCTACGATTGCCGTTCTATCGTATTGGCCCATATCCGAGATGAATTTACGGATGGATTCCTTGGCTTCGGTAATTCTTGTTCCCGACATAGATCCGCTTTCATCAACGACCAGGGCCACGGAAACGCCTCCCACCTGCTCCATAGTGGAAACCTGGGTGGGAACACTTTTGCCATCCTGGAAGATTTCGAAGTTTTCTGCGGACAAGTTCTGGATGGGGTTCCCTGTTTTACTGTCGCTTGCCGATACGGAAACGCAAACGCCCGGATGTTCGTTCAAGTTGATGTCCAGGATGCTTACGGCGGTAACCGTACTGGAGTCCAGCTCGAAATTCGGGCGGATGGTGCATTGTCTGGAAGTGGGCTTGATTCTCGTAGTGGCGGAATCCTTGCTTGCGAAAGTGGCTGTTCCGGTTACCAGTTCCCAGGACTTGAATTTGTAGCCGCCATAGGGAATCGCGGTCAAGGAGGTGTCAAAGCCGGGGTAAGTTATGATTTCGTTTTTAGGGAAGACTCTGCCGTTACTTGATTCTGAAACGATAACGGTGACGGGAGTCTGTTCGCTGATGGTGAAACCCGGGTTTTTGAATCCGTATGCGCTGCTCAGCTTAACTTCAAAATAGAGGGGGACTCCGGGTGTTCCTGAAACTTGGGCTTGGAAAGTGTTGCCAACTGCAACCCAGGATCGCGTAGAGTTGCTCAAGGTGGAGTCGGTTCCCCAGTGATTGATGGTGTATGACGTAGTCGAATCAAACGTGATACCCAGCATGTGCTTTAAGGTGTCTGAGGGAGTCCACTTGAACAAGACAGAAGTACGGAGACTTTCGCTGTAGAAGTCCTTATAGAAGTCGTAATGCTTCTTGACTGTAGACAAGGTCTTGAAGACGCCTTTCTTGAATACAGCCTTGATTGTGGAGGAATCCCTGATAATGACCACGGTTCCGTTACTTAGGGAATCTTTGATGGTTGCCTTTCCCTTGATGACTCTCCAGTGGTCAAACCGGTTGTGTTTGGAAGAAGAAATTCGGATGGGATAGGCCACGTTTGTGTAGGCCGACGAGTAACCGCTGGGGGAGGCTGTTCCCAAGGAATCTGTGATGATCGTCAGGGAGGCTGTATTCTGGGAATAGCTGATCCAGAAGGGATCGTCCTGATAGTTGCTGTAATAAGATTTCACTGAGTAGAAAATGGAATCTCCTGCGTTCATGTTCAGTGTGTCTATCAGGATGCTTGATACGTAGCTGAATAAGGTGTCTGCAGTACTGAATGCTGAAGATTTGTATCGGGTGATTTGTAGGGCTCTTTCGCTGTAATCTACGACAGGGCGTGATATGGCGATGGTGTACTTTCCTGCCTTTGGGGCTACGAACTTGAGACGGACTTCCTTGTTGTATGAAGCGTTGCTAAAGCTGTGATCGTTAAAGTCGTACGAAACGGGCGTTGCGATGATGGGATAGACCTGGCCCAGCCTATAGACGGCCTTTATGCGGCAATCGCTGTTGATGACCAGTTTTGTGCTAGCTTTCTTGGGGTCGAGAACGGAGCATTGCCCGCTTGTCACTTCCCACTTGGAGAATATGTAGTCGTTGCGGCTGTAAGCGGATAGGCTGAGAGAGTCTCCCTTGATGTGGGAGTAGTCGTAATTTTTCTGGTTGCCGGAGATGTAGATGTATCCTTGCGTGGAGTCGATGTCTGCATCCACCTTCAGCGCTTTCTGTACGCTTACGTTTATTGTCTCGGCCGGGTCTGAATATTGGTCCAGCAAGAAGTAGTAGGTTTTCCCCTTTTCGGCGGTAAAGGCATGGCCGTTGCCGTTATAATTGTAGGTGCTGCTCTTGCTGCGAGAAAACAGGCTGTCGTCCTGATAAGAAAGTATGTGTATGGTATTTTGGGTGTTGTACGAGATTGTATAATTGCTGGAATCTGTGGCGACGAACTTGAAACGTATGCCGTAATAACCGTCTTTAGTGGCGGATCCGTTTTTAGGGGTGCTGTAAGAGGTCGGCTTACTTGTCAGGGTGTACATCTCGCCCAGTTTCAACTTGTAACCAATAGTAGCCTGGGCCGTAGAAGGTATGAATAGGGTACTTTTGAGGGAGGAGTCTGCGAAAGTACCTTTGCCCGATATGACGTACCAGTTGACCAGTTGGGAGTCTGCCTTGACGCTTACCGATACAGAAAGGGTGTCGTTGATTCCGACGGTGTCGGGCCTGGTCTTGCCCTGGGTGGTGACAATGGCGGCGTCCATTGCCTGGATGAAGAGGGAATCCTTGTAATCGTAGTATGATTGCTTGTCTTTGAAATACCAGGAGTCTCCCTTCTTGCCCTTGACTGGGACGAAGGAATAGCGGTAGAGGCTTCTGTTCCCTTTTGAGGTCGTGAAGGTGGAATCGTTTTCGTATGAGTAGAAATAATGGGTCCTGCTCTTGGGGCTGCCCTTGATCACGTGGAGGTTCGTGTCTGGGAAGACGTAGCGGAACCATATGCCGTTTTCTGGCTTGACGTCATAAAAATCGCGGTCGGTGTCGTAGCCAGTACGCTTGGTGGTGATGTCGTAAATTTTGCCGGGTTCGCACTGGAGTTCCAGCTTTGTGTTCCCGTAGAAATAGGCGCTAAACTTATAGGTGATGTTATCGTATGCGCGAAGGGAATCGGAAGTGTATTTCCAACCGGCGGGGCGGTACCCCTCTTTCCCGTATCCGAAAAAAGTCTGCTTTGTGCCGACGACCACTTTGCCGGAGGAGCCGCTGGTGTAGCAATTTTTCGACGCTGAAGTGACGGTCAAATTTTTTGTGGTGGCCGTAAGGGTGCTGTAGCTGACTTTGAAGTTTTCCAGCGTATCGGCGTACCAGTAGTTGTTCACCTTGTAGAAGAGGCTGTCGCCAGCATTTACCGCCACAGAGTCCTTGAAGGTGGAATAGAAGTAGGTGGTTAAAAAGTTGGCGTTGTAGGACGAGTCTGTCTTTATGATCTTAAACTCTTTGTCGGGGGCGTCGGTCTGGAAATTGATGGTATAGGTGCCTGTGGTGGGTGCGACAAAGATAAGTCTGACCCCTTCGTTGGAATAGTTGGTGGAACCTAGGAAACCATTATTCTTGACGTTGTATTCTGTGGCGGTGGCGGAAATCTTGTAGGTGGAGCCTGCAGCAAAAGCACCTGCCGTAAAAACAGCAGATGCGGCTAGACTAATAATACACACTCCTAAGACACGCCCGAAAAAATTCTTGAGACTCAAGGTTGACCTCAGAGATTTTTGAGATTTTTATGCGGACAAGGCGAAATTTAGAAATAGGGCCCTTGGTCGCAAACTTTTTTTTGAAAACAAAAATGTGACGGAAATGCTACGGGGTAGGGGTGAACGTGGGGATGTCTAAGCAAACTATAACAAAGAAAAAATTTACACACTTTTGAGTGTACAAATGGATAGTAATTCTATTTGGAATAGGCGTTTTAAGTTCTTGTTTCGGAAATTTTACTCTTGGGCTGTTTATCAAAAAGTCTGCATTTATAAAAATTCTTAAACATTTTTAAAAAAAAACAAGCCCCAGCATATGCCGGGACTTGTAGGGGGTTAGGAGGATAACAACGAAACTTGTCATTCAAGTTTGGAGTTGTCCATAATATAGTAATATTTTATACGAAATTAAGTTATTTGGTAAAATTTAATCAAATTAATTAAAAAATATGTTTTTGGTCTAGTTTTTGACGCGTAAATCGTCTGACTTGGAGTGTTGACAACTTGTCCATGGGATGTTTTGTAGGGGCAATTCTTTTTGCCCTGCATAGAAATATCTTTTAGGATGTGGTTGGTATATCCGTGTGGTAACGGAAAAAGCGAGGAAGTATGGCTTTTAAGCATGTTTTTGGTGGCGCAGTTCTGGCTTGCGCATCTATCTTTGGCCTGGCTCAGGCTGCGACTCAGGCTACCTTTTATGTGGCTCCCGATGGCAGTGATGCCGCGAAGGGTACCAAGGACGCCCCTTTTAAGACGATTACGGCTGCCCAGAAGGCGGTTCGTGCTATCAACGGCTCCATGACCGGCGATATCGAGGTCATTCTCCGGGAAGGTACCTACCAGCTGACCAACACCGTGAACTTTACCGAGGCTGATGGCGGTCAGAACGGCTATTACGTCCGTTATAAGGCTGCCGATGGCGAAAAGCCCCTGATTACCGGTGGTATGCCCATTACCGGCTGGACTATCCATGACGAAAAGAATAACATCTGGAAGGCCGAAAACGTAGATGGCCGTTTCCGCCAGCTGTATGTGAACAACAAGAAGGCCGTTCGCGCTTGCTACCCCAACATGGTCAACGACATGGACCATGATTTTAGGCGCCTGACCAAGGTGGACTCCGCTGGCCGCGCTTTTGATGTTTCTACCGACGATGTAAAGATGATCAAGGATGCGGACAATGTGGAAATCCACTTGATGATTGCCTGGTCCGAAAATATCCTCCGTCTGGAAAAGATTCAGAATAACGGTGGTACTTCCAAGTTGATTCCCAAGGATCCGGAACGTACCCGCCTCTTCCACCGCGCCTACCCTATGCTGGGCACCGCTTTCATGAGCAATCCGCCCAAGCAGCAGGCTTTCTATCTCGAAAACTCCTACGATTTTATTGACGCCCCGGGTGAATGGTTCCTGGACGAAAAGGAACATGTGCTTTACTACAAGGCCCGCGAAGGCGAAAATATGGGCTCTGCAGTTGTTGTGGCTCCCCGTGTCAATACCCTGTTTAACGTTCTGGGTAAGGATACCAAGAACAAGGTGGGCTACATGGCATTCGAAGGCCTGTACTTCGGCCATTCCAATTACCTGCGCCCCAGCGATGAAGGCTTCCTGGATCTGCAGGCCGCAAACTTCAATATCGATGTCTTGGCTGACCCGGGTCGCGGAAACTGGGAAAATTTGAACAGCAATAAGTTCCTGCTGTGGCGTCCGGATGCCGCATTCCGCGTAGAAAATGCCCATCATTTCAAGGTCCAGGGAAACGTTTTCTCCCAGATTGCCGCAACGGCACTTGATTTTGTTAGCGGTACCAATGACGATATGATCCAGGGCAACGCCTTCTTCGATATTGGCGCTGCTGGTATCATGATCGGTAAGTTTGCCCAGGACTCCCTCACCGAAATTCACGAAGCCTACAATCCTACCGATAAGGAAGAAATCAGCACCCGCGATACCATCAAGAACAACTTGGTCAATAACGTGACTACGGAACATCAGGGTGCTGTTGGTATTGGCGCTGGTTACCCCCGCTTTGTAGAAATTGTCCATAACGAAATTTCCTATACGAACTACTCCGGCATTTCCGTTGGTTTCGGCTGGACCAAGAAAGAAACGGCCATGACCAATAACCATATTAACTGGAACGAGATTCACCATATTGCTCGTCTGCTTTGCGACGCAGGTCCGATTTACACTTTGTCTAACCAGGGTGTTGGTGGTGAAATCCAGTACAACTATATTCACGATAACACCACTTCCAAGTGGGCTGACTACTGGAATGTGCCCATCTACCTGGATGAAGGTACCAGCGGCTTTACCATCAAGGAAAACGTGTTCAAGAATGCCCAGGGTGGTGTAGGCCAGAACCAGGCAGGAACCAATACAATTAACCAGACTGGTGATTACTGGAACCAGAATACTGCAGACAATGCCGGTATCGAAAAGGATTTCAAGTACATCAAGGAAATCACGGAAATTCCGCTGCCCGATTTCTCCAATACGGTGCCCCAGGCTCCTTTCGGTGGCGTGGCCGCAGCTATCCCGGGCGTAATCCAGCTCGAAAACTACGATGAAGGCGGTCAGAGCGTTTCCTTCAGCGACAAGGATTTCATCAACGAAGGTAACGTATACCGCGAAGATGGCGTAGACGTTGTGGGCTATGGCTGCTCCGACACCTTGAATACCGAAGATTGCAAGGGCTATGCCATTGGTTACACCAATCCTGGCGAATGGCTGGAATACACCGTGAACGTGGCTGAGGATGGCGAATACCTGTTCCGTGCCAATGTGGCTAGCGGCCTGGATGTGGCAAGTTTCCGCCTGTTCATGGATGGCAAGGCCATTACCGATACCATTGCGATCCCCCAGGGCGAAGACTGGGTGACCTACGATACCATCGATGGTAAGACGGCGAAACTGACTAAGGGTGAACATGTGCTCCGTGTGGCCATTACCGGTACATACGGCAACCTGGACTGGATCAAGTTCGCTCTGACCGAAGAAGAACTGAACGCCATGGGTATCAAGTCGGTGAATTACGGAATCAGCTTGGATTTGAACAGCGTTGGTGCCTACAAGGTGTATACCGCTCAGGGCCGCCTCATGGGCTACGTGAATGCAAATTCCGCCCGCGAAGCTCAGAATGCCGCCCGTGCCATGATTCATGATGCCGGCATCTACATGGTGAAGGCTCCCAACGGATCCGCCTTCCGCATGAAAGTGAAGTAGTTTTTTAAGGAATGAAACATTGTTATCCCATTGACAACTTGTCAATGGGATTTCTTCTTTCTGTTGGTCGGTTAGCGGTTCCTAAAGATATTTTTATAAAAAAACATAAAAGGGTATGGTATTGTATGAAAAAGAGTTTCAAGAAGTGGATTGCTCCGGCCGCATTCGGCCTGTTTGGCTTGGGTCTCGTGCCCTCTGCCATGGCTGATAATCCGATTATCCAGACGTACTATTCCCCGGACCCGGCTCCGGTTGTGTTTGGCGATACCCTTTGCTCCTATTCCGGTAACGACGAAGGTGGTTCCTTCTTTACCATGCACGGCTGGCGTGTTTCCTGCACCACCGATATGGTGAACTGGACCGATATGGGTACGCTGATTCTGGAAGCTGGTGATTTTAACGGCAGCGCCAAGAAGAATGGCGACTGGGCTGCCCAGGTAATCCGTCGTAAGGATGCCAGCGGCAAGTACAAGTATTACTACTACGTTACAGTGGAATCAACCCGTGGTGGCCGCGCCATTAACGTGGCTGTTTCCGACACCAAGGAAGGTCCCTTTAAGGATGCCTTGAATGGTAAGCACTTGGCTGGCCCCAACTGGGACTACATTGATCCGACTGTATGGATTGATGACGATGGCCAGGCTTATCTGTACTGGGGTAACCCCAAGCTTTATTATTGCCCTCTTAAGGAAAACATGATCGAATGTGCCACCGACGTGAAACTTACCGACATGTCTAGCTTTAACGGCAAGTATACCGAAGGTCCGTGGATCCATAAGCGCGGCAACAAGTATTACATGATTTACGCTGCAAGCGGTGTTCCTGAATCTATTGACTATTCCTGGAGTGACAAGCCCACTAGCGGCTGGCAGTATAAGGGCACTATTATGCCTAGCGGCGAATCGGGTGCCGCATTTACAGTTCATTCCGGCATTGTGGATTTCCAGGGCCGTAGCTTCTTCTTCTATCATAATCAGCGCCGTGTTCCTGGTGCAGGTGGCTATTCCCGTACTTCTGCAGTGGAGGAATTCACCTGGGGTGCTGATGGTACCATTCCTACCATTCACATGACGGATGAAGGCGTCAAGACTCCTATCAAGAATCTGGACCCGTACGAAAAGGTACAGGCCGAAACCAAGGCTTGGATGGAAGGCATCAATCTAGATAAGAGCGGTGGTTATACCATTATCAAGAATGTTGAAACCGAAGGTAAGACTGTTTACCTTACCAATATGAATGCGGGTTCCTGGACTAAGGTCCGTTCTGTGGACATGAGCATGGGTGCCGATGATATTGTGGTCTGCACCAAGGGTGGCTCTGGTGTGATTGAACTTCACTCCGGTTCTGCAACTGGCCCGCTGATGTCTACCATCGAGGTTCCTGCAAGCACCGATTGGCAGGAAAACTCCTTTAAAGTGACCGGTGCCGAAGGCATTGGAGACTTGTATTTCGTATTTAAGTCGGGCAACTTCAAGTTTGACTACTGGTACTTTGAAACTTCTGCAACCGCTGTTCCTCAGGAACCGTATCTGGGGGCTGCATTCGCAATTCCCGGTAAGATCCAGGCCGAGAATTTCGACAAGCCGGGTGTGGGTCGCGGTAACAGTTCCTACATGGACAAGGATGCTGAAAACCATGCTTGCTCCGGAGACGATCTTTCTGAATGTTCCGACTACCGTGATGGCACTGGCGTTGATATTTACAAGAAGAAGGATGGCCGTATCGCTATCGGCTTTATCCAGGAAGGCGAATGGCTGGAATACACCGTGGATGTGGCCAAGGATGGTGATTACACCATGTATGCTGCGGTGGCATCTGCAGGTGGCTCTACCTTCAAGCTTTCTATTGATGGTGAAGATATTACCTCTGACGTAGAAGTTCCCGCCGCCAAGGAAGAAGGAAGTTACAGCGAATACGCCAAGGCAAAGGCCAATGTGAAGCTGACTGCGGGTAAGCATATTCTTCGCTTTACCGCTACCGGCGACTGGTTCGATGTGGACTACTTCAACTTTGAATCTGGCAAGGATGCTGAAGACAGCTCTCCCATAGGTAATGAATCTAATGATGAGGAAGTCTCTATTGGATCTCGTGTTCAGTTCGTCAAAATTCAGCCGGCTTCTTATGAAGTGTTTAGCATGAACGGCAAACTGATTGGCAATGTGGAATTGTCTGCAACCGAGGCTGTTTCCATTTCGCAGGAAATGAAGTCTGCAGGATTTGTTCGCGGTGTATACCTGCTCCGTGGCGTAGGCGTTAATGCCATGCAGAAAGTTCAGGTGAAGTAAAAATCTTTTGATACTCCGAAAGGGAGTTTTGGGGAAAGTCTCAGTCTTCGGACTGGGACTTTTTTTTTGTCCATAATGGACGCTTTTGGACAATCTGTCAATGAGATTTTCACAACAGATATTTCGCTACCTCTTTAAAAGGGGTATTTTTTTATTGGTTGGTAATAAAGCGAGGACCTTATGAAAAAAGGATTGGTTTTGTGTGCTGCATTGGCTTCTGCCGCAGCGGTTATGGCTCAGCCTAACAATGAATGGAATGGCAAGCCCACGGTGTTCGGAGTAAATACTCTTACACCCCATGTGACTTCCATGCCTTACAGCACTTTGGAAGAAGCTCTGAAAATGGACCGTCGTGCTTCTGAATGGTATCAGACCTTGTCTGGCACGTGGAAGTTCTTTCATGTGAATGCACCTGCTCAGCGTAACAACGAATTCTACGGCGATACCTACGATGTTTCCAAGTGGGACGATATCCCGGTTCCTGGTAACTGGCAGATGTATGGTTACGATCATCCCATTTACAGTAATGTAATTTATCCCTGGAGCAAGAACGACTGGATCAGCCCTCCCGAAGCTCCCACCAAGTTCAATCCCGTTGGACATTACCGTCGTGACTTTACCGTGCCCAAGGCTTGGGACGGCAAGCGTATCCGTCTCCATTTCGAAGGCGTGGAATCCGCCTACTATGTCTGGGTGAACGGTAAGTACGTGGGCTATAGCGAAAACTCCTTCACCGATCACGAATTTGATATTACAGACAAACTTCGTAGCGGTACCAACAATATTTCTGTGCAGGTGTTCCGCTGGTGTGATGGCTCCTGGATGGAAGACCAGGACTTTATCCGTCTGGCCGGTATTCATCGCGATGTCTATATCTATGCTACTCCCAAGACTCACATTCAGGATTTCCAGGTCAATGCGTCCCTGGCTAGCAATTACAGCGATGGTACCCTGGATGCAAGCGTCTGGGTAAGAAATACTAGCGGTTCTGCATCCGGTTCCTACACTTTGGAAATGGGCGTGTATAATGCCGCCGGTACCGCTGTGGCTACCGACAAGGCTACTGTTTCTGTTGCCGCCGGTAAAGAAGAAAAGGTTTCCTTCAGCAAGACCATTACTTCTGTCAAAAAGTGGGCTTCTGAAACTCCCAACCTGTATACCTTTGTGTTGACCCTTAAGGATGGTTCTGGCAAGACCGTGCAGGTGGAAAGTAACCGCATCGGTTTCCGCAAGGTGGAACTTAAGAAGGATGGCAACGGCATTACCCGTTTCTATGTGAATAATTCTCCGGTGATCTTGCGCGGTGTGGACCGTCACGAAATCGATCCGGATTATGGTCATACCATGAGCTATGAACTGATGGAAAGGGATGTCTTCCTGATGAAACAGTTCAATATCAATGCTCTCCGTATGTCTCATTATCCCAATGACCCCCGTATGTACGATCTTTGCGACAAGTACGGCATCTACGTCATTGACGAAACTAACCTGGAAACTCATGGTGCCAACGATAAGGTTCCCAAGAGCGATGACAACTGGCGTGCCGCTTCCGTGGAACGTATCAGCTCCATGATCCAGCGCGACAAGAACCATCCTTCTATCTTGATCTGGTCCCTGGGTAACGAAGCCGGCTGGGGTAACGTTTTCGGCACCATGCAGGAATATGCCCATCAGGCTGACGCTTCTCGCCCGGTTCATTACGAAGGCGACAACGACCACGCCGACGTGAATAGCTGTATGTATTGCAGTGACTGGACTGCAGCCACCTACAATAACAATAACAAGCCCTGGATGCTTTGCGAATACGAACATGCCATGGGTAACTCCGTAGGCGAACTGAAGGAATACGTGAAGGCCTTCTATGATAATCCCCGCGTATTCGGCGGATTCATCTGGGACTTTATCGACCAGGGCCTCCGTCGCAACGGAACCAAGTACTTTAACTTTGGCGGTCTCTGGGGTGATGAACCTAACGATGACAACTTCTGCGCCAACGGCCTGGTTTTCCCGGATCGTAGTCTGCAGCCTGAAATGTGGGAAGTCAAGCACCAGTACCGTAACGTAGTGGTTCACGCCAAGACTCTGGAAAAGGGACTTGTAGAAATCGAGAACCGCTTTGACTTCGTGAACCTGAAGGATTACGCCAACGCTGTCTGGACCTTGAAGGAAGACGGCAAGGAAATCGCTACCGGTAAACTTTCTGGCTCTGACTTGGATGTGGCTCCCTTGGCCAAGAAGGAAGTGACCATCAATTTCAAGAAGCCTGAATTGAAGGCCGGTTCCGAATATATGCTGGATATTGATTTCCAGTTGAAGAATAAGGAAGACTGGGCTGATGCGGGTTTCAGCATTGCTCATGAACAGTTTGCCGTTCAGCTGGGTCAGGGTGATATTCCCCAGGTGGATTACTCTAGCCTGCCCAAGCAGAAAGTTTCCGAAGGTTCTGGCAAGACAACCATTGATGGCAGCGATTTTTCCGTTACCATCAATATGGAAAATGCAACCATTGAAAATTACAAGTTGAATGGCCTGGAATTGATTCGGCAAGGTGGTGTGCCTAACTTCTGGCGTGCACCTACCGATAACGACAAGGGCTACAATATGGAAAAGGTTAGCGGTGTCTGGCGCAAGGCCGGTAGCTCCCGCAAGGTGAACAGCTCCAAGGTGACCAAGGTCGACGAAAATGAAACTCGCGTTGACTTTAACCTGGGAATTTCCGCCGGCTATTCTACCATGACCTTGAGCTACACCATTTACGGTAGCGGCGATATCCTGGTGGACTACACCCTTACTCCCGATGCCGCCCAGCCCGATATTCCTAACGTAGGTACCCTCTTCACCATTCCGGGTGGATTTGAAAAGGTCCAGTGGTATGGTCGCGGCCCCAGCGAAAACTATGTTGGCCGTCGTGAAGGTAGTTATGCCGGCATCTATTCTGCAAATGTAGACGATTTCTTTGTGCCTTACATGGAAGTGGGCGAAACCGGTCAGCGTAGCGATGTAAAATGGATGATGCTCACCAACGCTCAGGGCAAGGGCCTTATGGTTGTGGGTTCTCCCCGCATGGAATTCAATGCTTTGCATTACACTCCGGAACAGCTGACCGATGTAAAGCTGCCCTGGGATCTTAAGCGCGATAAGGAAATCACTCTCCGCGTTGACCTTCAGCAGATGGGCCTCGGTGGCACAAATAGCTGGGGCGCAAAGCCGCTCAGTTCCTACATGATTGGTGCCAAGAATACCTACAAGCATAAGTTCCGCATTTCTCCGGTTCGCGGTCTTATGGAAGATCCTACCGTGTTGGCAAATGTTGGTTTCCCCAACTTGGAAACCAGCAAGGTGATTAACGCCAAGTATCCGACTATCGAGTACGGAGAGGTTCAGCAGGAAGCATTCGTTGAACATGTCTTCCCCTGCACCATCCAGATGGAAAATTACGACAAGGGTGGTGAAGACCTGAGCTTCCATGATGTGGATATGGAAAACGAAGGCGGCCTCTATCGCGAAGATGGAGTGGATATTGTTGGTGTCGGTTGCGATGCGAAGGGCTCGAACTGCACTGGTTATGCCGTGGGCTATACTCAGCCTGGCGAATGGCTGGAATTTACCGTAGACGTGAAGACTGCAGATGATTATCTGTTCCGTGCTAACGTGGCTAGCGGCCTTGAAGGAAGTGGCTTCAAGCTGTACGTTGACGGTAAGGCTGTAACGGATACGGTCAAGGTCCCCAAGGGCAATGACTGGGATACTTACGGAACTATCGATGGAAAGATTGGCAAGGTATCCGCAGGTAAGCATGTGATCAAGGTTGAAATTACTGGCGCCTACGCAAACATTGACTGGATCCGCTTTGATACGACTGAAGAAGGCCTGCCCATTCGCAACCCGCTGAAGTTGGACGTGGCAGAATCCCAGGACTTCTACGTGTTCAGTGCCAAGGGCAGAATGTTGACGAAGGTGAATGCGGCTGACTTGAACCAGGTCCGTGAGGAATTGCAGGTTCGCGGCATGCAACCCGGAGCCTACATTATTCGCAGTGCGGATGGTAACGTAAAGCAGTTGATCAAGATTACGAAATAAAATTAGCGGAATCTGTATACGCCACACCCATAGCACTTCGAGAGAAATTTCGAAGTGCTTTTTGTTGTTAATGGGCTTTGACAATCTATCCATGAGACTTTGTAAATGACGTGGGTAAAATGCGTCATACAGGAATATTTTTACAGAGAAAAATTAAAGGGAAAGAGGTCCATATGTTTTCTAAAAATTTGTTGTTTGGTTTGGGTTTGAGTCTTGCAGCTCTTTCCTCACCGATGTTCGTGGCATCTGCAAATGCTGCGCCCGAAACCTCTCACGTTCTTTGGTACAACCGTGATGCCGGCGATGTGTTCACCGATGCGCTCCCCATTGGTAACGGCTACATGGGCGGCATGGTCTATGGCGGAGCCGGCAAGGATATCATCGGACTGAATGAAGGTACCGTATGGAATAGCGGTCCCGGCAGCAACAATAAGAGTGGCTCTGCAAGCAAACTGGGTCAGATCCGTAACGCCCTTTTCTCTGGCGACTACAAGACTGCTGAAGATGTAACTGGCAGTTTTGCCACCTATGACATTGCTGCATTCCAGCCTGTTGGTGACTTGGTGATCAATACTGGCCACACCGCTTCTGACTATCGTCGTGAACTGGATCTTGAAACCGCAACGGCAAAGACTACCTATACGGCAGGCGGCGTAAAGTACACCCGTGAATATTTTGCCAGCTATCCCGACAATGTGATTGTGGTCCGCCTGACCGCAAGCGAAAAGGGTAGGGTTGGTTTTAGTGCAGGTCTAACTACGCCTCACAAAAATAATAGTGTGAAGAATGTGGGCTCCAACACCCTCACCATGGATGCGACCGTCAACTCCATCAAGTTCCAGACCCGCTTTGTGGTGCAGACTGATGGCGGTACCGTTTCTGCAGGCAATGGAACCGTCAACGTTTCCGGTGCAAATTCCGCAACCATCATTTTGAATACGGGTACGAATTTCGTTTCTTTCGATAATGTGACCGCAGACCCCGCTGCCCGCGCCGAGGCCACCATCAAGGCTGCTAGCGCCAAGACCTACGATCAGCTGCGTTCCGCTCATCTTAAGGACTATCAGGAATTGTACAATCGTGTGCGTCTGAACTTGGGCGCTGCCGCTTCTAACGCAGGTGATATTACTACCAGCCGCGTCAAGGCTTTCAACACTACCGATGACCCTTCCTTTGTGGAACTTTACTACCAGTTTGGTCGTTACCTCATGATTTCCAGCTCCCGTAAGGGCGGCCAGCCCGCAAACCTTCAGGGCATCTGGAACAAGGATACTTCTCCTATGTGGGGTTCCAAGTACACCACCAACATCAACCTTGAAATGAACTACTGGATGGTTGAATCCGCCAACCTTCAGGAATGCGGTGTACCTCTGTTCGACAAAATCAAGGCTCTCGTCACTCAGGGCTCCAAGAGCGCCAAGGAAATCTGGGGAACGGACCGCGGCTGGGTTGTCCATCATAATACTGACCTCTGGAACCGTACCGGTCCCGTAGATGGTTCCTGGGGCGTATGGCCTTCTGGCGCAGGCTGGCTTAGCACCCACCTGTGGGAACATTACCTCTATACCGGTGATAAGCAGTTCCTGAAGGACGCCTACGAAACTATGAAGGGCGCCGCAGAATTCTACCTCACCACTATGGTTGAAGAACCGAAGAGTGGCCATAAGTATCTGGTAACCGCACCTAGCGATTCTCCCGAAAATACACACGGTGGTTACAATGTCTGCTTTGGCCCTACCATGGATATTCAGATCGCCCGTGATGCCTTCAACAATGCCATCGAAGCTTCCAAGATTTTGGGCGTTGACGCAGATCTTCGCGCCGATTTTGAAGCGGCCGTGAAGAAGCTTCCGCCTAATCAGATCGGTAAGTATGGCCAGCTTATGGAATGGTTTGAAGATTGGGATGATCCTAAGAGCGATCACCGCCATGTTTCTCACCTTTACGGCCTTTTCCCCAGTGCCCAGATTTCTGTAGACGGCACCAAGGAAGAAGCGGAAGCTGCAAAGACTACTTTGACCCAGCGCGGCGACAATGCCACCGGCTGGTCTCTGGCCTGGAAGATTAACTTGTGGGCTCGTTTGCAGGATGGCGATCATGCCTACAAGCTGGTCCGCAACCTCCTTACACCGGACCGTACCTACAATAACCTTTTTGACGCACATCCGCCTTTCCAGATTGATGGTAACTTCGGTGCCGTTTCCGGCATTAACGAAATGTTCATCCAGAGTCAGGGCGGCAAGATCCGCGTTCTGCCCGCACTTCCTTCCAAGTGGTCTAGCGGCAGCATCGCAGGTCTCAAGGCCCGCGGCGGAATCACTGTGGATTCCCTGGCCTGGAATAACGGCAAGTTGACTTATCTTGGCCTTAGCTCCACCAACAAGGATAATCTGACCATCGAATATAACGGCAATATCGCCAGCACCACCACCATGGCGGGCGGCAAGTACGAATTCGACGGTAACTTGAAACTGACCAACGAACCTTTCGAAGCCGTGGCCATTCCCGCGACCATCGAAGCGGAAGATTACGTGGCTATGGACGGTGTGGTTATTGAACCCGATGAATCCGGCGAACCCAATATCGGCTGGATCGAAGACGGCGACTGGTCCGAATACTTCGTCAAGGCCCCTGTTGCTGGACCCTACACTTTGAAGGTCCGCGTGGCTTCCGGTTCCGAAGACGAAAGCACCATTACGGTGACCGACGAGGCTGGCAAGAAGCTGGGTGTTATTACCGTTGATCCTGCAAAGACTAGCGGGTGGAATGATTGGTACGAAGAATCCACTTCTATCGAACTCCCTGCCGGCGAACAGACTTTGCGCTTTACCTACAACGGCGAAGGCTTCCTCATGAACGTGGATAAGTTCTCCCTGGAAGGCGATCCCACCGCTATCGGCACCGTTGCCTCCCAGCGCTTCAACTCCCTGGAAGTGTCCCGCGTGCCTATGTCCAACGCCTCTATTGCTCTCATGGTAAAGGCCCCTGCTGGCGAAAGCTACACCGTGCGCCTCCTGGATGTGGATGGCCGTCAGGTGGGAATCTCCCGCGGCCTTGGCGGTTCCTCCAACCTGGTGGAATTCGGTGCGGCCCATAATTTGCCCCAGGGCAATTACGTCGCCATCATCCGTAGCGGAACCCGTCAGAAGACTCTCCGACTTTCCGCCTACTAATCCGCGGAACCCGCGGCGGTCAAAAAAATCATCAAAAAAAATCCCCGCAGTTCAGTTCCGCGGGGATTTTTTTGCCTTTTAAATGGAACGTAATTTAATTACGGCATGGTGAACTGCTTCAGGAACGGCCAACCGATCTTGCCGTCGCCCTGTTCGTGACCACCGCCCTGCTTGGTGCAGAGAACCACCTTGGTGCCTGCATTGCAGCTGGAGTATTCCTGGCAGCCGTCGGAGTTGGTAGTGGGAACGCCTACGCATCCGTTCTTTTCTGCCCAGAACTTGAAGTTCTTTTCTGCGCCCAGGAAGTTCAGACCGTCATTGAATCCGCTATCGCCACCAGTATAACGACAGACGTTATCGTTGGTGCCGCGGAACATGATAATAGAAATGGGGCGATCCGGTTTGCAGATGGCGCTGTTGGTGGTGTTCAAGTCCATGCCGGCAGGAGCCACAGCGGCGTAAACGTCAGACATGAAGCAAGCCACATGGTTAGACATGCCGCCGCCCATAGAGAAGCCGGTTGCGTAAATGCGCTTGTTGTCGATGCAGACCTTTTCCTTGACAGCCTTGATCATTTCGCGGGAGAACTTTACGTCGTCGTCGTCAGAGCAGCAGGGGCCCACGTTCCAACCCGGACCCATCTTGCTTGCGTCGGCGGACTTGGTTCCATCGGGGTACAGAGAAATGACACCTTCCTTATCAGTCAAGGACTTGTAAGTGGTGCCGTTGAGCTGGCCCTGGCCAGAACCCATAACCGGGTGGTAGTCAACAACCAGGGGCACGGGGGCGGAACCCTTATAGCTATCGGGAACGTGCATGATGAATGTACGCTTCTTGCCGTCCACCATGACGTCCATATTGTGGTTACCAGCCTGGTAAGTCTTGCCGTCGCAACTGATCACTTCCGGTTCGCTGGAGCTGCTGACGTTGGAATTGGAACTGGTTATCGGTGTGATGATGCTGGTAGAAGACGTCGGGTTCGAACCAGCTACCTTCAGGACGATAGAAACGTTGGTTTCTACTTCGGCGGACATGGTGTAAGACGCTCTGTCGTAGCCTTCCTTTGCGAACTGGAAGCCTGCCAGGGGATCCCCTTCCTTCTTCAGTACCTTGCGTGCGCCATCCTTGGAAAGGGTATAGCTGCTGCTGCTGCCTGCGGCAGAAACCCTCAGGATCATCATCTTCTGGTGGGAAGTCTTTCTCAGGTCCAGCTGCATGCTGGAGTTCTGTGCGTCAAAATCCTGCTGGAACATGACCTTGCCCAGGGCATCCATCAAGGAAACCTTGAAAGCTTCGCCGGTCCTGTTGTTGATGTTCAAAATGGAACCCTGATACTGAACGTCGAACTTTGCGGCGTTCAAACCGAAGTCGGCGATACCGGTGCCTTCGTTGCTAAGGGCGAAGTTTCCCTGGGCGTCTGTTGTTCCGCTAACGTCTGCGTAATTGAACGAAGAAATGGAAACGCCTTCCAGGGGTGCGCCAGCTTCGTTGGAAACTGTGCCGGAAATGCTCCAGGCAAAGGCCATGCTTGCCAGAGAGCTAAAAAACAAACCCAGTGCGCCCTTTCGGGCTACACTGCCTAAATCCATCTTATGGATATGCATAGCTACTCCTTGATAAGGGAGATCTCCCCAAAAAAAGGAACTTTCTCTCCCAGTATACAATAATACGATGTGGAATAGTAAAAAGCAACAACATTATGGGGGAGTCGGGTGAATTCGTTGTATGTTTTAACAACAGGTTTTTGGTGTAAAAGTTCCCGAAATGTTTTTTTTTCGCTTAAATGTGGACTATTCGTCCACGCTGCCTATTTTTTTTGAATGTGTTTTTACGTCAGGACTAGGTAGTTTAATAGAAAAAAGAAAAGGATTTGGTTTATGAAAAAGTACATCACTATTGCAATTGCTGGCCTTGCGGCAGCTACCATTTCCCATGCAGCCCTTGCCGATGGCGGTGCCAAGTTTCTTGGCAATATCACCACTAAAGGCGAAATTCGCAGTGATATGGGTACCTACTGGAATCAGATTACGGCTGAAAACGGCTGTAAGTGGGGCTCTATCCATTCTCTTGACGCACAAGGGAAAAGTCAGTTTGCGTGGGATAACTACGACAAGTGTGAAGGAGCCTATAATTGGGCCAAGGAAAAACCGGGTGAACGTTTCTTCAAGTTCCATGCCCTGGTTTGGGGTTCCCAGTATCCCAGCTTCCTTTGCAAGGCCAAGAACTCCAGCATCACCGTAGAAAAGACCAAGCAGTACATCACTGAATGGTTCGATGCTGTTGCAGCCAAGTTCCCTGATCTGGAATATATCGATGTGGTGAACGAAGCTATTTGGTCTGGTAACAATTATCATTCCGGCTATAAGCTCCCTGCTACGGGCGCCGAAGGCGTCAGCACCGACGATGCTGCTTGCGGTGGCTCCTATATTATCGAAGCTCTTGGTGGTGATGATGTTGTCAATGGCAAGCATCAGTATAACTTCATTACAACGGCCTTCAAGATGGCCCGTGAACGTTGGCCCAAGGCTGTTCTGATTTACAATGACTACAACACCTTGCATTGGCAGAAGGATGAAGGTATTGAACTGGTGCAGACCATTCTTAAGAATGGTGCTCCTGTAGATGCCTATGGTCAGCAGGCTCACGATGCCGGCGACTTCCCCGATGCAGAAAGCTTCAAGAATGTCCTGACTGAAGTTTACAATGGTGTTAAGATTCCTCTGTTCATCACCGAATATGACATCGGTGAGGCTGATGATAACAAACAGAAAAACATTATTGCAAACCAGATTCCTTTCCTGTGGGAAACCGAATGGATTGCCGGCATTACCATCTGGGGTTACATCAATGGTTCTACCTGGCGTCAGAATACTGGTATCATGAATTCCGACGGATCGGATCGTGCATCCATGAAGTGGCTCAAGGAATACTTTGCCGCAAATCTGGACAAGGGCCAGAACACCACCGGAATGGGTGGCGGAGTGCCTGTGGACCCCGTGGCCCAGCAGCCGTTCCATGAAGTTGCCATGACCGTGCCTGGCAAGGTGGAAGTGGAAGACTTCGACATTTCCGGCAAGGGCAAGGATCCGGAGACTGGCGCAAGCAACGCTTCCTACTCAGACAAGTCTTCCGAAAACGCAGGCAAGTCCACCTACCGTAGCAATGACGCCCCCTCTGTAGACCTTTACGACGAAGGTACCGGCGTTGTTCTTGGCATGACCCAGGCCGGTGAATACCTGGAATACACCCTGGACTTTGCTGAAGGCGACTATGAAGTGGTTGTAAACGCTTCTTCCGGTAACGCCACCTCCGCTTTCCAGCTCTACATCGACGACAAGAAAGTCGGTGATGAAGTGAAGATGGAACAGACCGGCGAGGGCGACTGGAGTAACTACGTTGACGTCGCTGTGAAAATCGGCAAGGTTTCTGCAGGCAAGCATGTGTTCAAGCTGGAAATTACCGGCGACTACGTGAACATCGACTACTTCAATTTCAAGGCGGATGGCGTCGATGCCGTGCTTGCTAGACCGGCGATGAAAAAGGTCCGTGCCGATTACGATGTATTCGACATGCAGGGCGTTTTCGTTGGCCGCCTCAGCGCCTACTCCATCGGTGAGGCCGTGTCTATCGTAAAGAACAGCAAGACTATCAAGGCGAACGGCATTTTCCACGTTCGTGCAGTAAAGTCTAACGTTTCCCGAACGGTTCGTATTACCAGGTAGCTGGTCCTACCCTCTGTTCACAATCCTATTGAGGCGACCCCTTGTTGACAAGGGGCCGTTTTTTTTGTTGGCTTTTTACACACTTTAGCCCCCTTTTTACACGAAAAACGGCGTTTTTGAGCGAATTTCGCCATGGATAAAATGTCCATGGCATTTGATTTTCGTGGTGGAATGTTCCATCCTGGACGATATAGTTTTATGGGCATCGGGGGGATTAACCCCTGACAATATAGGATGTGGATTATGAATAAAATTTTCTCTCTCGTTGCCGCCGGTCTTACCGCTGCATCGATCTCCTATGCAGGCCCGGGTATTGCCGATGGCGCTGCAAAGTTCGTGGGTAACATTACCCAGTCTAACACCGCTCCCGGTCCCAACGATGAATTTACCAAGCTCTGGAACCAGGCCACAGCCGAAAACGGCTGTAAGTGGGGTTCTATCGAAGGCCAACGTGGTAAGTATAACTGGGCTGGCTGCGACGCCGCCTACGATTGGGCAAAGAATAACGGTGGCCACTTCAAGTTCCACGCTCTCCTCTGGGGGTCCCAGTATCCCAGTTGGCTCGAATCCCTGAGTGTTGACGATACCAAGAAAGCTATTACCGCATGGTTCGATGCTGTCAAGGCTCATTACCCCGATATCGAAATGATCGATGTTGCCAACGAAGCTATCCGTACCGGTAACGGCCAGTACCATTCCAACTATACCAAGACCAAGATTATTCAGGCTCTGGGTGGCGACAACAACGGCGATTACCAGTTCTTGACTACCGCTTTCAAGATGGCTCGCGAACGCTGGCCCAAGGCAATCCTGATCTATAACGACTATAACACCATCCAGTGGAATGTGGACCAGGGCATTGACCTGATCAATACCATCCGTAAGAATGGCGCACCTGTTGACGCATACGGCCTTCAGGCTCATGACTTGATGAGCACTGGTGGTGGCTACAACGGCACCGGTGGTGGTGGCAACTGCCTCAACTACAACACCTTTAAGTCCACTATGGAAAAAATCCATAGCAAGACAAACAACTTCCCGATTCTCATTTCTGAATACGACGTTCCTTCTACCGATGACAACATCCAGGAACAGTGCTATAAGGAACAGTTTGCATACTGGATGGAAGATCCCAATGTCGCAGGCATCACCATCTGGGGTTACATCTATGGTCGTACATGGCTCGACTGTAACGGTCAGGCAAGCGGTTGTTCCGGCTTGATCAAGAACGGCCAGGATCGTAAGGCCATGACCTGGATGAGAAACTACTTGAAGTCCAACAAGGGCGTGAACACCACTGGCCTTGCAACAGGTCTTGTGGCAGAACCGGAACCGCAGACTCCGTTTGGCGGCAAGGCTGCAACCATTCCTGGCAAGATCGAAGCTGAAAACTTTGATGAACCGGGTATTGGCGCAGGCAATGATTCCTACTACGATACCGACAGCGGCAACAACGCCTGCGCAGAAAACAATCCTGCACTGGCTTCCGACTGCAAGTCGAATTATCGTAAGGATGCTTCCGTTGATATCAAGACTTCTGGCTCTGGCTACGTAATCGGTTGGGGCGCAACTGACGAATGGCTGGAATACACCGTGGACGTTGTCGAAGTTGGTACATATTCCCTGTTCGTTGCAGCTTCTTCTGGTAACGGCGGCAGCTACAAGCTTTCTGTCAAGAATTCCGATGGTACTTTCTCTGACCTTACCGAAACCATCAAGGTCGCTGCAGGTGCCAATGAAGATGACTACAATAGCTTTGCAAAGAATGCTGTCAATGTGAATTTCAAGAAGGCTGGCAAGCAGATCGTTCGCTTCACCATCGTTGAAGGCTACGTAGACTTTGACTATATGACCTTCGTTGCTGGCGCCGACGCAACTGACCCGGAACCGATTTCTTCCTCTGCTGTAGAAGCTCCTGCCTCTAGTGATTCTAAGACTCCTGATGTTGGCGACAAGGAAAGCTTCGTGCAGAACCTCAAGATGGAATTTGAAACCCTCCAGAAGTTCGACGTATTCGATATGCAGGGTTCCTTCATGGGCCGTCTCAATGCCTACAGCTTTGACCAGGCAATCAATACCGTCAAGGAAAGCGATGTCAAGTTTGCAAAGGGTGTCTACTATATCCGCAACAAGGATACCAAGCAGATGACTTCCTTCACCATCGCTCAGTAAAGTTTGGGACTTCGGTCCTCAAGAATCCTAATCCAAAACACCAAACAAAGGGCCCCGTGGCGTATGTCATGGGGTTCCTTTTTTTAAGATCTCTGAGCTTGCAGAAGTGGATTCATCACTTTATACAAACAGATCGCTATAAAAATCATCAAATTTTATATATTAATTATAAGGATTGGTATAATTGATAGAGTGAAAATCCTTTAAACTACGGACTTTTTTCAAAAAATGCAACTTTTTTACCTTGAAACAGTCTCGATTTTCTTCTAAATTTTGCCTCGCATTGTCCGGGACGGAGCTGTTTCGGAACATTAACGAAAAACACAAAGGATTTACATGAAGACCATTACGGTAAACCCGAAGAACGTCGAACGCAAGTGGAAGCTTGTGGACGCCGCCGAAAAGCCGATGGGCCGCGTAGCAAGCGAAGTTGCTCGCCTCCTCATGGGTAAGCATAAGGCCATCTTCTCCCCGAACGTCGACACTGGCGACTTCGTGGTTGTGATCAACGCTGAAAAGGTTGCAGTTACTGGCAACAAGAACCTGAAGAAGGAATACTTCCACCACACCGGTCACATCGCTGGTGAACGTTGGATCAACTTTGCCGATCTCCAGGCTAAGCACCCGACTGCTCCGCTGGAAGCTGCCATTTGGGGCATGCTGCCGCACAGCGCTCTCGGTCACAAGATGATCAAGAAACTCAAAATCTATGCTGGCGCCGAACATCCGCACGCTGCACAGAATCCCGAAGTCGTAGACTTGTAATTTTAGAACGGAGGATACCTCTATCGCTACCGCAAAGAATAAGAAGATCTACCGCGGCACTGGCCGTCGCAAGAACGCTATCGCCGCTGTGATTTTGAAGCCGGGTACCGGCAAGCGCACCATCAATGGTCGTGATTTTAAGGATTACTTCCATTCTGAAGTGCAGAACATGATTGCAAATCTTCCGTTCGCCATCCTCGGCAACGCTGAAGAATGGGACGTCGAAGTTACCGCTCGTGGCGGTGGCATCGCTGGCCAGATGGGCGCTGTCCGTCTCGGCATCTCCCGCGCACTGGTTGCTAACGACGCAGAATGCAAGCCTGCCCTCAAGAAGGAAGGCCTCATGACTCGCGACTCTCGTGCTGTTGAACGTAAGAAGTTCGGCCGCAAGAAGGCTCGTAAGCACTTCCAGTTCTCCAAGCGCTAATCGTTACGATTTTGCTTGGAAATTGCAAAGGCAATTTCAGGAAGCTCCCGCTCGGCGGGGGCTTTCTTTTTTCTCATGGGAAAATGAAAATCGCCCCTATTTTCTACCCTTTTAGCCTTTCCTCTTTAACCTCTAACCTTTAATCTTTCCCCTCTTTTTGCTATCTTTACGCCCACTCGGGCAATTACGCCTGGGGAAATAAACAATCACTGGTCTCGTAAGAGCCGCTTCGGTGGTACCAAGGTACTTTGCGGCTTAATTACCGACCGGGTAGAAATAACCGAAAAAAGGAATACTACTATGGCAAATCTGCCTTCTGTTGAAGACCTGCTCGCTGCAGGTTCCCACTTTGGCCACCAGACTCAGCGTTGGAATCCGAAGATGAAGCCCTACATCTTGGCTGAAAAGAACGGCATCTACGTTCTCAACCTGTCCAAGACCCGCGACCTCCTCGAAGCCGCTGCTGCAGCTGCTAAGAAGATTTCTGAATCTGGCAAGACCGTGCTCTTCGTTGGTACCAAGCCGACTGCTCGTCAGTGCGTGCTGGATGCTGCTGGTTCCTGCAACCAGTTCTCCGTTACCAACCGCTGGCTCGGTGGTATGCTGACCAACTTCCAGACCGTTCGTAAGTCCATCAAGAAGATCGACAAGATCGACACCATGGAACAGGATGGTACTTTCCAGGTTCTTTCCAAGAAGGAAGTTCTGGACAAGACCCGCGAACGCGCTAAGCTCCTGGACGTCTTCGGTGGCATCCGCGAAATGGTGAACCTTCCTGGCCTCATGGTCGTGACCGACCTCGCTCACGAAAAGATCGCCGTTGCAGAAGCTCGCCGTCTTCACATTCCTATCATCGGCATTTGCGATACCAACGTTGATCCGACTCTCGTCGACTTCCCGATTCCGGCAAACGACGACGCAGTGAAGTCCATCAAGCTCATCGTTGACTACATCGCTGCTAACGTTGCAAAGCGTTCTGTCGATAAGAAGGACAAGGAAGAAGCTAAGAAGTTTGACAACGGTGAGGACAAGTAATCATGGCAACTATTACCGCCTCTCTCGTTAACGAACTCCGCCAGAAGACTGGCGTGGGCATGATGCAGTGCAAGAAGGCCCTCACCGAAACTGACGGCGATCTGGACAAGGCTGTTGAACTCCTCCGTAAGCAGGGTGCTGCTGTTGCTGCAAAGCGCGCAGACAAGGCTGCCAAGGAAGGCCGCATCTACCTCATCGAAACTGCTGACAAGGCTGCTGCTTTCGAACTGTCTTGCGAAACCGAACCGGTTTCTAACAACGACGACTTCGTTGCTCTCGCCAACATGGCAGTTAAGGCTGTTGAATCTCAGGCTATCGCTTCCGTCGAAGACCTGAAGAACGCAGTTGTCGATGGCAAGAAGGTGAACGACATCCTCCAGGACGTGCTCGTCAAGATCCAGGAAAACATCGACTTCCGTAAGTTTGCTGAACTCAAGAAGTCTGCAAACTCCGTCTTCGGTGTTTACAGCCACATGAAGGGCAAGATCGGCGTTATTACCGAACTCGCTTATGAAGGCTCTGCCGACGAAGCTGCTCTCAAGGCTGCTGCTAAGGACATCGCTATGCAGGCCGCTGCTTTCGCTCCGGTTGCATTGAACGACGCTGCAGTTCCTGCTGAAACTATCGAAAAGGAACGCGAAATCGCTCGCGCCCAGATCGAAGCTCAGGCTCAGGCAACTGGTAAGGCTACCAAGCCGGAATTCGTTGAACGTCAGCTTGAAGGCCGCGTTGCTAAGGTCCTCAAGGAAATCGTTCTCGAAGACCAGGAATTCTTCATGTCTGAAAAGAACCCCAAGAAGCTCAATGTCAAGGACTACCTCCAGGAAGTCGTTGCAAAGCAGCTTGGCCTCTCTTCCCTGAAGGTCGTAAACTTCATCCGCTTCGAACGCGGTAACTAATTCGCTTTTTGTCATCCCGAGCGTAGTCGAGGGATCTTGCGAAATAGAAAATGGCCGTCCCTTTGGGGGCGGCTATTTTTTATACCCTTCTTTTTACTACATTAGCCATGATTAAGTAATTGGAGCTTATTATGGCAAAGTTTAAGCGAGTTTTGTTGAAGCTTAGTGGCGAAGCCCTCGCAGGCGAAAAGGGCCATGGCATCGACAACGGTATTTTGACAGAAATGGCAAGCGAAATTGCTTCTGTCGTTAAGCAGGGTGTTCAGGTCGCTCTCGTGATCGGTGGCGGCAATATGATCCGCGGCGTGTCCGCATCAGCCGGTGGCATGAACCGTGCCCAGGGCGATGCCATGGGCATGCTGGGTACCGTGATGAATGGACTGGCTATGCAGGACGCCCTTGATAAGCAGGGCATCGACAGTGTGGTCATGAGCGCCATCCGTATGGAACCCATTTGCGAATTTTTTGATCGCCGTAAGGCTATCAAACTTTTGAATGCTGGTTCCGTGGTGATCTTCTCCGCAGGTACCGGCAATCCCTTCTTCACTACCGACAGCTGCGCCGCTCTTCGCGCCATTGAAAGCGAATGCGACGTGATCATGAAGGTGACCAAGGTGGACGGCATCTACTCCGCCGACCCCATGAAGGATCCTACTGCAACCCGCTTCGATGACATTACCTACCAGGAAGTTATCGCCCGCGGTCTTAAGGTGATGGACACTGCTGCAGTGGCCCTGTGCATGGAACACAATATGCCCATTTTCGTGTTCAAGATGGAAAAGGGCTGCTTGACTCAGGCCGCCGTTGAAGGTAATTTAGGTACACTGGTTCATTGTTAATGGAGTAAGAAGTGGTTAGTGTTTAGTGGTTAGTTTTGAGGAAAGATGAAACCTCCTGAACCACTGTTTACTAACCACTGTTTACTAACCACTAACTGCATTTCATATCTTTATTCTAAAAGGTTTTATTATGGCAGATTATCAAGTTAAGATGGACAAGGCTATTGAAGCTACTGAACGTGAATTCACCAAGATCCGCGCTGGACAGGCTTCTCCCGCTATCCTGAACGACATTCGTATCGACTATTATGGCACTCCCACTCCTATCTCCCAGGTGGCTAAGGTTTCCGTTCCGGAACCCCGTATGCTTCTGGTTGCTCCGTGGGAAAAGGCTCTGGTGGACCTGATCGAAAAGGCTATCTACGCAGCAAACATCGGTCTGACTCCCATGAAGGATGGCAACTCCATTCGCGTTAGCCTCCCGATCCTCACTACCGAACGTCGTCAGGAACTGGCTAAGGTCGCTCGCAAGCACGCTGAAGACGGTCGCGTTGCTATCCGCAACATCCGCCGCGATGCAAACGATGCCATCAAGAAGGACAAGGAAATGCCCGAAGACGAAGCCAAGAAGCAGCAGGACGAAATCCAGAAGGCTACTGACAAGGCTATCGCAAAGATTGACGCTCTCCTTGCTGCCAAGGAAGCAGACATCCTCAAGGTGTAATTGTCCTTTGTAAGGTAACGCGTGGCAAATCAGCTTAGACATGTAGCCATCATTATGGACGGTAATGGCCGCTGGGCCAAGAGCCGCGGCATGGAACGTTTCTTCGGCCATCGCAAGGGGACCGAGTCTACTATCGATGCCGTTGAAATGGGTGTGAACCTCAAACTGGAACACATGACTTTGTATGTCTTCAGTTCCGAAAACTGGGGTCGCCCCTCCAAGGAAGTGGATTATCTGATGAACCTTCTCATTGAGATGGTCGTTAAAGAAATCCCCGACCTGATGGAAAAGAACGTGAAGCTTACGGTCATTGGAAACATGGACCGTATTCCTGAGAAGCCTCGCGCGAGCTTGCAATCTGCAATTGATATTACTGCAAACAATACCGGCATGCAGTTGAACCTGGCTATCTCCTATGGTGGTCGTCAGGAAATCGTCGGTGCCGTAAAGTCCATTGCCGCCCAGGTTGCCGCAGGCTCCCTGTCCGTGGATGATATCGACGAAACCCTGTTTGCAAAAAATCTGTATCTGAAAGGCGCTCCCGACCCGGATCTGATTATCCGTACCGGTGGCGAATTCAGACTTTCCAATTATCTCCTCTGGCAGGCCGCCTATAGCGAATTCTACGTTACCGATACGCTCTGGCCCGACTTCACCAAGGATGAATTTATGCAAGCGGTTGAGTTCTTCAATACTCGCGAACGCCGCTTTGGGAAGGTTCTTCATGAGTAATTTGGCTCAACGTCTGATTACCGCGGTGATTGCAATCCCGCTGGTATTTTTCCTTTTGTGGTTTAACGATTTTTCCCGTGTCGGCCTGATGTGCTTCCTGGCCGGTGTTGGCGCCTGGGAATGGGCTGGCATGGCCACCAAGATGTACAAGGGACCTAACGTACGTTATCTCTCCTTTGCTTCTAGCCTTGCGTTGACTCTTGCCTGGGCTCTTTCCAAGGGTGGGTACTTTGGTCTTTCTGCCGTGCCCTATGTGGTGGGCATGACCGCCATGGTCATCTTTGCCGTCTACATCGGTGTGGCTTACGCCAAGGTTGAAATTGAAAACCTCTTCCCCTGGCTGGTAATGCAGCTGGCCGCACCTCTGTATGTGGGCCTCTGGGGTGGTATGAATGTCTTGATGATGGGCAATGGCCAGGGCTTTGAACATTGCTATGGATTTATCCTGGTCATGACCAGCGTGTGGCTCTGCGATACTGTCGCTTACTTCTTTGGAAAGTTTGCTGCAGGCAAGGGCCCCTTCGGTCGTCATCTCTTTGCTCCCAGCATCAGCCCCAAGAAAACCTGGGAAGGTTCCATTGCGGGTTCTGTTGCAACCATTGCATGGGTGGCCTACTGGGCAAACTGCAGTTCCGCCCTTGGCGCCTTCAATGTAAACATGGATTGGTGCAAGGCCATTATTCTTGGCGTCATGGTGACCGTGGCTGGTCAGGCAGGCGATCTTCTCATGAGTGCACTCAAGCGCTGGAGCGGTACCAAGGATTCCGGCAACTTGTTTGTGGGGCATGGCGGAGTCCTGGATCGCTGCGATTCCTTCTTCCTGGCAGCGCCGATGCTCTGGCTGTTGCTTGATTTCATGAAGAATCTTGCTTAAAAAATTGGAGGTGCAAACCTCCTTTTTTTATTATTGTTAGGTATAAAGGAGGATTTGTGGATACACCTATTGACATCAGGATGGCACTAGGTACCGACGTTGTCGGTATGATTCTTGTCGTCGTGATGATTGTGGGTAATGTCTGGAGATTGCGTCTAAAAACCAAGGAAAGCAAGCTGCTCATTGCGATGCTGCTATTCTGCTTTTTCAGTTGCCTTTCTGACCTTTTTGCTTATGCCGCCGATGGTTGTTCCTGCGTCTATGCTAAGCAGTTAGTGTATATCACGAACTCGTGGGTCTATGCCTCCAACTTCCTCTGTGCATACAGCTGGATGTCCTTCCTAAAGGAACATTTCCGTATGGAGTTGAATGGCTTCCTGAAATGTATCCTGCGGATTTCCATGGTCGTCTTGCCCCTGATGCTGTTGACGAATCTTTTTGTGCCGTTACTCTTTAGCGTTAACGAACATAACCGCTACGTTCGCTGTTTCGGCTACTGGATTTATATCTTTTTCAACTACAGCATCGTGGTTACATCCCTTACGCTCTACTATAAGAATTACAGGCAGGATGGCCTAATCCGATTTTTCCCCATTTGGTTTTACGCGATTCCGACTGTTGTGGCCATCGTGCTGCAGAGTATCTTCTACGGTGTGTCGTTGATGGCGCCTAGTTTTGCCGTCGCTATTGCGGGCGCGTTCTGTAGCCTGCAGAACGAACGCGTTTTCAGGGATTATCTGACCGGTCTTTTCAATCGCCCCTTCCTTGACTATGTGCTGTACCTGTACAATAACAAAAAGCGTCAGTCCAGCGGGATCATGGTCAGCCTTTGCGATTTTTCAAAAATCAATGACGAGTTAGGCCATAAGGTCGGTGACCGTGCCTTGTGCAATGCGGCCGATATCCTCCGTGAGTCTACGGGGCAGTGGGGTTCAATCCTGCGCTACTCAGGTGACGAGTTCATTATCATGGTCGATACGCATCACGATAACAGTATTGCCAACTGCGTAGAAAAAATCAGGATGAATGTGGAAAAGTTCAATCGCAATAGCGGTGAACCGTATAAGTTGACTGTCGCTATTGGCGTCAAGAAATATGCGGGAAGTTCCGAAAGCGTGGATTACTTCCAGGACTGTCTGTTGGCGGATATGAAAAAAGACAAGCGGCGTATAAAGGGGCTTGCCTTGTAGATATTGGGTTTCGCGGACAGGAAACGCAAACTATTAAAGAGTAATTAGGCCGTGTCAGGGAATCCTTGACGCGGCCATTTAAGTTTTCGCTACTTGATGTAATAGATGTAGTTTTCTTTGCGGGCCAAAGCCTGGGGAACAGGTGTCTGACGGTATCCTAGGGCCACGTGGCCGATGCCTTCGTAGTTGCCCTTGATGCCCAGCTTTTCTAGAATAGACTTTCCGAATTCGCTTTCGAATTCCTGTTTGGCGCGGTGGATCCAGACGCTGCCGAGGCCAAGGCTTGCGGCGGCATTCATCAGGTTTCCCATGACAAGACTGCCGTCGTTGATATAGGTTCCGGAGCCGTTGTTGGCATCCTTGTCTGCAATGACAATCAGGATTACAGGTGCGCCGTAGAAGGGGTCGAAACCTTCGTCCCAACCGCCGATCTTGCGGTTCTCTTCGGCGATCTGGTCGCGCATTTCCTTGTTGGTAACGGCAATGATGATGGAAGATTGCTGGTTCTTTCCGGAAGGGGCGAAGGTTCCTGCGCGAAGTACGGCTTCCAATTCCTCGTCGGTAATCATGTCGGGCTTGAACTTGCGGCAGCTGCGGCGAGTTTCCAGAGTTTTCAGGGTTTCGTTCATCATTGTCTTACCTATGGCGAAAAAGTTTTGCCGAGGGCCATTTGGCACCACGTTCATTATAAAAATAGCATTTTCAAATAACTGACTTTATAAAAAATGAAATTTATTTAAACAAGGTCTTGACCTAGAGTCAACTCTAGATGATATATTATAACAAAAAGAGGTTTCAATGAAAAAGATCATCCTCATCCTTTTAACAATCCTTATGGGGGCTGCCATGGCTGCTGAATCCAAGAAACTGGTCATCTATTATTCCCGTGCCGACGAAAACTATAGCGTGGGCTATATCAAGAAGGGCAATACCGAAATCGTTGCCGAAATCATTGCCGCAAAAACAGGTGCAACGCTTTTGAAGGTGGAACCCGTCAAGGAATATCCGAAAGAATACGACGACTGTATCGCTGTGGCCAAGAAGGAATTGGCAAACGACGCCCGTCCCGAAATTAAACCGGTTAGTGTCAATCCGGAAGAATACGACGAAATCTATGTCGGATATCCCGTGTGGTGGGGCGAAATGCCTATGCCCATGGTAACCTTCTTCGAAAAGTACAATCTGAAGGGTAAAACTATTCATCCTTTTGTCACTCACGAAGGTAGCGGCCTCAGCGGTGTAGCCCGCCTTAAGAAATTGACCGGCGCCAATGTTACTATGGGTCTCGCCATTTATGGTCACGTTGCCCAGAACGAAAAGTCCAAGGCCGAAAAAGACGTGGAAAAGTGGATAAGGTAAAAGGACGTTTTTCCTTGAAAAAAACAGCTGTGTCCGTTTTGTAATGGATATGGCTTTTTTTATTTTATTCTAAATTTACTGTTAAAAATGAATCGAATTCTTTCCATAATTTTGATTTTTCTTTTTACTGTTCTTGCTCACGGGCAGGAACCGGTTTCGGATACAACGGCGGTTCGTCAGTCAACGGACCATAAAAGTAATTCAGCCTCCGTTACTTTGTCGCCTTTCGATCACCTGGGTCAAAACATGCTGTGGAGTGCCTTTGGTTGGCCGCTGGCGTTTCACCTCGCTGGTGGTGGTGCAACCTACCTGCTTTCTACCAATGATGTGGATTTGAAGGTGGCTCGATTTGCGGCTCGTCAGAATGAGCTGGCCTTCGGTATCGCCTTTATGCCGGGAATGATGGCGGGAACGTTTTTCCCGTTTCTTGTTCCTGGCTATATGTACTTCTTTAGCGACAATAAAACCTTGAACAATACCGGTGCGGTGGCGGCCCAGGCTACGGCGGTGGCGTTTTTGTACAACAATATCCTGAAGGCAATTTCGGGGCGTGCCCACCCGGTGGCGGATAGCAATAGCGGAAGCCTTTCCCGGGATTTTAAGTGGGGCTTTTTTAAGCGAGGTGTTTTTTATGGCTGGCCTTCGGGGCACTCCATGACCAACGCAGCCCTTGCCATGAGTATTGCCAGCTATCATCGTGACAATCCCTTCGTGGTTGCGGGCTGTGGCCTCTTTGCGGGCTATGTGGCGACCAGCATGGTCCTTGGTGCCAAGGGGGAGGCGCACTGGTTTTCCGATGCGGTGGCCGGTGTTCTGATGGGGGCCTCTATCGGGTGGTACATCGGAAATGCGTTCTATCGTGAAAAAAACGGCGCACCCGAAAAAGGGATGCGGGTTACCGTTGCGCCCCTATTTTATGATGACCAGAAAGGGCTTGTGGCCTCCTTGTATTTCTAGTCTTTAGACATGGGCGGTTTACTCTCGGTGGTGTGAATTATCTACATTATTTGTGGAAAAACATAAGGTCTTAGATGAATATTCTTCTTACAGGTGGCGCAGGTTATATTGGCAGCCACACCATCATTGAACTTGATAAGGCTGGCCACTCCGTGGTTGTGGTCGATAATCTGGTGAACTCCAGCGAGGAATCCCTTCGCCGGGTGGCTCAGATTATTGGAAAGCCGGTTCCCTTTGTAAAGGCTGACGTCCGTGATGCAGCCTCTATGAACGAAGTTTTTGAAAAGTATTCCTTTGATGCCTGCATTCATTTTGCGGGTCTCAAGGCGGTGGGCGAATCTGTTGCCAAGCCTCTGGAGTATTACGAGAACAACATGAACGCCACCTTCGTTCTGTTGGACGTCATGCGCAAGCATAACTGCAAGAACTTTATTTTCTCTTCTTCTGCAACGGTGTATGGCGATCCGGCCATCATCCCCATTACTGAAGAATGCCCCAAGGGTCAGTGCACCAATCCCTATGGCAAGACCAAGTCCATGCTTGAAGAAGTACTGATGGATTTGCAGAAGGCCGACCCTGAGTGGAACGTAGTGCTCCTCCGTTATTTCAATCCCATTGGCGCTCACCAGAGCGGTCTCATTGGCGAGAACCCCAACGGAATCCCCAACAATTTGATGCCTTATATTACGCAGACCGCCGTGGGCTTACGTCAGGAACTGGGCGTGTTCGGCAACGATTACGATACCCCCGACGGAACTGGTGTCCGCGACTATATTCACGTTTGCGATTTGGCTGCGGGCCATGTGTGCGCCTTGCAGGCCATTGAACGTAAGTGTGGCCTTGCCATCTACAACCTGGGTACAGGTCATGGCTATTCTGTATTGGATGTGGTTCACGCATTCGAAAAAGCAAACGGATTGAAGGTCCCGTATAGTATCAAGCCTCGCCGTGCCGGCGACATCGCTACCTGTTACTGCAACCCTGCAAAGGCCAAGGCTGAACTGGGTTGGGAAGCGAAGTACGGTATCGAGGATATGTGCCGCGATTCTTGGAACTTCCAGAAGAATAATCCCAAGGGATACTAGGTAGTAGGAAGTTTAAAGAGCGATGAGGTCGCTTTGCTCTGAGGGCGGCCTTCGGCCTTAGAGGTATCTTTATTCGGGAATGGAATTATATTATTTTTTTGAGAAAGGTGAGTCTTGAAGCCTGCGAAATCTCGCACCTCAAAGTGAGCGTAGCGAACGACCTCAAGCCTCATACCTAGCTCTTGCATCCAAAGGTTTTAATTATGAAAAATGTCGTTCTTCTCGGTGCTACCGGTTCTATCGGAACTTCTACTGTAGATGTTTGCCTTCAGCATTCCGACCTGTTCAAGGTCTATGCGGTGGCTGCAAATTCCAGCGTTGAAAAAGTTGCTGAAATTGTTCGCAAGTTCAAGGTGGAACGTGTTTGCATGTTCAAGCCCGAAGCCGCCAAGGAACTGAGTGCCATGCTCAACATGCCGGTGCTCTCCGGTATGGAAGGCCTCTGCGAACTGGCCGCCGACCCCAAGGCCGACATCATCATCAACGCCCTTATGGGTGCCGTAGGCTGCTTGCCCACCATTACCGCTATCGAACACGGTAAGCATGTGGCTCTGGCCAACAAGGAAACCATGGTCATGGCCGGCCCCGTCATCTGGGACAAGCTGGCCGAAAATCCCAAGGCTTTCATCACTCCCATCGACTCTGAACACAGCGCTATTTTCCAGTGCCTGGCCGACCGCCCCAACAAGGAAGTGGAATGCCTGGAAATCACCGCTTCCGGAGGCCCTTTCCGTACCTGGGATATCGAACGTTTTGAAAACATCACTGTTGCCGATGCTTTGAATCATCCGGTGTGGAGCATGGGCCGCAAGATCACCATCGACTCCGCTTCCATGATGAACAAGGGTCTGGAAGTTCTGGAAGCCCACTTCCTGTTCCACATTCCTTACGAACAGATCAAGGTTGTGGTTCACCCCCAGTCCATGGTGCACTCTTTGGTGCAGTTCCGCGACGGTTCCCTGATGGCTCAGCTGGGCGCCCCCGACATGCGCATTCCTATTCAGGTGGCCCTCACTTGGCCGGAACGCCTGCCCTTGGAAACCAAGCGCTTGGATCTGCCCACTCTCGGACAGCTCACCTTCTTCGAGCCGGACTTCAACAAGTTCCGCTGCCTGGCCCTCGCCTTCGAAGCTGGCCGCCGCGGCGGTGTCGTTCCCGCCATGATGAACGCCGCCAACGAAGTTCTGGTGGATCGCTTCCTGGATGGCAAGCTGAAGTTCACCGATATTCCCCGTCATGTGGAAACTATCATCAACGGCGCTCCCAACCTTACCGGTCATCTGACTCTGGAACAGGTTCTGGAAGCCGACGCCGAAGCTCGCCGCCTGACTCTTGACTTGATTAAGTAAATTCTGGCAGATTGTTGAAAAAGGGTTCGCTTTGCGGGCCCTTTTTTGATGTGGAACACATTTTGGAAACAGCTGTTACACTTGTAAACAGAATTAATGATGTTTTTTTAGCTTTGTTCTAAAAAATCTCCTATATTGATTTTGAATAAGTGTAAGGAGATGTGTATGTTTTCAAAATTCGGTCTCAAACAGTTTGCGCCGTTGGCCATTTCTGCATTGACTCTGGCTTCTACAGCTTTTGGTGCCAATGCCTACATCAACCAGATTGGTTATCGTTCAAATGATGCCAAGGAATTCACCGTTCAGGATGTTAGCGGCCCTGTCGAAATCGTGGATGCTGCGGGCAGTGTCGTCATGACAGCCACCCCGTCTGCCTCCGCCCTGTGGGTTCCCAGCAGCCAGAATGTGTCTCTGGTGGATTTCTCCGATTTGAAGACTCCTGGTGTTTACTCTATCCGAGTGGGCGGCCAGGTTCTCCGCAATGATCTTAAGATTGTCGACAATACATTTGAAGATGTAACTAAGGCCGCCTTGAAGTGGTTCTACTATCAGCGTGCCTCCATGGCGTTGGAACAGACCTATGCTGGTCAGTGGGCTCGTGCCGCTGGCCATAACGCAGGCACTTACCAGCTTCACAATTCCGCAGGTTCGGGCTCCATTTCTTCCGGTAAGGGCTGGTACGATGCTGGCGACTATGGTCGTTATATCGTGAACTCCGGCATCACTACTTATACACTCCTTTCTCTGTTTGAACATTATCCGGATTACTTCAGGACCCTCAAGTGGAACATTCCTGCCGAAGGTACTCTGCCTGATCTGTTGGCAGAAATCAAGTACAATCTGGATTGGATGCTCACCATGCAGGATACCGATGGTGGCGTATTCCATAAGTTGACCTCCCTTGGTTTCCCTGGCGATGACATGCCCGCTGCAGACAAACTTACTCTTTATGTTATCGGTAAGGGTACTGCAGCCACCTTTGATTTTGCAGGCGTCATGGCAACCGCTTCCCGAGTCTACAAGGCCTACGATGCAACTTTTGCTGCCCAGTGTCTTGAAGCCGCCAAGAAGGCTTACGCATGGGGTGCCCAGAATCCCAATGTAGCCTATTCCAATCCCCAGGGCGTTTCTACTGGGGAATATGGTGACCAGTGGCTCGACGATGAAAAGCTGTTCGCAGGTACCGAACTGTTCATTGCCACAGGGGATGCTTCCTACAAGCAGAATGTTTCTAAAGCCAATGTTCCCAACTGGGGCGATGTCTCTGGTCTTGCCGCCTATGGTGCTGCCACATACGGTACCGATGATGGTAGCAAGAACATTTTGATCAAGACCGCCGATGAATTTGTGAAACGTTCCGAAACAGGCTTTGGTGTTGTTATGGCCAAAGATGATTTTGTCTGGGGATCCAACGCAGTGGCCGCTAATCAGGGTATCTGGCTGTTGCATGCCTATTACCTGACTGGTGAAGATAAGTACTACAAGGCTGCCCGCAAGGTCCTGGATTATCTGTTGGGCAAGAATCCTCTGGACATGTCCTTTATGACAGGTTTTGGAACCAAGTCCCCGAAGAAGCCTCATCATCGTCCCAGTACCGCCGACAAGGTGACTGACCCTGTGCCCGGTATGTTGGTGGGTGGTCCTCAGCCCGGCGGTGAAGACATCGGTTCTGAAAGTTGGGAATGTAAGGACTACCGCACTGGCGTTCCTGCAACTTCCTATATCGACCACAACTGCAGCTACGCTTCTAACGAAGTGGCCATTAACTGGAATGCTCCGCTGGCTTATTTGGCTGGTGCAATCGAAGCCCTTAATGCTGGCCATGCTCCTAGCTTTGCTGTGGGTGGTGTGGCCAAGGGCGAAGCTACATCAATTAAACCCTCTGTGACAAAGCACTCCTCTCCAGAAGGCGCTCTCCGTATGCGATTTGTGGATCAGCAGGTCTTCATTGAACGCAATGGAAAACGTTTTGATTTGAAGGGTATGCAGATAAAGTAGTTCTAACCTTTTGAAAACCGGCCCTTGGCCGGTAAATAAAAAACTGCGGATGGGCGAACCTTGCGGCTCGCCTTTCTGCTATAAAGCCCATAGTGTAACTCGTCGTTGCTCTCGCCTTTTGCTATATTGAAAAACGATGGAAAATGTCCTTGATAATGTTTTGATGTTTGTTTTGGGCCTGATTGGCCTGAGTTTTTTGGTGACTATCCATGAGCTGGGTCATTTCCTGGTGGCAAAGTGGAATAACGTCAAGGTGAACACCTTTAGTGTTGGCTTTGGCAAGAAACTTCTGAAGTACAAGGTTGGCGAAACCGAATACTGTATTTCCGCCATTCCCTTTGGTGGCTATGTGGCCATGGCCGGTGAAAATCCCGACAAGATCCAGGAAGGCGAAGCTCTGGATGAACGTGATTTTATGGCTAAGTCCGTTGGCGCCCGCGCAGCCATCGCCTTTGCCGGACCTTTCATCAACATTGTGTTTGCATTTGTCCTTTTGATGATTCTTTACATGGTGGGCGTTCAGGAACCCGCTAACAAGGAATTGATTATTGGCTTTGTAGGTAAGAATTCTCCCGCCGAAGTTTCAGGCATTATTCCCGGCGACACCATCACCGCCATTAACGGTAAGCCCACTCAGGGCTGGGATGATTTCCGCGAACAGATCGGCGTAAGCCTTGGCGCCAATGTGGAATTGGAAGTCCATCGCGAAGGTTCTGTGCAGACCATTGTTGTGGTGCCCGAAGAACTGGTAATTCCCGCACAGGACTCCACCGATTCCGAAACCAAGATGGGTATCGGCGATATTGGCATTTACCCTCAGAATCGCGTGATTGTCCGTTTGCCGCCGGTGGCAGGTTCCGCTGCAGAAAAGGCTGGAATTCTTCAGAACGATACCGTTCTTGAAATTAACGGCAAGCATATTGGCCGCTACGAAGATGTGGTCCGTCAGATTGATGGTTCCAAGGGCGAAGAAGTCCGCGTAACCGTTACACGCAATGGCGACACTCTTACTCTCCCCATGACTCCGGTCTATAATGAAGAATACAAGCGCTATATGGTGGGTGTGCAGATGGGCTATGTCCTCTTCCGCGAAACAAAGTTTGTTCGTCGCGGTCCCATCGAGGCTCTTGAAAAGACTTGCGCTACCAGCTGGAAAATGACCACCAGCATCTTCCGTTATTTTGGCCGCCTCTTCAAGGGTCAAGTCAAGATGGACGCTTTCTCCGGCCCCGTTTCCATCGTGGCGGTCATGGGTAACGTATGGATGAGCGGCTTCCAGGAATTCCTTATGCTCCTGGCACTCATCAGCATCAACCTTGGCGTGATGAACTTGCTTCCGCTGGCCATTACCGATGGTGGCCTGCTTATGTTCCTGGGCATCGAAAAACTCCGCGGAAAACCCCTTTCTACAAAGACTCAGACTATTATTCAGAACGTAGCTGCCGCATTCTTCATTTCATTCTTTGTGTTCATCACAATCCTTGACTTTGGAAAGCTGAGCCTGTTCTTGAAGTAACGCATGGCGTCATCCTGAGTCCCGTATCAGATTTAGCTGAGTCAATTCACTGCGATGGTGGAAGAAATCAGTTTAGCCATAGGATGGTTTACGTATGAAATTCGTATCTCTCGTTGGATTATGCCTCCTTTTAAGTGAATCAGTTCTTGCTGCATACTCAGGAACCCCGCAGGTTCCTATGAAAATTGACAATTGCTACCAAATTTCTTCTGCAGAAGAATTGTATGGTTTCGCAAAAATCATGAATGAGATGGATGCTGGGGGGCAATCGAAGGAGTCGGTTTGCGCGAAGCTTGTTGCGGATATTGTAGTCAACAACAATGTTTTAGAAGGTGACTCCCTGAATGGGGATGGAAGTGATTTTATTCCCTGGACTCCTATTGCCAATTTTACGGGAGTTTTTGACGGGCAAAATCATACGATATCAGGACTTTACTACAAAAATACGGAAACCTTTGCTTCTGCGGGATTTATCCTGACTGTTACGGGAACGTCCGAAAAAGATTACTCGATTGTGAGGAATGTCGGAATTGTTGATTCTTATTTCTATGGAGATCTGTATGTAGGAGGAATTGTTGCTCTTGCGAGAAATCTCACTTTGGAAAATGTTTTTCACAAGGGTACTGTGGTTGGCTCTACGGGGGTAGGTGGACTTGTTGGACTTTCCAGCATGAATGGAACGTTCCTTAATTCGTACAACGAGGGCGTTGTTAAAGGATATGAACGACCCAATAGTATTTATCCGGCTATGTACATTGGTGGTGTTGCCGGCTATATTCATACGGGTAAGAACCTGGTGAGAAATTGTTACAACATCGCACAAATTGATCAATCGGGAAGTTATGTTGGGGGAATTGTCGGAATTGTTGGTAAAGAAACTGATCTCACGATTGAAAATTCTTTTAATACAGTAAAACTGTATAACGCACTGTTGTCAGGTTTGGTTGGATATGTAGATGCTACCGCAAACTTGACAACGAATAATTCGTTCAATAAAGGGACGAATTCGGGTGAATTTGAGAGAACGGATGCGTCCTTCTCTAATGGCGAATTAGCAGTTATGCTTCACTATGGCTTTAAAGGTGAGGTTTGGGGTCAAAACGTTGGTACAGATCCGTATCCGATTCTGAGTGGGTTTGTAAAAGGGTATTCGGGAGAAGTAACTCTTTATGATGTCAAACTGCATACCTTTGATGGCGACACTGCTGAATATGTCCAACAGTATTTGGAAGGTGTTGGCACTACATTACAGGTCCCTTTACGGCAGAATTATCTTTTTGGAGGATGGTATTCCGATAGTGACTTTTCGGGGAATGCTGTAACGAAAATTTTGGCGAGTGATACTGGCTCAAAAGAGTTCTTTGCGAAGTGGTTAAAGACACTTGAAAAGAAAGACGGTTGTTATGAAATTTCGTCAGGTGAAGATCTTTATGTTTTTGCTGCAATTGTCAATGGAAATGATGGATTTACTCAGGAACGAACTGCTTGTGGCAGGCTGACTGCAAATATTGTTGTCAATAAAAATGTTCTTGATGAAAAAGGAAATTTGAATAGTGCAGGTTCATCAACTTTTAAAACCTGGACTCCGATAGGCCCGTTTAGCGGTACATTCGATGGCCAAGGACATTATATATCTGGACTTTATTACAATGATTCCAAGAAGGATCAGATTGGTCTTTTTGGTTATGTATCTGGCTCAAGCGAAAATCCTGGCATTATAGAAAATGTTGGCCTTGTAGATTCCTATATCAATTCGCACGATGATGCGGGGACTTTGATAGGCAAGGCGACAGGCTATGTTTATGTCAAAAATTCTTACAGTACAAGTACAATAAAAGGAGGGACGTTTACGGGAGGCCTTGTTGGCTACGAAAATGGACATGCCCTTACTATTAGCAATTCGTACTTCGCAGGAAACGTTGCTGGCTATCAATGTGTAGGAGGTATGCTAGGTGGTTCGTATGGAAACGAACAGGTCAAGTTCATAAATTCCTTCAATACGAAACAAGGCTTTGTTGGGTACGTTAAGAATAAAAAGGATAGTAGTGTTATTGTTGTTCACTCTTATGCTCCTAGTTCGTCTGGCTATGGAGAAACCTCGGTCAAGTTAGAACAGTTCAAGGATGGCTCTGTGGCTTCGGCCTTGCATAACTATTCAAGTACGGATGTCGATGGATCCGTATGGGGACAAAATGTAGGCGTAGATTTATATCCTGTTTTAAACGTTAATTTCGATGCTGAATTATTTAAAGTTTCAAAAGCAGCGTTTCACTATAATGACGATAGTATTACAGACGAAGTCATGAATTACGTTGAAGGTGTTCCAGAATATATCAAGAACCCATCCGTACAAAATAAGATATTCGTTGGATGGTATAATAATAAATCATTTGATGGTTCTGTAGTCCATCCTATAAATGCTGAAACTAAGGGTGATATGGAATTTTATGCAAAGTGGATTTCAATCAGGGCGCCGGAAACAGAGGATGAATGTTATGTCATAAAAACAGTCGATGACCTGTACAGTTTTGCTGCTATTGTTAATGGCGCAAATGGAATGAGTAAACAGGAAAGAGCCTGCGCCAAACAAGTAGCTGATATCACTGTTAATAAGGACTTTCTTAAACCAGATGGAACGTTGAAGTTTAGTGATGATGATTTGGTTGTATGGACTCCAATTCAAAACTTTAGAGGAACCTTTGACGGTCAGGGACATACAATAAACGGACTCTTTTATGCGTCAAGTTATGTTGTAGGGGTAGGACTGTTTGCAAATTTGAAAGGAGATGTCGAGGGTGATGGAGCTGTTGTCAAGAACGTTGGCATTGCACAATCATATCTAAAAAGCTCTGGTCAGGCTGGTGCGATTGCAGGAACTGTTGAAGGAAACGTTTTGCTGGAAGGTGTATTCAACAGCTCTATTATTTCAGCTGGGCTGGCCGGTGGCTTAGTCGGTCTTGTAAAACAGAATGGTCACTTGCTTGTGCGGAATGTCTTTAATATCGGTTCCGTAAGAAGTGGGGATGATGTAAGTGTTGGAGGCTTGGTTGGAAAAATTAATTCGGGGAGCTTCGTTCGTATTGTCAATTCTTTTAACGGGATGGTTTTAAGTAATGGTAATTCTAACCTAATAAATTGCAATAGCGATTCCTTGTGCAAAGTTGAACATTCTTATTATTTGTCTCTTGATAGTGTAGAATCAGTTGGCTCAGCTGCGACTCAGCTAGAGTTCGCTGATGGTTCAATTGCGAAAGCCTTGCGTGAATATGACAGTGATGAAATTGATGGATCGATGTGGGGACAAAACATTGGCGTAGATTCCTATCCGAATTTGACCGGTGAAATAAATATTTCTGGAGCTCCAGTTATTCCCTCATATCCAGGTGATGCTCCTGAATCCAGCTCAAGCGAAAATCCTGAATCGAGTCCGAGTGACGAAGTTGATCCCGATTCCAGTTCAGCTACAGATGGGCTTGATTTCCAATTGAAAAAGATTCCCGTTGTGTCTATATACACTTTTAAAAATGAAATCTTTGTGGACGAATTTGATGGTTTTGTTACTGTATTTGATGTGAATGGAAAATTGCTTTCGAAGTCTTATTCAAATGGAACTGCTCGGATAAAAGTGAATCGCCCTGGAACGTATATCGTTATGGCTGGGAAACGTATGTGGAAAGTCCTATTGAAAAGATAAGTGCTAGCATTTTTTTGTTGTAAAAAAGGCTTCTGTCAACTAGACAGAAGCCTTTCCCTTTAAACCCGTACAAATTATTTCTTGAGCGCTTCGATCTGCTCCCTGGAAAGACTTGTGTAGGCGATAATCTTTTCCATGGGCTCATTTTCGGCAAGCATCCTGCGGGCGGTTTCTTCGGCCTGGCGCTTTTCTCCGTCTTCAAAAATGGCGTCGCCGACAGTCTTGTAGTTTGGACGAACGAAATCCATTCTGAATGCCTCCTTGAAATTCTCTATAAGCCAATGACCCTAAATTAATCGCAAGCCGAGAGTCGCAGCCAAGATTGCTTGGATATGACCGAGGCGCAGATTAATGCGCAATTTAATTGCGCAAATATACATCCATCTGGTGCAATAAGTCAAGGGCCACGTTTTCGTGTCAACAGTTGTTTATAGAACAACCTTGACCTCGGTCATGCCCCATGGCAAGTAAACTTGCCATGGTCACGACACTCGTGTCAACAGTTGTTTCTAGAACAACCTAAGCCTCGGCCATGTCGATTCAAGTAAACTTGATCGCCAAGGCTCTCGTGCAAACAGTTGTTTGCAAAATGCGTCAGTGGAAACCTGGTCCCTTGTTTTTCTCGTAGCCTCTTTCTAAATTCCATCACGTAACATAGTTTGTTAGATCGCTTTACTGCCTAGGGCTTGCGCCCGGACGCAGCGGCGGTCTTTTTTTATGGAGTGAAAATGAATCGTAAGGAATTTATCGCCATGGCGAAGGATATCAAAAAGAATCCCGACCGTCTGGCCCATTATCGCAAGATCTTCAAGAATGTCTATCCGTTCAGTGATGGAATGATCAAGATTTTATTGGCGAACGAAGCCAAACCGCTGCGAACCGTAATGTTCCTCAACGCAATGCTTGGCTTGGAGGGTGACAAGGCCATTTCGAAGTTTTCCCTAGGCGTGCAAGAAAACCCTGGCGTACTGAACGAGAAGACTGCAATCTTTGACATCTATGGTACTACCCAGGCGGGGGAACCTGTACTCATTGAAGTTCAGCAAAACTATAACCAGTTGTTTGTTGATCGTCTCATCTACTACACATCCCGTGTAATCAGTAGAACCGTGAAGAAATCCAAGTCCTACGACCTGCCGCACATCTACATTCTGAGTATCCTAACCGAGGATCAGTTCGTCCTGGACCGAGACCATTACTACCACACTTTGGAATTGGTTCGCAATAAAAAGTTTTACTATGACAAATTGGATATCAATCTGGTAGAATTGGAAAAGTTCTTTGCCATCGAAGACCGCACTCCGCTGGAACTGCGTGAACAGAGCCGCCGAGCTGACATGCTTCGTCTCTTCCGCGAAATTTTGGAGGATAAGGAAATCACGGAGGAAAAAGCTGAAGGTCTCCTTGACAGGGAGTTTGCAAATGATGTATCTTTTTCCTCGTACACTAATGATGTTTTTCTTCTGGAGGCCGACGGCATGACTGATCTCGCATACGAAAAAGAAGGCTCGTACCTGCAGGGTAAAGCTGATGGCGAAGATATTGGCCGCAAGGAAGAACGCCAAAAGGCTTTGTTTGAGAAGTTGCAGGCTGCTCGCGAGATGCTTCGTGACAATATTCCTTTGGAAAAGGTCATTAAGTACCAGAATCTCACCGAGGAACAGGTAAAAGCATTGTAGCCTTTGCGAGTCCCCTTCCACATTTCCTGACAGCTTTTTTCTACTTTTGTTTCCGTAAATTATTCCACGGACTAGTGACGTTTTCGGGAACATCTCTCGTCTTTCGTCTCTCGTCTCACGCCTTAAGAGGTCATTATGAACATTCTCGTAGTCGGTAGCGGCGGTCGTGAACACGCCATCGCCCTCGCTGTTAAGAAGTCACCCATGTGCGACACTCTCATCTGCGCACCGGGCAACCCTGGCATGGCAAATCTCGGCAAGTGCATCCCCGTAGATGTGGCCGACCCCAAGGCTATTGCAGACCTGGCTGTGGCAAACAATATTGATCTCGCCATCATCGGACCGGAAATTCCTCTGGTCGCCGGTGTGGTTGACGAATTCCGCGCTCGCGGTCTCCGTGCATTCGGCCCCACCGCCGGTGCTGCTGCTCTGGAAGGCTCCAAGGCTTTCTCCAAGGACATCATGAAGAAGTACAATGTTCCCACCGCAGCATTCGAAACTTTCACTGACCTGGCTTCCGCAAAGAAGTTCCTGGCAGAACATCCCGCTCCCATCGTGGTGAAGGCTTCCGGCCTTGCTGCTGGTAAGGGCGCCATCGTCTGCATGACCGACAAGGAAGCTGACGACGCTGTTGAAGAAATGCTTGGCGAAAAGGCCGTGTTCGGCGAATCCGGCAAGACTGTCGTGATCGAAGAATTCATGGACGGCGAAGAAGCCTCCATCTTCGTGGTTTCCGACGGCAAGGATTACACCATCCTCTCTTCCGCTCAGGACCATAAGCGCGTCTTCGACGACGACAAGGGCCCGAACACTGGTGGAATGGGTGCTTACTCTCCGGCTCCGGTTGTTACCGACGCCCTGCTGGACGAAGTGAAGAAGACTATTATCGAACCCACCCTCAAGGGTATGGCAGCCGAAGGCAAGCCTTACACTGGTGTGCTCTATGTGGGTATCATGGTGACTTCCAAGGGCCCCAAGGTTGTGGAATACAACTGCCGTCTGGGTGACCCGGAATGCCAGATTGTTCTGCCGCTTTACGATGGCGACGTGCTGGCTCTCTTTGACGCTGCCGAAAAGGGCGAACTGGCCAAGCTTGGCGCTCCCAAGGCTCCCAAGGGTTCCGCTGCAATCGTGGTTCTCGCAAGTGCCGGCTATCCTGGTTCCTACGAAAAGGGCAAGGTGGTTACCGGCATCGAAGAAGCCGAAAAGAACGGCGCGCAGGTTCTCCACGCCGGTACCAAGATGGCCGACGGCAAGCTGGTCACCAACGGTGGTCGCGTGTTCGGCGTCGTAGGTCACGGTGCAACTCTTCGCGAAGCTCTGGACGTTGCATACGCCGCTTGCGAAAAGGTTGAATTCGAAGGTAAGTTCTATCGTAAGGACATTGGTAAGAAGGGTTTGGCAAGATGCTAGTAGAAAACGCTAAGGTTGGTATCGTCGCTGGTAGCAAGAGCGACCAGGAAGTTGTAGACAAGATCACCGCTGTGCTGGACAGCTTCGGCATCAAGTGGGAATTCAACATTTACTCTGCACACCGCACTCCCAACGCTACTGCAAAGTACGCCAAGGAAGCTGAAGGCCGTGGCCTCCAGGTCATCATCGGTGTTGCCGGTCTCGCCGCAGCTCTTCCGGGCGTGTTGGCCGCTCACACCATCCTTCCGGTGATCGGTCTGCCCTGCGCTGGCGGTCCCCTGAACGGTGTGGACGCTCTCCATTCCATCGTCCAGATGCCCGGTGGCATTCCTGTTGCAACTGTTGGTATCGGTAACGGCAAGAACGCCGGCTACCTGGCCGCCCACATCGTCGCTCTCACTGACCCTGCCGTCAAGGCAAAGCTTGTGGAATACCGCAAGGGTCTGGGCGACATCGAAGGCTAGTAGGTAGTAGGAAGTAGACGGTAGGAAGTGGTTAGGATCGTGGAAAAAATCAAGTGCAAATTTGGCTTTGTGTCTAAGTTGTTTTTTGCATTTGCGTTTCTAGGCCTGCTTTCTACTTCATCCTTTGCCGGTGAGCCGAACCTTCCCGAGGTCAAGGCTCCCTGGATGAAGGGTGAACGTCTGACTTTTAGTCTGGGCTGGGGTATCATTACTGCAGGCAAGGCCGTGCTGGAGGTCAAACCTTCCAAGGACGGCAAGACTGAATTCTACACCTTGGCTCATGACGAGGGGTCCCTCAAGAAAATCTATCCGGTGTCTGACACCATCTACACCCGCGTTCGTAACAAGGGTCTCATGACGGAAGTTTTCCGCAAGACCTTGAACGAGGGTAGCTACCATAACAAGTCCGTAATCCGGTTCGACCGCAAGGGCGAAAAGGCATGGCTTTCCGACACGGTCTTTACCGACGGAAAGGTTCGCAAGGTCAAGCGCTCCGCCGATACCGTCGTGGCCATCCAGGGTATCGAGCACAGCATCATGTCTGCCTTTTACCTGGTCCGAACTCTGCCGTTGACGGTAGGGGATACTTCTCGCTTTTCGGCAGTGAGCGGCAAGAAACGCTACGAACTGAAGGTCCTTGTCCATGGACGCGAATCCCTAAAGACCAAAATTGGCACGGTAAACACTATAAAAGTGGAACCCGTGCTGGATGGAGACGGCATTTTTGTGTCGAAGGGCCGCATTTTTATATGGCTGACCGATGATGAACGTCGTATTCCGGTCCTTATGGAGTGCGAAATTGCCCTCGGTTCCATAAAAGCCAAGTTGTTAAAAGTGGAATAGCGGGACCTTGGGTCGCACAAACCCGCTGTTTTTATAAAAATCGGCATTTTTAATCAACTTTTACATAAAGGCTTTTGCATTTGGCGGATTTAATAAGTTATATTCCAAAGGCGATTATATAATCAGAGGCTTTTGATGTTAAAAAAACTTTTGTTGACTACCTGTTTGACTCTCGGTTTGTCCGCTTTTGCGTCTGTATCTTGGGCTCAGGATGATGATGACGACGATTACGTCTCCGCTCCGTCTGTTGCTTCTGACGATGACGAAGACGATGATGGCTTTGTCTCTGCTCCGCCGAAGGCATCTAAGGGCAAGGCTGCCCGTGCTGCTGCCATGGACGACGATGACGAAGAAGGGGAAGATGAAGAATTTGCCAGCGGCGATCTGACTGTCGCTCAGCGCAAGGAACAGCTGGAACGCAAGAAGTTCGAAGAAGAACAGCGTCAGGATGAATACGCAAACTCCGAACGTCGTCGTGACTGGCTCCGTAACCGTCTCATTCTGCAGATGGGTATGGGTTCTCGCTATGCCTTCATGGGTGAAACCGGTATGGGTATGAGCTTCGGTATTGGTGCGGAATACGTCCTGCCGTTCCATCTGGCCGTATTCGGTTCTTTCGGTTTCCTGCCTAAGGGTACCGACACCGACTTCGAAGAATTTGAATTGGAAGGTGGCTCTGGTTGGAAGGCCGGTATTAACTACTACCTCTTCCCGAAGAATCCTCTCCATCTGGGTATTTCTGCTTCTTATGGTACTGTTTACTTCGACCATGACATCAAACCGGATAATAACGTTCGTGCCTTGATTTCTGTGGAAGGTTACCAGTTTGACGTTCTTATTGCCTATATGACCAATGAATGGTACTACCTGCAGTTCTCTATCGGTATGTACTATGCTCCCAAGCTGGCAAAGAAGCCTGCCCAGTGGGATGAATCCACCGACAACCCCAGCTGGGGCAAGCGTGAAGTGCTTGGCATGTGGCAGAATGGTCAGTGGGATTCCAAGGTGGTTAACCAGGACGGTATGAACAAGACTGGTATTGTCTTCGGTATCGCCATCGGTTATGCCCTGCCGGAACTCTTCCCGGATGACACCGAAAAGCGTCGTCGTGAACGTGAAAAGGCTCGTGCCCGTTCTAGCGCTGCTGGTCGATAACAGCTAACTTTTGGAACAAGTTTTAAAGAATGCCGCCCCAATCAAGATGGGCGGTTTTCTTTTTTACTATATTGCGAATTGCCTTGAAGAACGTTCAACGGTTCTAGAGGCTTTCGCTTTCGTAGCTCAGTTGGATTAGAGTGTCTCCCTCCGAAGGAGAAGGTCACGCGTTCGAGTCGCGTCGAGAGCATAAAACGCAAAAGACCCCCAGCGGGGGCCTTTTTTTATGTTCTTTTTATTGTTTGCGCTTGGGGTCGGCGGACCACCCCAAAATAATCTAGTCTAGCAACTTTACGATCAGTTCGTGGGGTTCCGCATCGACAACCAATGCCTGGCGGAACGTTCCAACTTCACCGTCGCCTTCCAGGACCTTCACGATGTCGTCGGTGTCCAGGGAGTTGCCTTCGGTGCGGCCGTAGAAGTGGTATTCGCTTTCTTCGGCTTCTTCGTCCAGGATGACGGTCACGGTCTTGCCGATCATTTCCTCGGCTCTCTGTGCGGCCAGTTCTTCCTGGAAGTCCGTAATGGCGTCCAGGCGGGCGCGGGCGTCGCTTTCGTCCACGGGGGCGAGCTTCTTCATGGTCATGACCGGAGTGCCTTCTTCGGGGCTGAACACGAATCCGCCCAAGTGCTCGAACTTGATTTCCTGGAGCAGGTCCATCAGGTCTTCGAAGTCTTCGTGGGTTTCGCCGGGGAAGCCTACCAGCACGGTGGTACGGAGGGTGACGTCGGGGAGCTTGGTGCGGATCTTGCGGAGGATGTCACGGAGTTCCTGACGGGTGTACTTGCGCAGCATGTTCTTCAGAACGGGGTCGCTGCTATGCTGGATAGGCATGTCGATGTACTTGACCAGGCGGGGTTCCTTGGCCATCAGGTCCAGCAGTTCATCGTCGATGAAGGCGGGGTACCAGTACAGCATACGGATCCAGGGAATGCTGGTTTCTGCAAGGAGGGCCTTCAGCAGGTTGGTCAGGTTCTCGCTTTCGTTCTTCTTTTCGCGACCGAAGAAGGTGGTGTCCTGGGCGATGAGGGTGATTTCCTTGATGCCCTGGGCTTCCAGTTCCTTGGCTTCCTTCACCAGGTCGGCGATGGAGGTGGATTTTTGCAGGCCGCGGATATTGGGAATGGCGCAGTAGGCGCAGCGGCGGTTGCAGCCTTCCGCAATCTTCAGGTAGGCGTGGTGGGGGAGTCCGCCCAGGTTCAGGCGGGGCAACTTTTCGGGGTTGCAGCCTGCGGGCTGGTCGATGCCCATCTTTGCCAGAAGTTCGCCGGGCTGATAGGTGCCTGCCCAGAAATCGACTTCGGGGATTTCCTTTTCCAGCTCTTCGCCGTAGCGCTTGCTGAGACATCCCGTCACGATCAGCTTTTGCTTCGCTTTCTTGCCCTTTACCTGGGCGAGGATGGCGTTGATGGATTCTTCCTTGGCGGCTTCGATAAATCCGCAGGTGTTTACCAGGATGTAATCGGCCTTGGAGGCTGTTTCCGTGGTTTCAAAACCGACGTTCAGCATTTCTCCAACGAGGCGTTCTGCGTCCACCTGGTTTTTGGAACAACCGAGATGAACGACGAAAATCTTAGGCTTTCTTGTAGGCATGGACCAAATATAGATTTTGGGGGTGGCGGATATTAAATAGGAATTGAAAAACGTATATTTGAAAACGCTCATATTTAATTTGGAGGACATATGAATTTAAAGGCTCAAGCTCTTGCCTTGTTGGCATGTTCCGCTTTTTTCCTGACCGCTTGCGGAGACAGTGGTTCTAGCGCAGGCAATGGAACATATTGCAGGGTGTCTTCGACATCCACAACCGTTAAGGTTGATGCGGCCTATATGGGTGAGTCCTATACATCTGTTGCCACGCAGGTAAGTGACGATGTGGTTACATACCACTCTGTTTATGGATACGCCACACAGGCTGAGGCGGACAAAGCATGCGCCAATTTTAAGGAAGAAGCATCCTACTGGTTGGATGGAAGCTACAAGGTGGCTTGCTCTGGCACGCAGGTGACCGTGGATGAACACAGCGAATACATGGGCTTAGCTTCGGAAGGATTGGTGGAAGCTGAAGCTGATTTCAACGAAATGTGCGGTATGTTGCAAAATATGGCTGACTAAGGCTGTTGCTTGTCTACATAAAAGAAAGGTCCCGTTCAGAAGAACGGGGCCTTTCTTGTAAAGCTGACTTTTTTGAATTATTCCCAGTCGTCGAAACCGTCTGCGGCCGGTGCTTCGGGAGCGGGAGCAGGCTCGGGTGCCGGAGCCGGAGTAGGAGCAGGAGCCGGTGCAGGGGCAGGTGCGGGAGCCGGAGCAGGCTCGGGAGCGGGAGCGGGCGCCGGAGCCGGTGCGGGAGCCGGTGCGGGCTTGGGTGCCGGAGCCGGAGTTTCTTCCTCTTCTTCTTCGTCTTCTTCCATGTCACTGGAGTAATCGCCTGCGGGATTGCCGACTTCGTCGTTCTTACGTTTGTCGACCCACCATGCAAAATTCAATGCCTTCAGGACTTGCTTACCGTATTCCTGGGCGTCGTTGCTGGTTTCAAAGAAACCGACGCGGATGCGGTAGTATGTGCCTTCCAGCTCGCCCGGATTTTCGACTTCGGCGATGTAGGCCTTGATATTCTGTTCTGCCAGTTTCTTTACGATACCGTCAGCGGCCTTCTTGGAAGACTGGATGCTGACCTGAATTACGAAATCGCCCTTGCTGCCGGGCTGGTTGCTGCCTTCGGGGGCGGCAACTGCTGCGGGAGCATCATCCTTGTTGTCGTTGGAAAGGGACTGGATGGGAACCAGGACCGGTTCGTCTGCGCTCTTAGCTTCTTCGACGGGGGCGGGCTTGGGAGCCGGGGCAGGAGCTGCTGCTTTGGGAGCGGGTGCTGCCTGGGCGGCGGGCTTGGCGGGTTCCATCTGGGGAACGAGGTCTTCCTCTTCGTTGCAGGCAACGAACATCGAACATGCCGCGGCAAGAGAAATTATCGTTGCGATTTTCGCAGAAAAAACGGAAAGGGATTTCATCAAAATCTCCGAATTTTATTGAATGTATCAAAAAAATAAGCTATATGATTTTCGGTTAAAATATACATAAGTCTTTGATATTCCGCAAGTTATAAAAAAATAAAAAGGGTCTTTTTTTTATTACCCTTGACGGAACTATTGGGAATAAATATATTTGGCTATCCAATTTTGAATTTTAAACTTAACCAAAGGATTATCGTGATCGGCGTTATTGTTAAGTCCAACGAACCTTTCGAACGCGCTCTCAAGCGTTTCACCAAGTCTTGCGAAAAGAACGGCATCATTTCCGATGTCAAGAAGCGTCAGCGCTTCGAAAAGCCTTCTGAAGAAAAGAAGCGCATCGAAACTGCTGCTCGTCGCAAGCGCCTGAAGGAAATCGCTGACCAGAACCGCAAGCGTCTCTACTAGTCTGGTCGCCCTGTCTAGGGTACAATCCAGATAGTGTCACGCCGGAGAATGTCTAGCTTACGCGTAGCCGGGCATTCCTAAAAAGCGAAACTTTCTACTTTGTGAGTCGCTAACCTGTGGTTGGTGGCTCATTAGGTGTTTATAGTCAAAGGGAAAAATATGGCAAGTGAATTGTTGACTCGCATTCTTGATGATATCAAGGCCTCTATGAAGGCTCATGATTCCGAAACTCTCAGTGTTCTTCGCACTCTTCATTCTGATATCAAGAATGAAGCCATGAAGGCCGGCGCTACTCCCGCCCAGATTACCGAAAGCATTACCGACGAAATGTGCGTCGATGCCCTGGCAAAGAGCGTGAAGCAGAAGCAGGAAGCCATTGAAATCCTCAAGAAGGGTGGCTTTGAAGACAAGATTCCCGCTGAAGAAGCTGTCATCGCCATCTACAAGAAGTATATGCCTGCCGAACTTTCCGAAGAAGAAGTGAAGGCTCTCATCGCCGAAATCAAGGCTGCAACTGGAGCTTCCTCTCCCAAGGATATGGGCAAGATCATGAAGGAACTTCAGCCCAAGGTGAAGGGCCGTTTCGATGGCAAGCGCGTTAGCGCCCTCGTCCAGGAAGCCCTGAAGTAAGTAGACAGTGGTTAGTAGGAAGTAGACAGTGATGTCATCCTGAGCGAAGCGAAGGATCCAGCGAAAACTACTAGATGGAAAAACTACAACAAAGTAAGATTCAAGAACTGGAGCTGCTCTACAAGATCAGCTCCATTTTGAACCAGAGTCTGGACTTCGAGAATGTGGCGCATCCCATTCTTGAAGTGTTGGAGTCTACCATGGGTGTGCAGCATGCCACCCTTACTTTGTATAATCGCCATACCGGCGAAATCTCCATTGAAATTGCAGAAGGCCTTTCCAGCCGCCAGGCCCGTAAGGGTCGCTATAAGGTGGGTGAAGGCGTCACTGGCCGCGTGGTGGAAACTGGTAAGCCGGTCATCATTCCCTCTGTGGGTAAGGATCCCAACTTCCTTGACCGTACTGGTCGTGGTAAGGATGAAAACCGTGCTTTCCTTTGCGTTCCCGTGATCATGGAACATGAGGTCATTGGTGCCTTGAGTGCCGACGTCCAGGATCCTGTGGAAGAACAGCTTCCCGAAAAACTTCGCCTTCTGGAAATTATCGCCCAGATGTTGGCCGCGGCTGTTAAATTGCGTCGTCAGGCCCGCGAAGAAAACGAAATCCTGAAGGCGGAAAACGAACGTTTGACTATGGAGCTTAAGGACCGTTTCCAGCCTGACAATATTATCGGCCGCTCCAGTGAAATGCAGCGTGTCTACGCCCAGATCGACCAGGTTTCCAAGAACCCTCTTCCCGTGTTGATCGTGGGGGAGGTGGGTACCGGCAAGGGCCTCGTTGCTGAAGCCATCCATTACCGCTCCGACCGCAATACGCACCCCTACATTCGCGTCCACTGCGCCTCTATGCCAGAATCTGTGCTGGACCGCGAACTCTTCGGAAGCGAGCGTGGCGCCTTGGTTGGCGTGCTTACGGAAACTCCGGGCCGCGTGGAGCAGGCCGATGGTGGAACTCTCTTTCTGGATGAAGTGGCGGAACTTTCTCCCAATCTACAGGTGAAACTCTTGCGCCTTCTGCAGGATGGTGAAATGGAGCGTGTGGGAGCCCGTTTTTCCAAGAAGGTGGATGTCCGCATTATTGCTGCTACCACCAAGAATCTCCAGCAGATGGTGGCCGACGGCACTTTCCGTTCAGACCTTTATTACCAGCTTCACATTTCTCCCATTTACGTTCCCGCCCTGCATAACCGCAAGACGGATATTGTTCTTCTGGCAGACCACTTTGTGGAACATTACTGCCGTATTGTAGGTAAGAACGTGCGCCGTCTGGCCCGCACCACCATCAACATGCTCATGAGCTACCCCTGGCCCGGCAACGTCCGCGAGCTGGAAAATGCCATCGAGCGCGCGGTCCTCGTGACCGACGAAGACGTCATCTACCCGCACCATTTCCCCACAACGCTGCAGACGGCAGAAACTTCCGGCACCCAGGTGTCCGGCAACCTGAAGCTGATGGTGGAAGCCTACGAACGCGACATCATCTGCGACGCCCTCAAAAGTTCCAAAGGCAAGATGGCCGCAGCCGCCCGCAGCCTCTCCACCACGCCCCGCATTCTTACGTACAAAATAAAACAGCTAGGCATCGACCTAGCTGCATTTACCCGATAAAAAGACCTCCTTTGGGGAGGTCCTTGTAATTTTTTATCGTAGAAACATTAGTTCCAAGTTGCGGTAAGCCTTGCGGATATACCGATGGAAGATTCAGTTGCGTCGCCAAGATTGGTTTCTCTGCCGTACAGAATAGCGGCCGTTGCGCCGATACCCCAGTTTTCGCTGATCCACCATTCCTTGCCGCCGGCCAGCTGGAGGGCGAAGCCACTGCGGGAGTAATCGTCTGGATTCCCCTGGACATTGGCCTGGAATGTGGGAATGTCATCACATACGCGGAACTGTCCGACGCCGATAGACGCAGATGCTAAGTAGTTGCCCGGGAAATAGTATGTAGCACCGATGCCGAGGATGGAAAGGTTTGTCTTAAAATCCTTGAATTCGTCATCCTCGTTAAAATCTTCAAGATCGTAAATCGTGGATGTGGGGGTGTTGCCAGCAAGGGTCAAGTGAAGGGCGAGGTTGTTTGTTAAGGAAAAACCGATTTTTATATCAATGTCTGTTGCTAGCCCCGATTGACTGGTTGTTTCGTCATCATAATCACCAAGGACAAAATCAATGCTCTGGAAACCCATACCCATGGCCAGGCTCAAAAAGAATCCGTCATGGGTGTGGGGTGCAGAAGCCGCAAAAGTGGACGCAGCTGCAAGAGCGAGTATAGACAAACTCTTTTTCAAGGTAATCCTCCTAAAATTGAACAACGTAAAAGATAAAAAAGAGTAATAGTAGATTGTTATTTTTTTTGTAAACTTTTGTTAATCTTTGGTAAGGCGCCTTCCGTGGACCTTTCTCCTGTCTACTACCTACTTCCTACTTCCTACTAATTTCTATCTTTCCTCGTAGAAAATGAAAATTCACTCTTTTTCCATGGGCTTTAGTTGATTGATGGCTAGCATTTCCTAACCACCAATCACTAACCACTAACCACTGAGAAAATTATGCAATTCCGTCCTGTTAAAGAACAGCTTGATATTTTGATGCGCGGCGTGATCGATATCGTCCCGCAGGATGAACTCGAAAAGAAACTCCAGAAGTCTTACGAGACTGGCGTTCCCCTCCGCATTAAGATGGGCGTGGACCCCACTGCACCGGACGTTCACTTCGGTCACACCGTCGTGATGCGCAAACTCCGTCAGTTCCAGGACCTGGGACATACCGTAGTTCTCATCGTCGGTGACTACACCGCTCAGATTGGTGACCCCAGCGGCCGTAACAAGGCTCGTCCCCGTCTCACTCACGAACAGGTTCTGGAAAACGCCAAGGAATACCAGGAACAGTTCTTCAAGGTAGTGCGCCGCGACCAGGTGGAAATCCACTACAACGGCGAATGGTTCTCTAAGCTTGACTTCAGCAAGGTGACCGAACTCATGGGCCAGTTCACTGTGGCCCAGATGCTGGAACGCGAAGACTTCCACAACCGCTATACTGCAAATACCCCCATTAGCCTTCACGAATTCATGTACCCCATGATGCAGGGCTACGATTCCGTCGCCATCAAGTCCGACGTGGAACTGGGCGGTACCGACCAGAAGTTCAACGTGCTCCGCGGTCGCGACCTTCAGATTTTCGAAGGCATGGAACCCCAGATCGGTCTCTTCATGCCCATCCTGCTTGGTACCGACGGCAAGGTCAAGATGTCCAAGTCCATCGGTAACTATGTTGGCCTCAACGAAGCCCCCGACGTCATGTACCACAAGATCTACAGCCTGGCCGACAGCATCGTTGAAAACTGGTTCGAACTCTTGACCGAAATCCCCATGGAAGAAATCAAGCAGATGATGGCTGACGTGGCTTCCGGCAAGATGAACCCCAACGAAGCTAAGCATCGCCTGGCTATTGACATCGTCACCCAGTACTACGGCGCCGAAGCCGCGGTCGCTGCCGCCGCCAAGGAAAAGGAAGTCCACAGCGGTAACGCCATTCCTAGCGACGCAGCAGAATGCTCTGTAGCAGCCGGTTCCTACGGCGCTCTCGACCTCCTCGTTGAAGTCAAGGCCTTTGCCTCCAAGGGTGAAGCCCGCCGCATGGTCCAGAACGGTGGCGTCAAGATTGGCGGTGAAAAACTTGCTGACCCCCAGGCCCAGATCGAAATCAAGGGCGGTGACCAGATGGTTATCCAGGTGGGTAAGCGTAAGTTCTACAAGGTGAACTTCTAAGGGTGTTTTAAGGGTTTGGGTATGGCTCAAGAAATTCTCATCCTCGGTTTGAATCCCGCCTGGCAGCGCTTGTTCTTCCTGGACAAGTTTACTCCTGGCGAGGTACATCGTATTTCCAAGGTAGAGGAATACGCCTCGGGCAAGGGCATCAACTGTGGCCGCGTCCTGCAGCTGCTGGGCGGTTCGGCTCTTCTGATGCATTTCCTTGGCGACCAGAACGGTTCGCACATCTTTGATGAACTTTCCGCTTGCGGTGTTCAGCAGGCCCCGGTGTGGATCAAGGAACCGACCCGAATCTGTACCACCATCGTCAGTGCTGGTGAATCTACGGAGCTGATTGAGCCCTCTCCCGTTCTGACCGAATCCGAGAACGATGATTTCCTGCAGAACCTGAACGACTACTGGGACTCCACCCAGCGTGTGGCCCTTTGTGGAACGTTCCCCAAGGGCTTTGATGTCAATAAGATCAATTCCCTGGATTTTACCGGCAAAAAAATTTTTGTGGATGCCGTAGAAGACATCGATGCCTGGCTTGCCAAGGGCGTGGAACTGCTGAAGATCAACATGCAGGAATACTGCAAGTTGTGCGAACGAATGGGAATTCCCCTGGTCATGTCCAGCCCCCAGTTCTGGAAGATGTCCGCCACGGCGGTTTTGGAACGTCTGCCGATCAAGAACCTTGTGGTTACGGATGAGGAATCTCCGGTACGAGCCTTCAGACTTTTAGAAGGAAAGTTCCAGGGAGTCCAGATCCAGCCGCCTACAGTTCAGGTCAAGAACAGCGTTGGTGCAGGTGATTCCTTCTTTGCCGGTTGGCTGTACGCAGATACCCAGGGCATGTCTTTCGAAGACAGTCTGGTTCTTGCCACCGCAGTCGCCGCAGCCCGTTGCGAAACGGATCGTCCCTGGAATCTTAAGCTGGAACGTGTGTCGGAACTGCAGGCGTCCCTGGCCGAAGCCGTAGAAAAACTGGAGTGATTATGGAAAAGCCCGCCTTTGAAAATGTACCCTTGTTTGCCTTTGCGACAGCTATGGAATTTTCGGCGGTCTTCCCCAAGGCGTCCGCAGAATATCCCGACGCTGTCAATAAGCTGATCCCTATCGATGAATTTCCCGGCGGTGCCTACGCCTGCGTACTTGACGTCGGTGCCTTGGATTTTTCTGTTGGTCTGACAAGCATCCTCCTTGAGTGTAGACAAACTAACATTGCCATTTCTGCAGTAGTCAACGTCGGTATTTGTGGCGCATATCCGAACCGTTGTCTGAACCTTCTTGACGTGGTCCGTGTCGACGAAGACTTGCAGGGCGATTACGGCTGCGAGGAACAGGACGGTTCCTTTAGTTCCTGGGCGAAAGCTCGTCACGCCGCTTCTCCCAAACAGGCTCCGGAATCCATCCGCAACATTGTTTCCAACCTGAAATCTGTCAGAGGCGCAACCGTAAATTGCTGCACCGGTACGGAATGTACCTCCATTTTGCGTTCCCAGAAACTGGATTGCGACGTAGAGTCCATGGAAGGCATCGCCTGTTTCGCGGTCTGCGAAAAATTCCAGATTCCCGCTTTCCAGATCCGCGCCGTTAGCAACTTTGCCACATCCCGTGACAAGAGCCAGTGGAAATCCAGGGAAGCCCTAGAAAAACTGCGCGCAACCATTTTAGCGTAAAGCGAAAAGGTTGAAGCGAAACGGCTAAAGGGGGTTCGCAGGATGGAAACGCTAGCTGTTTAATTAGTAATTCATATCTTGTATCTCGTCTCTCACCCCTCATCTCTTATGCGACTTTCTCTCGGAATTTCTTCCTGCCCCAATGACACCTACATTTACGAAGCCCTGGTAAAGGGCCTTGAAGGTTCCCCTTTTGACTGGGACGTCCATTTTGCCGATGTCCAGACCCTGAACGAAATGGTCCGCCGTGGCGAACTGGACGTGGCCAAGGTGAGCGCCCAGGTTTACCCCAAGGTGGAAAAGGATTATGTCTGCCTGGGCTGTGGCGGCGCTATCGGCTATGGATGCGGACCTCTGCTCCTTTCCGCAGTGGGGGAGTCCTTTGACGATTCCCTGCCGGTAACCTTGCCCGGTTGCGACACTACGGCCGCCTTGCTGTTCCGTTTCTGGCATTCCCGAACCCGGAAAGTCCCCGCAGACCTGCGATACGCCCTATTCGACCAAGTCTATCGTTCCTTGCGCTCCAAGGAGGCTCCTCAGGGCGTTGTCATCCACGAACATCGTTTTACCTGGAAAAGGGACGGTCTGTTCCTGCTGCAGGATCTTGGTGCCTTCTGGGAACAGGAAACTGGAACCCCGATCCCCCTGGGAATTGCGCTGGCGCGAAGGGAACTCGGACCCGAGACCGTTAAACTGGTTGAAAGTGAAATCCGGAAGAGTCTGCAAATGGCCCGCTCCCGTGATACGCTCATCACCGATTTTATCAGCGAAAAGGCTCAGATCGAGGACGATTCTGTCATGGAAGCCCACATCAGGATGTTTGTCAATGACTTCTCCGAAAACGTCGGGGAACGCGGCCGGGCCGCCCTGGATCATTTGTGGACGTTGGTACGTGGTTTATAAGTTGTTGAAGGGTTTCATTTTATTGTAATATTATGTTAATGTAAACTTAATTTTACAAAATGGCGAATTTTTAGAAAAAACTTTAATTATTTTCCCTACAGCATCTTTTTTTTGGAGTTTGCTTATGAGTTTAGTGAACGATCTTGAACAGGAAGTCGAGAACTTTAAGCGCGAGTACGAGAAGTTCCAGCGCGGCAATAAGTCCGCTGGTACAAGAGCTCGTAAAGTGTTGCAGGACATAAAGAAAACCTGCCAAGAGATTCGCGTCTCCATCCAGGGGGCGAAGAAGGACGGCGAAAAGGACGAACCGGAAGCCGACGATTGACCTGGGAAAACTTCAAATGCGACCACTATCACAATATTTTTACGATAATTTTGCCCATTTTTGCGAAAATCGTTTGACTAATGGCGTTTTTGAAGGTATATTCCCATTTGAATTTTATACTTGCCCCATTGGGGGTAGTATAGATGCATGAATTTTATGTGTTCTATGATTGGAGAAACGTAGCAGTATGACCCTAAAGAAACTGGTCTTGATCACGGCCGGGGCTATGCTCTTGACTGGAACCGCCATGGCAAAGAATATCAACGTGCCTGGCGACTACCAGAAGATTGCAGACGCACTCGGTAATGCAGATGCCGGGGATACCATCCTCGTCAAACGCGGTACTTACAACGAAAACATCACCTTGGTGATGGGCGTTGTGCTTAAGGGCGAGGACCCGCTCACTACCATCATCGATGGTGGCCGTCGCGGTCCGACCGTCATGGGTACTTCTGGCGCCGAAATGTCTCACTTCACTGTGAAGAACGGCCTCGAAGGTATTCTGTGCGAAAACGCAGCCCCCTACATTCATCACTGCTACGTGATGGATAACAAGGCAACCGGTATCGGTGCTTTCATTTCCCTCCCGCATCTTCGTAATAACGTGGTGTACGGCAACCGCTGGTCCGGCATTCTGGCCTGGGGTGCTAAGTCCCTCGACGCCTATATCGAACAGAACGTTGTGCTCCGTAACGGCTACTCCGGTCTCGCTCTCAAGGGCCCGACCAACGTGATTGCCCGCAACAACATCTTCATGGAAAACCACTACTACGGTGTGTTCGCCGACCCCGCTGCCGGCCAGACCAAGGTGGAATACAACAACATCTACAAGAACTACTATCCGTTCAACCAGTTCATCAAGGTGAACCGCACTAATGTTTCCTTGGATCCGAAGTTCATGAATCCTTCGCTCTCCAAGCCGAACTTCTACTGCCAGTCCACCTCTCCGATGCTGAAGCGCGGTAAGGGCAAGCTGGACATCGGTCTGACTGCTGCCGAACTGGTGAAGGAAGAAGAAGCTGTTGAAGAAACTCGTAATCCGGATACCGATGGCGATGGCCTCTGCGATCCGTGGGTTTCCGAAGAAGGCTTCTCCGACAAGTATGCTTCTGTCTGCACCGGCCTCGACAACTGCCCCGAAGAAGCTGAAGACTTCGACGGCTTCCAGGACGACGATGGCTGCCCGGATGCAGATAACGACCGCGACGGTCTCTGCGACCCGTGGGTAGAAGCTAAGGGTATGCTGGCCAACTTCGCTCACGTCTGTAAGGGCGTTGACCTCTGCCCCGAACAGGCTGAAACTCTCAACAACTACAAGGACGAAGATGGTTGCCCGGATGAAGTTCCCCAGCCGCCTAAGAAGGTGTTCGTCCTTGAAGGTGTTAACTTCGAATCTGGTAAGGCTACGATTACTCCGGATTCCTACATCTCTCTGATGAAGGTTGTCGACATTATGGAAACCTTCACCGAAGCAACGTTTGAAATCGTCGGTCATACAGATAACGTTGGTAACAAAGACAAGAACAAGCAGCTTTCCGCAGATCGCGCTGCCGCCGTTAAGAACTTCCTTGTAGAAAAGGGTATTAACGAAAGCCGTATGGTCACCGACGGTATGGGTGACACCAAGCCTGTCGCATCCAACAAGACACCGGAAGGTCGTGCTCAGAACCGTCGTATCGAGTTCATCCGCACGGATATTAAGTAAAGGAGTAAGTGATGCGTTCTAGTTTTATTAAAACCGCAGTCCTCGGACTCACAGTAGCCAGCACTTCTCTGTTTGCAGAAGCCACTTATTCTCCGCATAAGTATCAGCAGAATGACTGGTTTGCAGAATTCGGTGGCAATACCGCCATGTACGTCAACCCGGCAGGAATTGCAGAAACTGAACAGCTGGAATTCAGCGCAGCTTTCTTCAGCTCCATCAGTGGTGAAGCTTCTCAGGAATACGTCAGCTTGACCTTCCCCATGGATTACAAGCACACTTTGGGCCTGTCTTTCTTCGAAAACGGTGCTTCCATTGATGGCGGTAAGTCCTATGGTGAATACTCCTGGTTGCTCGGCTATGCTTACAACCTGATGCAGTGTGTTGCTCTGGGTATCGACGTTTCCGTTCTTTACATCAACCAGTTCGACGATGTCAAGCACTTGACCGTCGGTGCTGACGTGGGTGTTAGCTGGAATCCCCTTGCTTCTTCTAAGTATGGCTACCTCTTGGTAGGTGTGGCCCTGCAGAACCTGGCTCAGCCGGGCATCAGCATGGAAGAAGATGGTGGCAGCTTCGTCGCTCCGGGTTTCTTCGGTGGCGATCGCGATGATGCCTACAACATCCCCAGCAACCTGAACCTTTCCTTCTTCTACCGCGGTCTCAACCGCTCTCTCGAAGCAAAGGCTGAAATTTCCCTCATCGACGTGTTCCACTCCGATACCGAAGGTGGTGACGGTGTGAACCCGGAAATGAGCTTCACCTTGACTTATTACCTGTCCTCTCATCTCGGTGTCCGCCTCCGCTTTACTAAGGAAGGCTACCCGGTTGCAGGAGCCACCGTTAACGTTAAGGATGTTAGCATCTTCCGTTACCTGGCTTTGGATCTGGAAATGTCTCACGATGACCTCTATGCCAAGAAGAATCGTGGTTTCATCTGGGCCGTGAAGATTACTTCTCGCTTCGGTGACACCCGCGAAGAAAAGATTGGTGAAGAACGTTATCGCCGCTTGAAGATCGAACCTGAAAACGACTACCGTGCAGCAATGCGTCTCTACTTGAACCGTCAGTTCCTCGAAGCTGCTTATGCTTTCGGTAAGGTTCAGACCAAGTACCCCGCATTCCACCTTGTTGACCAGGCTGCTTTCTACAAGGCAAAGTCCTTTGAAAACCTCCGTATGCACAAGGCTGCAAAGTCTGTGTACGAAGACGCTATCAAGCGCTATCCGCAGAGTGACCAACGCGCCAAGTACCACTTCCAGTTGATGAACATCGACTATAAGGAAGGCAAGTACACTGACGCTATGGCTAAGTATCAGGCAATTGCTCAGAAGTTCGGTGAAAGCGACGTTAAGGCTGACGCTGACTACGTTGCAGGCCAGATCAAGTTCGAACAGGGTCTCTATCAGGAATCTGTCGACCTGCTCGCTGCAATTCTTCCGGGTAACGCCAACTACTTCTATGCTCGCTATACCATGGGTATCGCATACAGCCGTCTCGGCAAGTTCGACGAAGCTGAAAACTGCTTCCGCGACATTACCGAACAGCCGGTTTCCAACCAGTCTGAACGCGACCTGCAGGATGCTGCTCGTGTGAAGCTCGGCCACTTGTTCTTCTCTGGCGAAAAGGCTGACATCGGTGCTGCTGCTCAGATGTATGGTCAGGTCCAGCCCGGTTCTCCGGTGTACGACGAAGCTATGCTCGGCATTGCATGGTCCTTCCTCAAGGTTAACAAGCCGAATGAAGCTATGAAGCCCGCTCAGTGGATCGTCAGCAACCTCCCGGAATCCTTCCTGGTTTCTGAAGCCTACCTCGTGATTGGTTACTGCCACTTCATGAAGAAGGACTACAACGGTGCTGTCAAGGCTCTCGAACAGGCTGAAAAGCGCACTGAACAGCCGGTTGTTTCTGTGGCTGCCCGTGATAGCGCTCGCCAGGCATACGAAGCTATGCAGGATGATTTCGACTCTGTGCAGGTTAAGGCTCTTGACCTCGCTCGCCAGCTGCCCACTCCCCGTGTGGAAAGCAAGCGTGAAGCTCTCAAGCCCAGCTTTGATAAGGCTAATGCAGCTATCGAAGACTACGCTGCATTCAACCAGAGAGCAATCCAGAGTGACCGCTTCGAATCCAACCGTAAGCGTATTCTTGATGATGCTGGCTTTACTTTGGCAACCGTTAAGACCAAGATGGGTCAGGGTGCTGGTGTATCTCAGGAAGCTCAGCAGGAACTTGATGAACTGGAGGACCTGGAGTAATCCGGGTTCTTCCCTTTTCTATGATGATATCATAGGTGGATAAGAGAACGATGAAAAAACTTTTGCTTGTTTCAGCAATTATTTGCTCCCTTGCTGGAAATTCCATTGCAGCATCTGATCCTTGTAAGGAAAAGACCGCCGAAGCAAAAAAGATGATGGCCAAGTGTAAGTCCATTGGTAAGGGCAACTCTGGCTACGAACAGTGTGCAAGTTCCTACAAGGTTATTAAGAACCAGGCAGCTCAGGCTTGCCGTTCTGGTGGCCTTGATGAAGACGGTATGCGTCAGGCTATCGCTCAGTGGGAAAAACAGGTTAATAACTGTAAGGGTAAGCAGAATGCCCGTTGCGCTTCTGCTCTCCAGCAGTTGGGTCATTACCAGTTCCAGTTGGAAGAAAAGCTCTTCCTGGACAAAAATGCCCAGTATGAAGAAGATGTTGCATGGTGCGCAGACCGCGATAACAAGCCGGCTAAGTGCGCTAACATCGATCAGCTCCCCAAGGCCGACCACCAGAAGTCCTTGGGTTACTTCCTGGAATACATCGACAAGTATCCCAACGAAAGCAAGACCCCGACCGTGATTTACCAGGCTGCTGCAGTGCAGGAAGCTTCTGGCGAAGACGACAAGGCTTACAAGCTTCGTATGCGTCTTGTTGAAAAGTTCCCGGATAACGGTCTCGTTCCGAAGGCTTGGCTCCGTATTGCGGAATACCACTTCATGAACCGTAAGTTCCGTGACGCTATCAATGCTTATAAGAAGGTGACTGGCTTCGACAACCTGACCGGTAAGGAAGCCGCACTTGCCATGTACCACTTGGCAGAATCTTACTATAACACTGCAGAATACGAAACTGCAGCTATCAAGTACTTTGAATACATCATTGGCGCTGACAAGGGTAAATACCCTGCTGACTTGCGCGCAGAAGCTATGGACTTCATGGCAGCCTCCTTCTCTGACTTGGAAGGTGGTGGTGTCCAGGAAGCTGAAGCTTTCTTGAAGGACAAGAAGGTTCCGTTCAAGGATTCCGTCTACTACCGTATCGGTATGAAGAATAAGGACCATGACCGTAACGAAGAAGCTGTCCAGTCCTTCAAGCGCTTGATGAGCATCAACCCCGACTATATCGACGCTCCTCTGGCTGACATCGCTATGATCGAAATCTTGATCATCCAGCAGAAGTTTGAAGAAGCTCAGAAGCATCGTTACACTGTCGTGAAGCGTTATGACCGTAACTCTTCCTGGTACAAGAAGAACCAGAAGTATCCGGAATCTGTGAAGAACGCTGAAACTGCAATCCGTGGCGCTATGCTCGACATTCCGCAGTACCACCACGCTCGCGCTGCTAAGCTCACTAAGGAAGGTGACTTGGAAGCCGGTAAGAAGCAGTATGCAGAAGCTATCAAGGCTTACGAAGCATTCTTGGCTCGCTACAAGAAGGAACCGACCTGGGATGAATACAAGGTCCACATCAACTTGGCCCTCGTTTACCAGGAAATGGCTCAGTATGCTAACGCTGCTAAGATGTTCAACTGGATCGTTGACACTGATACTACCCGTTATGGCCGTCGTCCCATGGGTTCTGAAGCTCTCCTGAAGAAGGAAGAAGCAGCCTATAACGCCGTGCTCATGATGGATCAGTCTCGCGAAACTGCCAAGAAGAACAAGTATGGCGATGACGCTGTCAAGGCTTACAAGTCCGAAGAAACCAAGGCTTACTTCGCTCAGGTGGATAAGTACATGGCTAAGTTCGGTCAGTACAAGGAAGCCGCAGAACTCGCTTACAACGCATCTATCGTTCATTATGATGCAAAGCAGTTCAAGACTGCAGTTGTGGTGCTCCGCGATCTGAAGCAGAAGTTCCCCAACCATCAGTACATCTTGCTCATCAGCCGTATGTTGGCTCAGTCCCTCCTGGAATCCAGCCAGCTGGATGACGCTCTGAAGGAATTCGAATGGCTCTTTGTTCAGTACACCAAGGTCAAGGAAACCAGAAATGACTCCATGGCCAAGGAAATCGAAAAGGCTATCGCTTACGTTCTCTTCCAGATGGCTGAACAGAGTGTAAAGCAGGGGCAGTTCGAAAAGGGTGCTCAGGCTTACCTGGCTCTCGTGAAGCGCTACCCGCTCATCGACATTGCTGATAAGGCTGTGTTCGAAGCTGCAGTTGCATATGAATCCGCAAAGCAGTTCACCAAGGCTTCTGAAACCTTCATGATGCTGCCCAAGCAGTATGCTTCTTCTCCGCTCACCATTAAGGGCATTGTCCGTGCTGGTGACGCTTACAAGAAGGAAGCTGCAACTAAGAAGAACGACAAGAAGTACTACGATCAGATGTACCGTAATGCCGCTCAGACCTATTTGTTCATCACCAACAACTTCCCGCAGGATTCCATGGCATTCATGGCTATCGGTTCTGCTGCTCAGGTCTATGACTCCATCGCTGATAAGAAGTCCGCTGCTGTCACCTACGAAATCGCCTACAAGCGTTATCCGAAGGATGAACGTACTCCGGGTTACCTCTATAGCGCATGCTTGAGCTATGACGAAGCCAAGATGGTTGATGAAGCTATCCGTTGTAACAAGGACCTGGTCCGTGATTACCCGAAGAGCTCCTACGCTCTGGATGCTGCATTCTCTATCCCCATGGCTTATGCTAACGCAAAGAAGTGGGATCTGGCTGCTAAGGAATACCACACCTTCATCAAGCTGTACACCGAAGACAAGGAAAAGCTGATTGCTGCTTACATCGGTGCCGCTCGTGCTTACATGGAACTGAAGGAAGAAGACAAGGCAATTGCTGACTACGATGCAACTTTGAAGAACTACGATAAGTTCGGTCTTCAGATCAAGAACGCTGATCCGGGTGTTCCTGCTGAAGCTGCCTACTACCTCGGTGAACATGAATACAAGAAGATGGAACCCATCGTCCTGAAGGGTAAGGATAAGGAAAAGGCTAAGATCATCAAGCAGCTGGTGGACATCCTCCAGAAGGCTATGGGTCACTACTCCAAGTCTGCAACCTACGCATCTGAACGCTGGACCTTCCGTGCTACCAACCGTATGGGTATGCTCTTCGTCACCATGGCTGCTAAGATCCGTGAACAGGAACTGAACGGCAAGAAGGAAGACGAACGCTTTGCAGAACGTATCGGTATTGTTCAGCAGCTGCCCAGCTACTACGAACAGGCACGTCCCATCTTCCAGAAGAACATCGACCTCGCTCGCGACCAGGGCTTCTACAACCAGGACGTGATCGAAGCTGAAGAAGGCTATATCGAAATGTACTACCAGGGTTGCGCAGTCTTCGTTGAAGTTGCCGATGCCTTTGCTAACTCTCCGCTCCCGGACTCCGCCTCCATCGTGAAGGAATACGTGGAATACGAAGGTATGGCTAAGGAAGACGCTGTTGAAGCTGTGCATGAAGACCTCGAAGCATACCGTGAAGAACTGAATACCCGTTCTGAAGGTGCTAAGGATCTTGCTAAGCCCCAGTGCGCTACCGGTATTAAGGCCTCTGCCCACTATGGTATCGACAACCAGTGGACTGCCAAGCTGTTCGAATTGCTCAAGAGCCTCGACGAAAACGACGAAGCTCTCAACACCAAGATCGAAAAGTTTGACCCGTCTACTCTGTTCTCTGATCCTGCCTACTTCAAGACCAAGGCTCGTATCGAACAGATTTCCAAGTCCGAAGTCATGACTCCGGAAGAACAGATTGCTACTTACCGCGATATCATCAAGGAAGCTAAGGCTGAAAGAGAAAAGCTGATGGCTGAACTTGCTGAATTGAAGAAGAAGCTTTCTCCGGTTCCGACGACTACCGGTGCTGGTGCTGCTGCAGGTGCTGCTGACGCTGACGAAGCCGGCTACTAGCGGTAAAAACAAATTTACGGGGAACCTTGTTCATAGGGTTCCCCCTATTTTATTTGAGAAAAATGGCGTTTTTAGCTCAGTAAACTAAGTTTTACCCAATTATTGTCCCATATTTCTCAAAAAAAATTAAATATGAACAAAGATTTTTCAAAATAAACCAAAACACTCAATAAAGGAGTACTCTAATGTCTAAAATGCTTCAATCCTTCAGCCCTGAATCCGATGGTTGGCAGTTCATGTGGATCATCTTGGTCGTCTTCCTGATCGGCCTTGGTTTCTCCATCGAACGTTTTGTCTACGTCTTGCTCAAGAGCTCTAAGGGTCGTGCAAAGTTCCTCGCTGATTTCGGTAAGCTGATCTCTTCTCAGCAGTATGATCAGGCTCTGAGCCTCGCCAATGCTACCAAGCTCCCCATCGCTCGCGTTATGGCTGCAATCGTTTCTACCCGTAACGGTGGCCGCGAAACCATGACTGCTGCTTGCGATGCAGTGTTCCTGACCGAAGCTCCCCGTCTGACTCGCTACGTTTCCATCATCTCCGTTATGGCTTCCATCTCTACCTTGCTCGGACTTATGGGTACCATTTACGGTCTGATCTTCACCTTCGACGCTGTTGCTAACAAGCCGGCTTCTGAACGTGCTAAGGCTCTTTCTGACGGTATTGCTATCGCTATGGGTACCACTCTCCTGGGCCTTCTCTCTGCAGTGCCTCTTCTGGTCATCGTTGGCCTCCTGAACATGAACTCCGAACGCCTTATCCAGGAAATGGAAGAAAAGGGCCTCAAGATTATCAACTCCCTCGCTTAATCGCCTAGGATTAATAATTAACTGGAGTTTAAAATATGTCAAGACAACTTAAGAAACCAGCAAAGCCTGAAGAACCGGATCTGTTGCCGGCCATGGGCTTGTTCACGATTCTGATTCCTATGCTGTTGTCTATGGCTGCCTTCTCCAAGCTGGCTATCGTTGAAGTCAATCTGCCGGAACGTTCCATGATGCAGATGGACAACGATACACCTCCGGAACCGGACCAGCAGGCTTTGAACTTGTCTCTGGCTATTACCGACAAGTACCTCGTTATTGGTGCTCGCGGTGGTTTCCAGCCGAATGTCTACTTCAAGGAAATGTGGACGTTCCGTTGCAAGTCCGATGCTAAGCTGATTACCCATTCTCCGGATGATGTTAAGGCAGCTGTCGAAAGCGGTCATGGTCCTAAGTGTAAGGATGGATCCGAGATGAACGTAGAGAAGTATCTCTATGAAATCGAGAGCATCGAACTTTGGGCTATCAATAAGGAATCTGAAGAAGATCCCGGTAAGGTTATGTGGGCTGTTTACACCAACGGCGGTACTGCTGAAGAAGCCGTTGCTGACAGTGCATACGTAGATGGTAACAACAATTTCCTCATGGCTCCGGGTGAAGGCGCTCTTGGTCTGAATCCGCCGTCTACTCTGAGGAAGCCGGGCGCAGGTGCTGATCTTGCTACCCTCACTCCGAACTCTGCTCGTAAGCTGAAACCGGATGTGGCTGCAAAGAACATGATCTACCCGCTGTCTGCATATGATCTGATTGCTAAGGACCTTATCCAGATTCATACTCAGTTCATCGACCTTGATGACGTGGACAATATTATTATCGTTGCTAACGATGATACTCAGTTTGACAAGATCATTCAACTTATGGACCGTGCTAAAGAAGCCGGTTTCAGCAAGATCAATCTTGCTAAGTTGGGAGGTTAATCATGGCTAGAAAAAGTCGTAAATACGGTGAAGAAGTCCCGTTCTCAATTACGTCCATGATGGACATGATGACCATTATTCTGGTGTTCATGATTAAGAACATGGACGCAGAAGGTCAGCTCTTGACTCAGGCAGAAAACTTGATTCTTCCGGTTTCCACCTCTCGTGTGCAGCCGAAGGAAGTTTCTCTGACTGTCGTGGTTGACGCAAACTATGTGATCGTTGATAACGCTAAGATTATCCCGACCGACGACGTCTTGAAGCAGGAAGACCTCCTGGTTGCTCAGGTGGACTCTGTGCTGAAGGAACGCCGCGCTGTTGAACAGGAACATGCCCTCAAGCAGGGCCTGCCTGCCGACGAAGCCGGTCACATTGTTGTGCAGATTGACAAGAACATCCCTTACGATGCAATGTATAAGGTTATGGCTACTTGTGGCTTTGCCGGTTACACCAATATTGCATTCGCCGTGATGGAAAAGAACGGCGGGGAGGAATAACATATGGCAAAGACTAAAAAGGCAGCTCCTGCTATTGATCCGTTAGTAGCGTCCCTGATGCCGGAATCCGATAAGAAGATGGGTGCCATCGCAGGTATCTCTCTGGTTGTCGCTTTGGCAATATGCCTTTGGGCTTCCATGTACGAACAGGTTGTGGATGAAGTCGTGTTCGATGACTCCGCAGCTGCTGATCTTACTGCTTCTATGACCATCGAAGAAAAGAAGGAAGAGAAGAAGGAAGAGAAGAAGAAGGAAGAACCCAAGAAGCCTCGTAAGAAGGCTGGTGGCGGTGGTAAGCCCCGTGGTAAGGGTCAGCCCAACGCTCCCCAGACTCGTGGCGTGCTCAAGCTCCTCACTGCTCAGACCAAGAATGCAAGTGCTGGTGCCTACGACCTTATGAAGAACCAGAAGTTCTCTAAGGACATCGATAAGGTGCTGAAGGACGTTGCAGGTCTCCAGACTACTGGTAAGACTGTTCTCGGTGGCCGTCGCGGTAAGGCTGATGGTGGCTTTAACGAAGGTTACGCTGAAGGCGGTTCCGGTGGTATCGGTGACGGTCTTGCAGGCCTCCTTGGCGGTGGTGGCGGTGGTATCGCTACTAAGTCTAAGGGCTCTATCAAGACTCCGTCTGAACGTGATATCGATATGGGCGCTGGTGGTGGTTCCCGTTCTGCTGCAGACATCATGAAGGTTGTCCGTCAGCGTACTCCGGGTCTCCGTCACATCTATAACAAGTTCCTGAAGAAGAAACCGGGATTCCAGGGTAAGGTTACCTTGAAGTTCACGATCGCTCCGGGCGGCGAAGTTATCAGCATCTCCATTGCTTCTTCTACCACTGGTTTCGGCGAATTTGATGGTGAAATCAAGACCGCTGTTAGCCGTTGGAAGTTCAGCAAGGTTAAGTCCGGTAACACCACTGTGACGATTCCGTTCACCTTCTCTGAATAATTCTTTTTCTGAAGATATTTCAGTAGAGATTGAAAAAGGTCCAGACTGCAAGGTCTGGGCCTTTTTCCTTTATGCTATTGGGCGAAAAAGACTTAAAGGGGGCAAAAAAAACGCAATTGTTTAAATTTTTATTGCGTTTTACGTTTAATAAAACTAACTTTATTGCAGAAATTTCAAGAGGAGTTTTATAATGAACTTAAGAACTGCTGCTGTTGTTGGCGCCGCTGTTGGTGTCTTTGGCGTTGGTTCCGCCTTTGCAACTTATGCTCGTGTAGAATCCATGGGTAAGAATACCACTTACATTATGGATGATGTGAGCATTTTTGATAATGCTGCTAATGCAAATCTTTATTCCAACTATTTGATCGGTGGCTTCGGTGCCTATACCGACATGAACGTTACCGCAGGTGGCAATCATGATCCTCAGCACCCGACCTTCGGTGGCATCTTCGCGGTTTCTTTCGGCGATGACAACAATCCGGATCCGAAGTTCACGATCGGTGGCCTTTTTGGCCGTATCAACACTGACTTGGCTATGTACCTGCCTGCTTATGTGCAGGAAGGCGACAATGCTTTCTACAAGGTTCCTGAAACCGTGACCAACTTTGACGGTTTCCTTGGCGGCACCTTCTCTAGCGGTGATGCATGGGGCTTGCACATTTACATCGCTCACCAGGATGGTGGCGATCTGGATGAAAGCGGTACTTATCAGCCGGATACTGAAGCTCATGCTTCTGTCGTTCAGGCTGACGGTGGCTTGAATATCCAGACTTCCGGTGGTACTTCTTACGAAGCTTCTTTCGGTTTGGCTCGTGTTCAGTATGGCCCGGGTCACTATGACTTCTTCGAAAATGGTGACTTTACCTTCTTGGCTAAGGCTCGTGCATTCTTCACTCTCGAAGCAATTGACGGCGAACTGGTTCCTGCAGTCTCTATGAAACTTGCTCAGGCTCCGGGTATCGATGACAAGCGTGCTCAGGGCGGTCTCGGTATTAACGTCGCTATGGACCGCGGTTTCTTCTGGATGGGTGTTGACTTCATCTGGAATCAGCTGAAGGCTCATGACTACTATTACAGCAACGACAAGAAGGCTTGGGTCTATGACTCTCGCTACGAAGACGATCCTGAATGGGACAAGCGTTCTGATATCGGCGGCAAGATCAGCTTCGGTATTGAACGTAACATCTGGTGGGATTGGTTCGTGATCCGCGTTGGCGGTCAGAAGTCTATCCTGTACACCGAATGCGAAGTTGCTGAAAAGGGCAAGCACAAGGGTAACGGCGTTTGCAAGGACGATGGTTCCTTCTTCACCACCAATCCTCTTGCTGATGGCTCCAATGACGACCATGTTGGCTTCGGCTTCGGTATCAACATCGAAGAAAAGCTGAAGATCGACGTTACTGTCGCAGAAGACCTGCTGTTCCGCAACCCGTTCCAGGGTGAAGGTCGCATCTTCTCTCGTCTGGACGCTACCTACTCCTTCTGATGAGATGCAAAGGGAGGGCCTGCCCTCCCTCTGGACTCCCACCCGTCATTCGGGTGTGAAGAGCTTGCCATTTGGCGGCTCTTTTTTTGTTTGTTTGATGTTTCTTTTTTTGAGGGGCTTTTCTATTTTAGGGGTGTAACTTCTTACGTTTTTTAATTTTATGAAAAAGTTAGCGATTTCCTTTTTGACGTCCCTCCTATTCCTGGTGCTGGGTTGCTCTGAGCCTACAGACCGTATTGAAAATAAATTAACTCCGTACTTGCAGGAGGACCTGAAGTTCATGGTGGCCGAAACGATCCGGTCGTCGGGTGATAAGTCGGCCTTGATGGAAGAGCCGTACTATCGCGTCAAGGATTTTCGTTTGTTCGAAGGGGCCGAGTCCCGCATTTATGCGGCTTATGCCGAAGTGGATTTTTTCATCTACAAGGATATTGCCATGCATGAAAAGCGCAAATACAGGTATGATGTACATACCCGCAAGTGGGATCGCTATCTGAAAGTGCTGAAATTCGGTAGGGATACGATTCCCGATTGACACGCACTGTTTTTCTCTTAATTATATTTGCTGCGTTAAGTTTCATTTTTTTATAAGAAGGGCACAACTTTGTTCGGTCTTTTTTCTTGCGATATCGGTATTGACCTGGGTACAGCAAATACATTGGTCCATGTAGCTGGCCAGGGCATCGTCATTAATGAACCTACGGTTATTGCGGTGGACAGCAAGAATAACCGTGTTTCCGCCATCGGTTCCGAAGCAAAGAAGATGCTCGGTAGAACTCCGGGCGAAAGCCGCGCCGTACGCCCCATGCGCGATGGCGTGATTGCAGACTTTGAACTGGTGGAAAGCCTTCTCCAGACTTTCATCAAGCGTGTTCAGAAGTATCCGCTGTGGATGGTTAAGCCCCGCGTTGTGGTTGGTGTTCCTTCCGGCATTACCGAAGTGGAAAAGCGTGCCGTGATCGACGCTGCCAAGCAGGCTGGTGCCAAGGAAGTGCATCTGGTTCACGAACCTATGGCTGCCGCCGTGGGTATGGGTATTCCTGTTGAAGATCCCGTGGGTAACATGATCGTGGATATTGGCGGTGGTACTTCCGATATCGCTGTTATCGCCTTGAATGGTACTGTCTGTAACGCTTCTGTTCGCGTTGGCGGCGATGAAATGGACGAAGCCATTGTCCGTTACCTGCGCACCATGTACAACCTTTGCGTTGGCGAAAGCACTGCCGAACAGATCAAGATGCAGATCGGCTCTGCAAGCCCCCTGGAAGAAGAACTGACCATGGAAGTGAAGGGTCACGACTTTATCGCCGGTATGCCTCGCACCATGACCATCAACAGTGCTGAAATCCGCGAAGCCCTGAACGAACCTGTGACTGCTATCGTTGAAGCTGTCAAGCAGGCTCTGAGCATTACTCCGCCGGAACTTTCTGCTGATATCTACGACAAGGGCATTATCATGACTGGTGGCGGTTCTCAGCTTCGCGGCTTTGACGAACGCATCCGTCAGGAAACAGGCCTTTCTGTGAATGTGATCGACGAAGCTCTCATTTGCGTTTGCAAGGGTGCCGCCCGCATTCTGGAAGACCTGGACAAGTATCGTCCGGTCCTGATTGCCTCTTCTACCTAATAACAGAATCTTGATCGATGCTTAGGGCTTTTCGCTTTATTATCGACTTGTTCACTCAAAGGCATGGCGTTGTCGCCTTTGCCTTTTTTCTCGCTTTGGGGCTGCTGATGAGGCAGTCTCCCAATTCGGTGCGTCAGAGTGTCGTTTCGTCTGCTTTAGGTTCTGTATTCTATCCGGCTCAGCTGGCTGTGTCTTCTGTGAACGCCTATCGTTCCCTGGCAGACGAAAATGCCCAGCTGAAATCGGAAAATGCAAGGCTCCGTCAGGAGACCTACCATGCCCGCGAAGGCCTGCAGGAGTTGGCCCGACTGCATACGCTGGTTCGGTTTGACGACAAGTGGGATTTCCCGATCGTGACATCCCGCGTGGTGGGGCATAATCCGGGGCGTTTCCTTACGACTCTGGTGGTGAACCGTGGAAGCAAGCATGGCGTAAAGGAGAACATGCCTGTGTTCTCTATGAATGGACTTGTGGGTAAGATAACCAAGGCTTCGATTACGCATTCAAGAGTTCAGTTGCTTGTAGATCCAAACCTTAAGTTGTCTGTAATGGAGCGCCGCACCCGCGTCGTGGGCTTCCTGGAATCCATGGATGGCCATGTGCTTACGGCCATGGTGCCTGCCCATGCTGGCGTCAGTGTTGGCGATACTTTGGTCACATCGGGCCTTGGCGGTATCTTTCCTAAGGGGATTCCCGTGGGGACGGTTAAGCAGGTTAGAAAGTCTGACCTGGATGTAATGCGTCAGATGGATGTGGAACCGTTCCAGGAGTTCTCTACTCTGGAAGAAGTTTTTGTGATGGAAAAAGATCCGGACTGGGAAATAAAGGAGTTGCTCGATGAAGAACCTTAGGTGGTTTAGTCTCCTGATCCTTTTCGTGGTTACGTTCGCTTTCCAGATTACGGTGGCGGACTGGCTTTCCATTTTTGACGTGGGTCCGGATTTTGTCATCATCTTTATTGTGGCTGTGGCTATTAAGTGCGGTCCCGCTGCAGGTTGTTTCTGGGGATTCCTTGCCGGTTTCACTCAGGATGTGTACGCTCCCATTGAATGGCTTGGTGCTCATACCATTTCAATGACGGTTATCGGCTTTGTGGTTGGACAGCTGGAAGAACGATTCCTGTCTTTGAACATGCCTGCAAAGATTGGCGTGCTTGGACTTTCGTGCTTGATTTGTGACGGCATTTATTTTGCCATTACCGGACTCTCAAAGGAAATCGTTACAAATTTGTTCTTGACGTTCTCCTTGCCGGGTTGCGCTTATACCATGCTGATTGGTAGCATTTTGTTCTACCTGGATGTAGGCAAGAAGAAAAAGCATGCTTAATGGTGCTTCGGAAAATGAGGTTGTGCAGAACAGGAACCTCCATGTATTGATTTACATGGCTGGTGTGGTATTGCTGTTCTCGGTTTTGCTTTTCCGACTGTTTTCGTTGCAGTATACCCACTACGATGAAAATTTGCAGCGTTCCGATAACAACCGTATCCGTAAGGTGGAACTGGTTGCGGAACGCGGTTACATTTACGACCGCAACGGTGAAGTTCTTGTTAGAAATCGTCCGTCGTATCAGATTTCGTTGCAGGCGGTGCAGATGCCCCGCAAGAAGGATCAGCGCGATTCTGTCTTGAATCGTCTGCTGAGAATTCGAGACAAGTCAGGCGAACGTCTTTTCGACTCCCTTTCGCTGGATACGGCGTTTATGAGGTCCCGCTGGATTAAGACCCGCCCCATCCGTTTGCTGGAAGACGCCTCGCCGGAACAGGTTTCTGTGATTGAGGAGCATGCGTCGGAATTGCCTGGCGTGGTGACCTTGATTGAATCCCGCCGTGAATACCCCTATGGAACGCTGGCTTCCCATGTGCTGGGGTATACCAACGAAATTTCTGAAGATCAGCTGAAGTTGCCTGAATACGCCGATTATTCCCAGGGTGACCGTATTGGTCAGAAAGGGCTTGAACAGGGGTATGATAAGGAATTCCGTGGAAAGAACGGTGTAAAGCTTGTTGAGGTGAACGCTTCTGGTCGAGAGGTGGGCGTTGTGTCTAGTGGTGGTGAGCTGGCTCCCGTACCTGGACTGCACCTGGTTTCTACCATTGACTTGCGTTTGCAGAAGGTGGCCGAAGCCGCCATTCCCGATAGCGCCAAGGGGGCCCTGGTGGCCCTTGATCCCAGAACTGGCGAAATTCTTGCCATGGTCAGTTCTCCGCGACTGGACCCGAACATTTTCTCGTTGAAGCGTCGCGAACGTAACAAGGGCTGGGCTCATGTGGCTCTGGACTCTATGCGACCCTTGACTAATCGTGCCATTTCTGGTACGTATCCGCCGGCTTCTGTCTTTAAGCTGGTGACGGCTGGGGCGGGGCTTGAACATGGTGTTTTGACAGAGAACAAGTATTACCCGAAATCCTGTACGGGTGGGTATCAGTATGGCGTCCGCTATCAGAAGTGCTGGGGAACTCATGGTGCCCTGAATGTGGTTCATGCCATCCGTCTTTCCTGTGACGTATTCTTCTACCAGGCTGGTTTGGAAATCGACATGGAGCGTATTAACGAATTTGGCCGACGTTTTGGTTATGGTGAAAAGCTGCTGGGTATTGATATTCCCGGAGAACGTGCTGGCTGGCTTCCGGATTCGGCTTCCTTCAACGTTCGTAACAAGAGGGCTGGCTGGCGTTGGGCTCGCGGCTTGATTTTGAACTTGTCTATCGGTCAGGGCCAGATTGTGACTCCGCTTCAGCAGGCTGTTTTTGTGGGCTCCCTGGCTACGGGAAAGGGCGTCTATAGGCCTCACTTTATGAAGGAACTGCGGGACGACAAGGGTAACGTGGTGCGCCGTTATGAGCCTGAGGTTGTTCGCCCGGGCAACATGAAGCCTTACACTCATCGCATTTTGATGAACGCCATGGATTCTGTGGTGAACCATCCCGGTGGAACGGGTAAGCGAGGCGCTCTTCCTAATGTTCGCGTGGGTGCGAAGACTGGCTCTGGCGAATGGAAGAAGGGCGAGAAGACTCATGCCTGGTATGCGGCGGTTGCCCCTCTGGATGCCCCGGAAATTGCTGTGGCTGTCATTATGGAAGCTGCAGGCGGCGGTGGTTCCGTTTCTGGACCTATAGCCAAGAAGGTCTTGGAAGCTTACTTTGAAAACAAGAAGCTCGATGAAGGAATTGTGGAGGAGGAACCATGATTTCAAAGCGTTTTGTAGATCATTCCCTTAAGTTTGACTGGCTTTTCATCGTGCTGGTGCTGGCCCTGATGGGTTGCGGCATTACTTTGGTGTATTCTGCGACAGTGTTTGAAGAAGTCCCCCTGAAGGATGCTTTCTGGTTTAAGCAGATTGTTTATTTCTTCTGCGGAATTATTATGGCGGGAGCGTTGGTCTTTGTCCGTATTGACTGGCTGAAGCGTGCGGCGGTTCCGTTGTATGTTGTTTCGCTGATCCTCCTGGCGGTGGTTCTCTTTTTTGCTGGCGATGTGGTGAAGGGTGCGGGTCGCTGGATTGACCTTGGTGTCTTTAAGCTTCAGCCTTCCGAGTTTGCGAAGATTGCCTACCTTCTGACAATTTCCTATTGGCTTTCTAGACATCCCGTCAGCTTGCACAAGGTGAAGACTTTTGCGGTCCCCTTTGCCTTGTTCATTGTGCCTTTTGGCCTTGTGTTGAAGCAGCCGGACTTGAGTACCGCCCTCGTTTTTATTGCGGTGACTATGGTCGGTTTCTTTTTTGCCGGGCTTTCCTTTGCCGATGTTTTCTTGATTGTGAGTCCGCTGCTGTCGGTGTTGTTTTCCCATTCCCAGTCTATACAGTTTGAGGTTCTGTGGGGACTTCTGATTTGTGCGGTCGTGTTTACCTTGGTTCGTCGGAAATTGCCCAAGATTTTGACGGGGTTGTTCCTTTTTGCAAATATTCTGGCTGGGTATGCAAGTACCATGGCGTGGAATATGCTGGAGCCTCATCAGCAGAAGCGTGTGAATACCTTCCTGGATCCAATGAGTGATCCCCTGGGGGATGGTTATCAGGTGCTGCAGTCCTTGACCGCCATCGGTTCCGGAGGCGTATCCGGTAAGGGTTTTGGTAACGGAACTCAAACCAATTTGGCGTTCCTGCCCGAAGAACATACCGATTTTATTTTTAGTGTTCTTGGGGAACAATTTGGTTTCGTGGGTTGCGCCTTTGTCCTGGTTCTTTATGGTTTGTTCCTGTGGCGTGCCACGTCTATTTGTAAGCGTTCGGCGGATCCGTTCGTGACTTTGATGGTGATGGGAGCTTCTACGATTTTCCTGTTCCATATTCTTGTGAACATCGCCATGACCATAGGCCTTATGCCTGTGACCGGGCTTCCCCTGCCGTTCCTTTCTTATGGTGGGTCTTTTGCCTTGACTTGCATGGTGCTGGTGGGATTTTTGCTTTGCCTGCGTTACCAGGGAAGCCGCCGATAGTTTGACTGAAATTTTTTGTAAATAAAGTTTTTCGTCGTCTCGACTTGTTTCAAACGTGTTAATAAGAGAGGCCTCGTGTGGGTCTCTCTTTTTTTAGAGGTTGATATGAGTATTGCAAGTCAGGTGAGCGGTTTTATTTTCGGTTCGGAATGTCTGGGGTGCGGCAAGGCGTCGGGGGGTCTAGACCCCTGGCTTTGTCCGGAGTGTGTGGATGAACTGGCTAGGGAGATGAAATCCTATTCCAGCCCGAAGGAGGGGGTGTACTGTCTTTTCCCGATGCGGTCGTTGACCCGTAATTTGGTGCATGCCCTGAAGTACAAGAGCATTCATGGGATGGCGGCCTATCTTGTGCGGCGCTCGGCGGCGGTGCGGGACGGCGCTGTGGGACAGGAGTTTGCGCTCTTGCCCCATCCGCTGTATTTTGTGCCGGTGCCTCTTCACAGGGCTCGTATGCGGGAACGCGGGTATAACCAGGCGGAGCAGATTGCCGCGGCTCTTGCCTTGGTGACCGGAGGCCAGGTGTGCCGCTGGCTGAAGAGGCGGACCTTCGTGATGTCGCAGACGAAACTTTCTAGGGAGGCTCGCGAACGTAACGTGATGGGGGCTTTTGTGGCCCGTTTGCCAGAACGGCTGCCTGAGGGTGGAACCGTTATTATTGTGGATGATGTCTACACGACCGGGTCGACGACTTCGGCCTGTGTGGATGCGCTGGGAGTGGATTTCCCGCTGCCCCTTAAGGTGTGTACGCTGCTGTACGATGAACCGATCACGGCCGTGGCTGATTTCGTGGCGGATAATCGAATGGACTGGAATTACCGATAGGGGCGGTCAGCCGGCTTCGGGGTCAAAAAAAAGACCGTCGAGGTCTTCTCGAACGGTCTTCTTTGGAGCGGAGGAAGAGGGACTCGAACCCCCAAGCCTTACGGCGGCGGTTTTCAAGACCGCTGACTTACCAATTAGCCTATTCCTCCAGGGGTGGGCAAAGGATAGAAAAATTTGGGTGTTTCCGTCAACAATTCCTGTGATTATTTGAAAATCTTTAGCTATTTTTACATCGTATGACGGAGTTTGATTCAAAACAGGCGATAGAATCTCAGAGAATTCTGGAATTGCTGTTCTCTTACATGCCGAAGATCGCGGCTGAACGTAAGATGGACAATTTGCTTGTATTGATGGCCGATCTTGGCCGTTCCATTGTTTCGGCTGACCGTTGCTCCCTTTGGCTTGTGGATGATGAAAGAGACGAACTTTGGACGAAGGTGGCCCATGGTGTCAGCGAACTCCGGATTCCCAAGACTGCTGGCTTTGTAGGCTGTTCCGTAACTACCGGCGAAGCTCTGCTCATTAAGGACGCCTACCTGGACTCCAGGTTTGATAGTCGTACTGACCAGAAAACTCACTACCATACCAAGTCAGTGATGACTGTACCCCTGAAGGATTCTACGGGGCAGGTGATGGGAGTGTTCCAGGCGATTAACAAGCAGGGCGGGACTGTGGATGAATTTTCTGAACAGGACCTGGAACGTCTGAGGCTGACTGCTGTATATTCCGCGAAGACTGTGGAGTCTGCCATGCTGACTGCGGAACTGGAAGCGACCCAGCGTGAAATTATTCATACCTTGGGTGAGGCTTCTGAATACCGTAGCCAGGAAACGGGTGACCACATTTTGCGTGTGGCTGAGATTTCCCGTAAGTTGGCCGAGTATCTCGGACTGCCGCCGGATGAGGTTGAACGAATCCGTCTGACGGCTCCCCTCCATGACTTGGGTAAGATTGCCGTGCCTGACGCTGTGCTGAATAAGCCAGGCCGCCTTACGGATGAAGAATACGCCGTCATGAAGACTCATGTGGATCTCGGCTACAGGATGCTCTGTAATTCTAAGAGAAAGCTGCTGCGCTATGCGGCCGATGTGGCTCGCTCCCATCATGAACGTTGGGACGGACAGGGCTATCCTCTTGGTTTGAAGGGGGAGAGTATTCCTCTGGCTGCTCGTATTTGTGCCGTGGCGGATGTGCTGGATGCCTTGTCATGCTACCGCTGCTATAAGGCCCCGTGGCCTGAAGAAAAGGTGAAGACCGAATTTGCGAAGATGAAGGGTTCCCAGTTCCAGCCGGAAATTGTTGATGCTCTGCTTGAACATTGGGACGATATCTATTCTTGTTACCGTTCCCAGAATGCAACTATTGACGTCGACGCCATTGACTATCGCAGATAATCGGGCTGGGCGTTAACGGATTCTTTGAATAAATTGTTTATGAATGGGCGGACCTCTGGCAGGTCCGTCTAATTTTTTTTAGTATATGGGGAAAATGAAAAAGACCTCAGCTTTCGCTAAGGTCTTTTTTCGTGGCACCGGTCAGAGTTGAACTGACGACACGCGGATTTTCAGTCCGCTGCTCTACCAACTGAGCTACAGCGCCGTTTTGATGTGCCCAAATATAACTCAATCTGTGAGTCTTGTCAAGGGTAAATAAGATATTACCGACATTTTTTCCTTTTTTTTTAAGAAACTTCTAAATTTAATGCCAGGTGTTGAATGTAGGGGCCGAATTTTTGGGATTATTTCGGCTTTTGTTAAAGAATTAAAAGGTAGCGATGTGTTTCTGGGAAAATCGTTAAAAGGTTTTGCAGCATTTTGCTGTTTTGGTCTGGTATTGAATGGAGTTATCGCTTGCTCCGACGATAGTGCTTCTGCAGAAGATGATAAGAAAGGTAATACTACCGTAATCGTAACCCCTGATGGTGATACTACGACTGTTGTTATTGGCCCCAGCGGCGATACCAGCGTGGTGGGGATTGATTCTATCCGTGTAGTTACTCCCGAAGGCGATACGATCATTAAGCTAGACACGGCTTACTATCCGGCTGACACGACTCTTCGCTGGGTTGGCAATTCTGCCCTGGTGATTACGGAAATTGCTCCGGTGAACTTGGACTGGCTTGACGAAGAAGGTGGCGACCCGGGTTGGGTTGAAATCTATAACGCTGGCGGAACCGAAGCAAACCTGAAGGGTTATACCCTTGTAGAAAACAGGAAGAATGCCCGTAAGTGGTTCTTTGGTAACGTAGTGTTGAAGCCCAAGCAGTTTACCACCGTATTCTGCGACAAGAAAAACCTGAATGAAGTGGCTGGAACTGATACCCTCAACAGGCATTATCGTGTCCATACCAACTGGAAGTTGGAAAAGGATGGCGGTACCGTATACCTGATTGACCCTTACTATGGAATTCGTGACTCGGTAACTTATCCGGCATTGACGGGTAACGTAAGCTGGGGTATCGTGGACGGTGGCGCCTGGAAGATGTTTGATGTTCCCACTCCGGAACAGCCCAACAACCAGTCTACTGCCTACGATGGCTATGCACCTACATTTTCTTTTGATGGCGCTCAGGGCGGTTTCTATAACGAACCTGTGACATTGAATCCGCCCTCTGTTAGCGGTGGACTTTCTGTGCGCTGCACCCAGGATGGCTCTATTCCCACGAAGAGTTCCCAGGAATTTAATAGCCCCATCGTAATTGACAAGAATACAGTCTTGCGTTGTGCCGCCTTTAAGGATGGTTTGTTGACCAGACAGGTTGTTACCAATACTTACTTTATTGGTGAACAGGTGAAGATGCCTGTGGTGTCTGTGTCCGTAGCCCCGGAATTCTTTACGAAGTACTATAAGAAGACTAACGGTGGCGAACCCGATATGGATAATGACCAGATGTATGCACCCAACAAGGCTTATCCTGATGATTCTGGTGAACTTCCTGTTCATGTGGAATTCTACGCCGAAGGAAGCAAGTCTAGCAAGAAGGCCTGGGAAATTGATGGTGGTATTTCTCTGATGGGTGGCTGGAGCCGCATGGAACGAAAGAAGTCTGTGGCCATTGTCATGCGTGAAGAATATGAAGCTGGCTGGCTTGAATATCCTTTGTTTGAAACCCGTAAGGATAAGAATAGCAAGTTCAAGGGCTTTAACCTCCGTAACAACGGTAACCGCTTTGTGGCTGACTATTTTGCCGATGCTGCTGGCGGTGCCATCCTTGAAGGCAGTGGCGTTGATTACCAGCGCAGCCGCCAGGTGGTGGTGTTCTACAATGGTACATACTATGGCATCCACGATATGCGTGAACGCTACAACAAGAACTATGTAGAAACAAACTATGGCATCGATGCCGGCTCCGTGAACTTTATTAAGCACCTGAATAAGACTGTAACTGCGAGCAACGGCACCGAAGCTGATTACCTGGCCATGCTGGCCTTTATCGGTGGAAACGACATGACCGTTCCTGAAAATTATGAAGCGGCCAAGACTCTCATCGATATTGGAAACTTTGCCGATTATATGATTGCAGAAATGTACATTCATAATGGTGACTGGCCCGACAATAACGTTCGCGCCTGGAAGTCTCCGGAACAGCCCTGGAAGTTTATGGTCTATGACCTTGACCATGGTTTTGAATGGGATTGGTCTGTTTCTGGTTTCAGCCAGTCTACAAATATGTTCTCCTGGGTAAAGAAGGGTGGCAAGAATGGTTGCGCTTCGGCTGCAAATAATTGCTTCGCCTCTCTGTACAACAGCCTGATCAAGAATGCTGACTTTAAGCGTCTGTTCGTTAACCATGCCTCTGTGATGTTCGGTACCTACCTGAATGGAAGCAATGTGACGGAAAAGGCTAAGTTCCTGGCCAACATGCTTGATGCATCTGACGTTGAAAGGGATATGTCTGTTGAAGCCTATAAGGAAAGAAGAAACAGCTATGGTCACTCCTTCGACCCCTATGGCGAAAAGCTTGGCCCCTGGGCTTCTGAACGTGACGCTACTGTAAGGAGCGAATATACAAGTGAATTTGGTCTTTCTGGAGACATTTCCCTGACTATTTCTGCAAATGGTAGCGGTACTGTGTTGATGGAAGGCATGAAGCTTCCGGGCAACGGTTCCTATAAGGGCAAGTTCTTTGGTGGTATGAATATGGAATTGACAGCCGTCGCAACGGGAGGCGCTGTGTTCAGCGGCTGGAGCGACGGTTCTACCGACAATCCCCATATCATTACACCTACCGATGGCATGACCATTACGGCTAACTTCAAGTAATTGCCGGCGGGCGATCCCGTGGCTTACATTTGAAAGGAGTGCGGCTCACGTTTGTGAATCGCACTCTTTTTTAATTTCTAAATTTGAAGTATGAGAAATCCTGAAGACAAGAGCTACGTTCGCAAGATGTTTGACGAAATTTCGGGGCGTTATGATTTTTTGAATCATACCCTCAGCTGTTTTCAGGATATCCGTTGGCGCAGGGTCTGCTGTAAGGAACTAAAAAAGTTGCGTCCGGGCAGGCGGTTGCTGGACCTGTGCGGTGGTACCGGCGATTTTGCCGTGACCTACGAAAAGTTTAATGGCGTGCAGGACGTGGCGATTCTCGGGGACTTTTCTTACGGAATGCTCCGGGGGGCTGAAGGCAAGAATACGACCGCGGTTCCTGTCCAGCTGGATGCCATGAAGATGCCCTTTGGCGATGCTTCCTTCGATGTGGTGCTGAATGGCTTTGGTATGCGAAACTTGCCTAATGCCGATGCCGGCCTGAAGGAATCGGCCCGCGTGCTGAGCCACGGAGGCTACCTGCAGGTGCTTGAGTTTTTCGCTCCGCGGAATGCGTTCAACAAGTTCTTCTATAAAGTTTTGGCGCCTATGTTCATTCCTGTAATGGGGGCGCTGTTCAGCAAGCATGATGCCTATGAATATCTGGTGAATTCCGTGCTGCACTTTTTGCCGGTAGACGAATTTGTGAAGCTGGCCGAAAAGAACGGGTTTGAACTGGTCCATGTGAAGCCCTGCTTTTGGGGCGTTGCCTATCGCGTTCTTCTGAAGAAAGTTTCTGCGGATGGATCTGCGGCGGGGGCGGTCAAGTGAGCCGTTATATTCTGGGCGTGACGGGTGCCAGCGGCGCTATCTATGCGACCCGCACTGCAATGCATCTCAAGAAACTGGGGCATCATGTGACGGCCCTGGTGACTTCCCCGGGTTGCGAAGTGGTGGCCTACGAGGGGCAGGAATCTCTGTACGATTACTGCGATGAACTTCCTGGCGTGAATGATTTTTTTGCGGAATGTGCCAGCGGTAGCGCCGATTATGCAGGCATGGTAGTGGTGCCCTGTTCCATGGGAACTTTGGGGAGAATGGCGGCAGGTACATCTGACAATTTGTTGGTCCGTTCGGCGGATGTATGCCTGAAGGAACGCCGCCCTCTGATTGTGGTTCCGCGGGAGATGCCCTATAATTTAATCCACCTGGAAAATATGGAACGTCTGACTCGCGCGGGAGCGGTTGTGATTGCCGCGAGCCCCCAGTTCTACAGCAAGCCTACGACGATGGAGGAACTGGTGGATACGGTGGTGGCGAAAATTTTGAAACACCTGGGAGAAGAAACGAAAATTGTAGAACCATGGAAGAAAGTTGATGTTTAAGAAAATTCAAGAATTCGGTCACCTGGTTCGTTTGAGTCATTCGCTGTTCGCCATGCCTTTTGCGCTGGGATCCATGTGGGTGGCTGCAAATGGTTTCCGTGATATGAGTTGGCAGGAGACTGCCCGCATCGTGGTGCTTATTGTGCTTTGCATGGTGACGGCCCGTAACAGCGCCATGAGTTTTAACCGCATTGCCGATGCAGATATCGATGCCAAGAATCCTCGCACGGCCAAGCGCCACCTGCCCGATGGACGCTTGAGCAAGAAATCGGTGATTGCCTTTTTGGCGGTAAACGGCGTTCTGTTCGTTCTGTTTGCGGCGCTGTTGCAGCCTCTGGCCGGTTTGTTGGCCTTGCCTGTGTGGCTATTGCTGTTGTCCTATTCCTACTGGAAACGCTTTAGCTGGCTTTGCCATTGGTTCCTGGGATTTGCCATCGGCATGAGCCCCCTGGGTGCCTGGATTGCTATCCGAGGCGAATTCGCACTGTTCCCCATTTTCTTGCTGATGATTCTGATGCTCTGGATGGGTGGCTTCGACATTATCTACGCCACACAGGATGAAGAGATTGACCGCCAGATGGGATTGCATTCCGTGCCGGCAAGATTTGGCCGTAAGCGTTCCTTGCAGATTGCCTTCTGGAGTCATATGGCCATGCTTGCCCTTTGTGTGGCTTTCGGCTTTATTTGGCAGATGGGTGTAGCCTGGTGGGCTGTAACGGCCCTGATGGCTGCCGCGGTATTTTATATTCACTTGTTTAGAAAGTCTGACGATCTGGATGCGATGAACCGTGATTTCTTCTTGGCCAATGTCACCATCAGTGTGTTGGTCATGGTGGGTCTCTTCGTCTGGATTTTAATGGGAGGCGATGTCAATGTCCTTTATTAGTGGTAACGGTCCGAAGAAGTTTGATAACGAAGACAAGATCAAGATGTTTGAACGTCTGGGTTCCCTGGGAGCCGTCCTTGCACTGATTATCATCCTGATGATCGAGAGTGGAAAGTTCGAGGCTTACCAGAATTTGCTGGACATGGGGCTCACTGCCATGATCGTGGTGCTGGCAGTGGCGCTGGTCGGTAGCGTATTCTTTAAGACAAAGAGAAGGTAGGGCTCGCAGTCCCTGCCTGGGCTGGACGATCAGATTTCAAGGTCGGCGGAATAGACAGTTTCGATCTTTCCGTCATCGGTTTCGAATAGTAGACTTCCGTCGGGTTGCATGTCGAGAATGCGGCCCGATTTTTTGATGGAGCCTGCGCCGCTGTCGCGGTTTTCGTCGGTGCAGTTGTTGTTGACCACGATGGTGCCCCGGGCGCCGATGAACTGGTCCATCTTGCGCCAGGCTTCAATCCAGGGAGAAAGTCCGAAGGCGCGGAACTGGCCTATGGCACGCTCCAGGTTACCTACGAGGGCCTGCAGTAATTTTTCGCGGTTGATCTGGCGGCCGCCTGCGATTTCTTTTAGGGTGGTGACGGGGCGGTTTAGAAAGGCGTAGTTTGCGGGATCGCTGTTGACGTTGATGCCTACGCCCATGTTGACTGCGGGTCTGGGCGGTTGGCGCTTGCCGTCTACGGTTTCGCCGGGTACAAAGACGATTTCTGCCAGGATGCCGCAGAACTTGCTCTTGCCGCAGAGGATGTCGTTGGGCCACTTGACGGTGACGCGTCCCAGCTGCGGTGCGGTGCCGGATTCGTCCTGGATGTTGCGGAAAGTTTCTGCGAAGGTGAGAGCGGCGACCTGAGTGATTTGCGGTGCCTTGGAGAGGGCGATTCCCTCTAGCGGAATCAGGATGTTGAAATAGAGGTTCTCGTTGGCGGGGGAGGCCCATGTGCGTTCGTGGCGGCCTCGGCCTGCGGTTTGCTGGTTGGCGACAACGAGGGCGCCAGGCTGTATTTTGCCCGTGGCTGCCTGCTGTTTCATAAGAGAGTGTGTACTCTCGACTGTCTCCAAAAGGTATGCGTTCTGGCCGGCGAAGCCGGTCAGTTTCCAGCGGTCAAAATTTGGTTCCGTAGAAAACATTCTTACTGAGCCTTGGGCTCGTCTTTCTTGGAATCGATTTCTGCCTCGACCAGGTCATCCTTTTTCTGGTCTTCCAGCATCTTCAGGGCCTCTTCGGGGAAGATGGCGAAGTATTCACGCTTCTTGTCTTCGAAGAGCTGCAGCAGTCGTTCCTGTTCGAATTGTTCGCGGTCGATGTTCTGCATAAAGAATTCGTCGCGGGCGAAATCGCGGGTGGTCATCATCTTCTTGATGTCTTCGGAAAGGTCCACCTCATCCCACAGGATGTAGTAGGAGCCTACCATGCCATCGGCAAAGATGTCCACGTTCAGCGTCACGGCGTTGTTCTTGGTGGAGTCGACCAATTGCACCTGGGTTTCGCGCTTTTCGGGGCGGAACACATCTACGTCGTTTACAGGTTTAGAAAGATCCTGGGCCCAGAGGAGGCTTGCCAGGGTCACTGTAAACAGAGAAATTTTGAAAGCAGGGCAATTCATGTTCATAATATACTTACAAACGCAATCGAAAAGAGGGGTGTGCAAAAGTTTGTGCGAAAAAATACACGAAGACGTTGCCTGGATACGAAAAATCCTCCGGATTGGAACAGGAGGATCCGATTTTTTTGGTAAAACCGCAGGTATCTAGGGCTACTGGGCTAGAGGCATCCAGGGCTTGACTACGTCAATGGAGGTCAGCATATTCTGGCGGACTCGGCGGATGGCTGCAGCGGCGATCATGGCGCCGTTGTCGGTACTGAGGCTGCGGTCGGGAACTAGGAACTTGATTCCGTGTTTGCCGCAATAGTCTTGCAGTCGGGTGCGGAGCCAGGCGTTGGCACTGACACCACCGCCCATGACCAAAGTCTTCATCTTGGTCTTCTTGAGGGCGTTGATGGTCTTGGTCACCAGGCTATCCACGATGGCGTCTTCCAGGGAGGCGCAAATGTCGCCCAGGTTCTGCTGGATGTATTCCGGATCGTGAGTTTCGGTATAGCGCAGCACGGCGGTCTTCAGGCCGCTAAAGGAAAATTCGCAGTTGTCGTGGGAGCGGAGGGCTCGGGGGAATTCGACGAACTTGCGGTTGCCATTGGCACCCAACTTGCTGATGGTGGCGCCTGCAGGGTACTTGAGACCCAGAAGCTTTCCGCACTTGTCGAAGGCTTCGCCGGCAGCGTCGTCGCGGGTGCGTCCGATGCTTGTGTACTTGAATCCCGGTTCTTCCAACACCAGTTCCGTGTGGCCGCCGGATACCGTAAGTGTCAGGAAGGGCGGCTCGATTTCGGGGTGGCTCAACCAGGCGGCAGCCAGGTGGCCTTCCAGGTGGTTGATGCCGTAGGCGGGAATCTGCAAGTCGCGGGCAAGACCCTTGGCGAAGCTTGCGCCCACAAGGAGAGGTCCCATAAGGCCCGGGCCTGTGGTGTAGGCGATGGCGTCGATGTCTTCCATCTTGATGCCTGCTTCCTTGACGGCGGCTTCGGCGACGGGAACAATTTTCTGCAGGTGGGCGCGGGCTGCGATTTCGGGAACCACGCCGCCATAGAGGGCGTGTTCGTCGATCTGGCTGTACAGCGGGTTGGAAAGCACTTTCAGCGGGTCATCCTGCAAGATGGCGCAGGCTGTTTCGTCGCAGCTGGATTCAATTCCAAGCCAAATCATGGTGTGGCCTCCTGGACTGTTTCTTCGGGATTCTCGGTGACGGCCGGCTTGACTTCTACCTTGTTCAGGCGAACCTTTTCGGGCTTGATCTGGATAGCCTTGATGGACATTTCGCGGTTTACGCTGGGGGGCAGCGTAAGCTTGACGGTGGGGGCCAGGCTGTCGGCGTCTTCAATTGCAAATCGGTTGAATTCCAGTATCAGTTCGATGTCCTTTGACGAGATGGAATCCAGTACCTGTTCGCCGCCGGTAATTTCTACGGATACGGTGTCGGGGTTCAGGGAGTAGATCTTCTTGTCGAAGAAACCAATCAGGCTGACGGGAATATTCTGGAAAGTCTTGCTGTCCATCTTCTGGATGTTCACGGCGATGGTCACTGTGGAATCGCTTGGCTTTACGAAGGATGGAAGAGATGCGAAATTCAGGGGGACTTTGAACTTGCCGCTCTTACGGAGGGTATCGTAGTTGACAGAGTCTGTGGGAATGTCGATAATGCGGGTGAGGGCATTACGGGCGCCGGAAACCTTAAGCTCTTCGGGGAGGATGGCGGGATCGTCGGCCAGCAGGTAACCCTGGGCGGCGTTGAAATTTACGTTAGACTTGATGGGAACGTTACGGACGATGCGGGTGTCGATTTCCAGGTCGATAAAGATAAGCTGGTTGTCGGGTTCCACAAAGCGGATGTCGGGGAATCCGGGGGCCACGAAGTTGTGGGCGTCCAGGTGGATTCGGGTTCCGCCTAGTTCGGCGTTCTGCAGGTCTACCACCATGGCTACGGAATTCTGTTTGTCCTTGTTCATCTGGTGGCGCAGACGGATCAAATCCCAGGACTTGCCTTCTACGGTAATGTGCAAGGTGTGGGGCGGTTTAGAGGCGATGGCCATGTTCTCGTGAAGTTTCACGAAGTGCAGGGGAACTTCCATGGAAAGCTGGAAGTCCTTCTGTGAAATGACAAGAAACCAGAGGGCTATGCCAAAGACTAGTGCTGTTATCTTTATTACGATATTTCCCATTGTCGCCCCGTAAAGAACTCTTGAAAATTTAGTTATTATTCAACCCGTGCTTGGACAACTCGGCTACTTAATATCAGAATCTTTTAGAGGAATGAGGCAACACCGTACGGTGATCTTGCCTTCGTTGGTCACAATCTTTCTCTGTTCCCTATTGCTTTCGGCTTCCATCACCGTTTTGGGTGGTGTTGTGCGTCTGATGTCTACGGAGCGGAACCTGTATGCAATCGAGGCTTTCCTGCCCGAATCCCTTTCGATGGATTCCATAAAAGTTATACAGACCCGCCTGCAGCATACCAAGCATATCGATTCCGTTTCCTTTATCAGTGCCGATTCCGCCCTGGCGGATTTCCGCAACCATTTCTCGGGTGAGATGCTGGACCTTGTGGAAGGGAACCCCATTCCTCCGTTTTTCAGGGTGACCCTGGATGAGGCTAGCCAGAATCCTGCCGACCTGGTGACTTTGCGGAATGCCCTGGCCCAGGAAGAATTTTTCGAGGAAGTCCAGGCGCCTGTGGAATGGGTTGAAAAATTTGCGGCCTGGAAATTCAAACTGGTTTTCTGGCCCGTCTGTATTAGCGTGTTGCTGCTGGTGACGCTGTCGCTGATCATCTGTAATTCCGTTCGCCTTTCGCTGTTCTCTCGCCAGCTGCTGGTAGAGAACATGAAGTACGCCGGCGGAAGCTATTTCTTTATCGAGTTCCCCTTTGTGCTGCAGGGCGTGATTCAGGGCCTTGTGGGTAGCGGTCTTGCGGTGATCCTCTTGATGACACTGGTCAATTCCGTGACGCAGGCTTTCCCGATTGTCTGGACTTACCTGGATGGGCTGGGTCTTGTCTTGGCGCTGGTGGTCTTGCTGGTGACGGCCCTGTCGGGTTATTTCAGCTTTAGGACTGTTCGCCGGTTCCTGATGGTCAAGCGTAACGAACAGGAATAGGGCTTCATGCGTTTTTTGGTCTTGCTGTTGTGCTTTCTGGTGGGTGTAGGCTTTGCCGCTCCCAATGGAAAGGCTGCGCCTGCAAAACCTGCTGCGAAATCTGCGCCTGCAAAACCTGCTGCTTCAAAACCTTCGGCCGGTAAGCCGGCCGCCTCAAAGTCTGCGGCTCCTAAGGCGGTCACCAAAAAAACAGACGCCCAGATCAGCGAACAGAAAAACGCACTTAAGAAACTGGAGTCCGACCTGGCCAAGAAACGTCAGGAACTGGCTCTCCTTGAAACCGAAGAGAAGGGCGTGCTGAACACGATTTCTCTTCTGGACCAGAACTTGAACCAGACTCGAACTTACATCAGCGAACTTTCCAAGAGCGAGAACATGCTGGAAAGCGCCATTGTTCAGCTGGAGGCCGATATCGATTCCCTTGACCAGAAGATCGAGGAACGAAAGGAGGCCATGAAAAAGAGAATTAGAACTTTGTATGTAAATGGACGCGCTAACGAGGCGAAGGTCCTTTATAATCTTCTGACTCAGGAAGGCAACCCTGATCGACAGGTGTACTGGGTACATCGAATTTTGAATCAGGACCAGCAGGAAGTGGAAACCTTGCAGCAGCTGGTTTATGAACGTGATGAAAAGAAACAGCAGTCCACCGACCATCTGGCTGATTTGAAGAAAATGCGCGACAAGAAAGCTGCCGAAGAAAAGGGTCTCGTGAGCCAGATGTCTGGTCAGGAACGGATGTTGAAGTCCCTGAAGCAGGACCAGAATATGCAGCGCCGCGCCCTCAAGGAATTTGAGCAGAACCAGAAGACCATGCTGGCCTTGATCAAGAAGCTGGAAGAGCGTCGCAAGAAGGAAATCGAGGCGGCCAAGAAGGCCGAAGCCGAACGCAAGGCAAAGGAAAAGGCGGGCAAGTCTAAGGGCAAGAAGTCCGAGAAGAAGGATACGAAGACGGTGTCCAAGCCCAAGGTCGTGGTGGCCGAATCGGTAAAGGGACCTAAGTGCAGACCTTTGAAGGGTGACGTCATCAGTAATTATGGTCTCCAGGAACATCCGGTGCTTCATATCATGACTCGCAATTTGGGTGTAGAAATCCGTGGCAAGCGTGGCGAAATGGTGAAGGCTGCTTCTGCCGGTACCGTGGTCATGGTCTCCGAAATTGACGGTCGCGGCCCCTCCGTGATTATCGAACATCAGGGCGGAACCTATTCCGTGTATGGTCATATGAAGTCTATTCGCGTACAAGAAGGCAAGGAAGTCCGAAATTGCGAAGAAATTGGCGAGGTGGGCGACGTTGCTTCCTTAAATGGAATTAAATTGTACTTTCAAGTTAGCGAAGGGACTCAGACCGTGGATCCCCTTCAGTGGTTAAAGCAGTAAATAAAGCAGTAGATGATTGAATATATTCTAAATGGCCCCGCCTCCCAGGAACGTGCAAGGATCCGACTGATGTCGGCTCTCCGTGAGAATCGTTTCCCGCAGTCAATCCTGATTGACGGTCCTGCCGGTATCGGCAAGAAGGCTCTGGCCATGAAGCTTTCTCAGGCTCTGCAGTGCTCTAACCCTGACGAACGCCCTTGCGGCCACTGCTTTGGCTGCCGTATGGCGATGGACAGCGGCGATACCAATAGCTGGGTTATTCCCCTGGATACCAAGGAAGCCCACTCCAAGAGCGGTGCCGACGTTTCTGCCGGCAGTACCGCCAAGACTGTAGAAGATATTAAGAAGGGCTACATCGAGGAAATTCAGAAGAACCCTTACCGCGTAGACCTTTTTGGCCCTGCCTCCTTTATTTCGGTGGATCTGATCCGTTCCATGACCGGTGGATTCGCCATGAAGGGTGACCGAGTCCGTGTGGTGATCATTGCCGAGGCGGACCGCATGAACGAGGCGGCCAGCAACGCCTTCCTGAAGACTTTGGAAGACGTTCCCCCCGATACCTATTTCATCTTGACCACGTCTTCCCGCGAGAAGATGCTGCAGACCATCCGTTCCCGTTGCCTGGCCCTGCACCTGCTGCCCCTGACCGATGCCGAGGTCCGCAGCGAATGTGCCCGGGTTTCTGCCGGCGAGGTTTCCGAAGAGGAACAGGATGAGGATAGCTTTAGCGAAGGTGTTGAAATTCCCGACGATGTGGTGGGCCTGGCTGTAGGCTCACCGGGCAAGGCTCTCTACTATGCCAAGCGGAGCAAGACTTGGTGCAAACTTGCCGCCGAATTCGTCCGCAAGTCCCTGTTGCAGGACTACACCGACCTTTTTATGACTTTGAAGGATGCCGAACTGGATGAGGCCTACGAGGCCAACCGATTCCTCGAAGTTCTTTCCTTCCTGATTGCGGACCTGATCCGCCTGGTGGCTGGTGCGCCTTTGCGCTTGCCCGAGACCACGGCTAACGTGGGTATCGAGAACTTCCCGCGGGTAGATGCCACCGCCCTTGAACTTTCACTGGTTGCAGTCCAGGAGACCATGTCCCGCATCGAGTCCCGCCGCGTGACCGCCTCCATGTGTCTGCAGAATCTGGCCCTTAAACTTTTCGAGGGCTATAAATGACTTTTGGCGTAACAGAAGAACGCCTGGCGACGTCTATCTCGCACAGCCTCAGGATCCCCCATGTGGTGGCCCGATTCCTGGTGGCCCGCGGAATTACTTCTGCGGCCGATGCCCACCGCATGCTCTGCGGTAGCAAGGATGATGTGCTGGACCCCTTTGGAATCATGGGGATGGAAGACGCAGTCAACTGGCTTCTGGATGTGCGCGAAAAAGGTGGCAAGGTTTTCGTCTTTGGTGACTACGACCTGGACGGTATGACTGCCGTGACCTTGATGACTCGTGCCCTGGCTGAAATCGGCATGGAGTCTGACTGGCGCCTGCCTAACCGCTTCGGTGATGGCTACGGCCTTTCTATGTCGGCGGTAGACGAGATGTACGAAGCTGGCGCCCGCTATGTGGTGACTGTCGATACGGGTATTACCGCCAACGCCGAAATTGCTCACGCCAAGGAACTGGGAATGGCGGTCATGGTGATCGACCATCATCAGCCTTCTGGCGATGGCCTCCCGGTTTGCGATGTTCTTCTGGATCCCCATCAGGAAGGCGATACCTACCAGAACCCTGAACTTTGCGGCGTGGGTGTTTCCTATAAGTTTGTCTGTGCTCTGTACTCCAGGCTCGGACGTCCCGTTCCCGAAAAATTCCTGGACCTGGTGGCTCTTGGAACTCTGGCCGACCTGGTTCAGATGACTCCCGAGAATAGATGCTTTACCAAGGCTGGCCTCAAGAATCTTGAGAGCAGTAGCTGGCCCGGCCTTCAGGAAATGTATGGCAACTTGATGAAGCCCCACAGCGCCGTGGGCGGCATCGACGTGATGTACAAGTTTGCCCCCATCCTCAATGCCCCCGGTCGAATGGAACGTCCGGATCCGGCACTTAAGCTTTTGCTGAGCCCCAACAGAGCCAGCGCCAATGCCCTGCTGGCGGAACTTCGCGACTGGAACGCCCGCCGCAAGCAGAAGGAAGCGGAAATCACCGAGATGGCCATGGAACAGGTTCGCGCTGTCTATGGCGAACGTATTCCCACCGTGATTGTGGTGGCCGGTGAAAAGTGGCATGTGGGTGTGATCGGTATCGTGGCTGCCAAGCTGGCCCAGGAATTCCACAGACCCTCCGCCGTCATGTCGGTTTGTGATGGTATGGCCCACGCCAGTGCCCGCGCTGTTCCCGGCTTTAACTGGCACAAGGCCCTTTTCGAATCCAAGGATTTGTTTGACCGTTGGGGTGGCCACGCCAACGCCGCCGGCTTCTCTCTCCCTGCCGACAAGGTGGATGAACTCCGCGCCCGTCTGGAACGCTCTGCCGAAGTTCAGGGCTACACCGGCGAAGAGGAATTGCAGGAAGAAGCCTACCCCTACGATATTGAAGTTTCTCTCCACGAACTTGAAGTGGAAGCTGGACAGTACATGCCCACCAAGGGAATCCCCTTCGCCCAGAACCAGATGCTGCGTCCTATGATCACGGTGCTGGACTTCTTCGATATGATGGAACCCTTCGGCGGTAACTTCCCGTCTCCGACCTTCCGTGCCGCCGGCGTCCGCGTACACAGGATGCGTGAACTGAAGGGCGGACACCTGCAGATGGATATCTCCCAGGCGGGTAGCCGCGTGTTCCCGGCCATCGCCTTCGGCCTCCGCAAGAACAAGAACTTGCTGACTCGCGGTGAACTGGTCTCCGTGGTTTTCGAACCCACCTGGAACTACTTCAACGGCAAGAAGACCCTGCAACTTTGCATCAAGGCCATCGAGTAGCACTGGATCATGCGTAACCTTCCCCTGATTTTTTTGGCATTTGTCATTGCCGTAATGGTGGTTGCCCTCCTGCGCATCCAGCAGGCTCCTGCTCCCATCGTGACCATCATTCCCGCCGAGCCCGCTCCCGTTAGCCCCATGGCCGGTTACACGGGCCGCATGGTCATGCCTTCCATCAACGACATCTACGTTCTCGAGAATACGGCCAACCGCGACCTGAACCAGATCGCCCAGTATATCCAGGGCCGTGCCGCAGGCCTCCACTGGCTGGCTGCCGAACACTTCAAGGCCAAGAAGAAATCCCGCAAGAAACCCAGCCGTCTGCAGCCCCTGTCCTCCGAGGGCGACATCCTCATGGGCATCAAACTTTCCCTAGATTCTCTGGGTCAATTCGAATCCCAGATCCTCTTCAGCAACGTCAACGACGAAGCTTTGAACGCCCTGGTGCAGCAGCATATCAGCCAGTTCTGGCGCTACAGGAAGAGCGCTGGCGGTCGCTTTGAAATGTGGGCCCCCTTCGTCTGGAAACAGGACTGGAGCCCCTTCGTGGCTAAGTGAATCAAAAAGGCTGAGCATTCCGCCCAGCCTTTTCAAATACGTCAAACTTTAAATAAACGTTGGAATTACTTTGCCTTCAGAATAGAAAGCAACTGGTCGGCCTTCTTTTCGATCAGGATGAAGGCTTCGAACATGCGGGCTTCGCGCCACTTGATCAGGTACTTGGCACGCCAATCGTCAGCCACCATTTCGGTGTCTTCGTGACCGCCGTCCTTTTCCTTTTCGTTCTGATACCATTCTTCCTTCTTGATTTCGCGGATCATGTCGCCCAGTTCGGCGGCGGGCTGCAGGGAGCCCTTGCACAGCAGCAGGGCGCGCAGGTTGTCCAGAAGGATTTCGTCGGTAGGTTCGTCGGCGTCGTCACGGGCACAGTCCCAGATTTCGCCACGGTGGCGTTCCGTCCAGCCAATCAGGTGCTTCTCGGTGCGCTGAAGTTCGCCCTTGGCAAGCTTCTCTTCCACCGCTTCGCGCGGGTAGTAAATGCTGTTCGGATAAAAGTCGATCATGTTGACCTCGCTACCTTTTAAAAGTTAGCTCATTAATGCCCGGGGCGGGACTTGAACCCGCACGAGGTTGCCCCCAAGGGATTTTAAGTCCCCAGTGTCTACCATTCCACCACCTGGGCTGGTGTGAGCGTAGCGCAAATATATAAAAAAGCGGGGCAATGCAGGCTGTTTTTTTAGCTACATTGGGTTTTATGAAGAAGTTAATCCGTAATACCCTTGTTTTTCTGGCCCTGAGCCTGTTTGGATGCCTTTCCGCCTTCGCCTATGATGGCGACATGGACGAATACCACGAGTTCAAGGAAGACCTGGCCCTGGTCCGCGACAGCTATGTCCAATGCGTCAATATGGTGGCCGACGAGAATCCCGAAAAAATCGGCGGCAGCTGGCAGACCCTGGAATTCGAGGCTCCCCAAACCGCCTACGTAAAAATCGATGAAGTGGCCGGCGGCTTCAAGATCAAGGGCACCCATGGCGCCTACAAACTGGACGTAGAAGTCCGGGTGAAACTGAACCAGGAAGGCGACATCAAGTACGAAATCAAGCACGGCAAGGGCAGCAACGCCCCCGGCAAGGAAATCGCCAGCGAAGTATTCCGCTAGTTTTTATTTTGTTCGCAGAATAGAACTGCATACTATAAAAAGAACATAAAAAAGAAAAGGTCGAGCTGAATGCCCGACCTTTTTTAACACCGACCTTGGTCGGTGTAGATGACTCATAATTCTTACTTCACGATGAGCATCGAATCATCCCAAGCCTCATGCTTTTCGAAGCCCATGAGGTTAGCTGTGGTTGCTGCCAGGTTGGACAGACCCCAGTTGCCTTCCTTGAGAGAGAGCTTGCCGCCGGTAACGTTATCGTACAGGATGCAGGGAACCTTGTTCAAGGTGTGGCTGGTCTTAGCCTTGAAGGAACCATCCTTGTTCACCTTGGGCATGCCGGTCTTCTTGTCGATTTCGTACATTTCGTCGGCGTTACCGTGGTCAGCGGTAATGAGAGCAACACCGCCGGCTGCGTCGATCACCGGGAGGAGACGGGCGAGGCCGATATCCACAGCTTCGATAGCCATGGTAGCAGCACGGAAGGAACCAGTGTGGCCCACCATGTCGCCGTTGGGGTAGTTGCAGCGGAGCGTCTGGTACTTGCCGCTCTTGATAGCTTCGATCATAGCGTCGGTCACTTCTGCAGCCTTCATCCAGGGGCGCTGTTCGAACGGAACGACGTCGGATTCGATTTCCAGGTAGGTTTCACCGTCGAACTTGCTGGAACGGTTACCGTTCCAGAAGTAAGTCACGTGGCCGTACTTCTGGGTTTCAGAGCAAGCGAACTGCTTAACGCCAGTTTCTGCGAACCATTCGCCGGAGGTTTCCTTGATTGCCGGAGGAGGAACCAGGAAGCGGTTGGGGAGCTTCAGGTCGCCATCGTACTGGAGCATGCCGGCGTAGCAGACCTTGGGGAAGCGGACGCGGTCAAATTCATTGAAGGATTCTTCTTCGAAGGCGCGGGTGATTTCGATAGCGCGGTCGCCACGGAAGTTGAAGAACACCACGGAGTCGCCATCGTTGATGGTGCCCACGGGCTGGCCGTTGGCAGCGATTACGAACGGAGGAAGATCCTGGTCGATTGCCTTGGTTTCGCCACGGAGAGTTTCGATAGCCTGCTTTGCAGATTCGAACATGCGGCCTTCGCCCAGAACGTGGGTCTTCCAGCCGAGTTCAACCATCTTCCAGTTGGCATTGTAACGGTCCATGGTGATCTGCATACGGCCACCACCGGAAGCGATGCAAACGTCGAATTCAGAAGAACGGAGTTCAGAGAGGAACTGTTCGAAGGGTTCGACGTAGTCCAGAGCGGAAGTTTCAGGAACGTCACGACCATCCAGGAGGATGTGGATACGAACCTTCTTCACGGCTTCCTTCTTAGCCTGGGCCACCATGGCCTTCAGGTGAGAAATGTTGGAGTGAACGTTACCGTCGGAGAAGAGGCCGATGAAGTGGAGCACGGAGTTCTTTTCACGAACGTTGGCGGAAATTTCCTTCCAGGCGTCGCGGCCGAAGATATCGCCAGAAACGATTGCGTCCTGAACGAGAGCTGCACCCTGGTTGTAAACCTGGCCAGCACCGATAGCGTTATGACCGACTTCGGAGTTACCCATGTCTTCGTTGGTGGGCATACCCACGGCGCGTCCGTGAGCGTTCAGAAGAACGTTGGGGTACTTGGCGAACAAGGCGTCCAGAGTGGGCTTACGAGCAGCGGCAATAGCGTTGCCCTGTTCGTTGGGGTTGAAACCATAACCGTCCATCACGATAGTGACAACGGGACCCTTGATACCAGGGAAGTTGGAAAGCTTCTTAAGCATAGTTTACTCCAGTTATGCCCGGACCTTCCGGGCGCGTTAAATCACGGCTAAAAAATAGAAAAATGTGGGGTACAATAAAAGGCTCCCCGCCTAAACGGGAAGCCCTTAAAAGGAGAAATTCGCTAGGAATTACTGTGCAGGCTTGTAGAGCTTGATAGAGAAGGAGTAGTCGTTGTTGGTCAGCTTCTTGTAGGAGGTTTCGGTTGCGAAGCCCAGTGCGTAGAAGCCGCCGGCAGCGGTCTGGATGACATAGATCTGTTCTGCACTTTCGATCATGTTTGCAAAGCTTGCGTTTGCAATTGCACGATACGGGAAGTCGCTCTTGTAAGCCAAGGTGCGGTTGTTTGCAGTTTCGGGCCAGTAGCCTACGGAGTAGTCTGCATCCAGCTTGCCGAACATAGCGCCGTTGCCGCTAGACATGGTGATGTCGCCATTTGCTGCGGTGAAGATGACGTCGGCGGTTGCTGCAGAAGCAGCGTCCACTGCAGTGCAGGTTGCCAGGTCGAGACCCGGAGCCATGTTGGTAGAAAGTTCAACCTGGCAGTTGGTCATGGGAACTTCTTCGACTACGGCTTCAGAAGAAGAAGATTCCGGTTCGCTGGTTTTGCAGAAAGATTCAGGACGGTCGAAGGTGATGAACTGGTTGGAAACCTTGTCGTTGCCTTCGGTATCGACAGCGGAAACCTTGACGACCAAGGTGTAAGTGCCGCAGCCGACCGGGTCAAGAGCGGGATTTGCAAGAGAAATGGAAACGCCGGCGGAGTTGGCGGAGCCCAAGTCGATCATCTTGGTGGGGAATCTGACTTCCTGGTGGTCGGTCAGGTCGCCCAGAGATCTGTAGCTTTCGCCCGGAACCACGGTACCGTAGGCCACGTCATAGGAAATGGCGGTGAAGCTGATATCGGTGGCTTCGCCGGTCTGCTGTGCGCTCAGGTCGATGTCGAAGTTGCCGCTAAAAATTACTTCGGCGTTGATACCGATGCCTCTAGTTCTGGAACCCAGGTTGGTTGCGCTGATAGAAATATCCTGGGTGGCGTCGGCGCTGGCGGAGCTGCCCGGCTGTTCATCTGCAGGTGCGCCGCTACTGGAATCATCACCGCAAGCGATGAGGCCGAAAGCGCCCATGGTAATCACGGAACCCATCATAAGGGTCTTTGCGAAATTAAAAGTCATATAGATTCCTCTCTCTAAATGTTTTTTGCCCATTGAAAATACACAAAAATATTCCAAAACGGACTAGGGGACCTATTAAATAGGTGTAAAAAAACGTGAAAATATTGTGAATTCAGGCTAAAAAAGCATACTAAAAAGGGTTCCGCAGGGGGTAAAATCACTTTCCCAGGTCGCGGATCAGGTCGCGGAGACGGGCTGCCTCCTCGAAATCCAGCTTGGCCGCGGCGGCCTTCATCTGCTTTTCCAACTCCTCGATTGACAGGTCGCTTCGCTTTGAGGTGTGAGGTGGCTTTGCTTTCAGGTTCGAGGATTTTTTGGGTTTGCCCATGGGGGCACCCTTGAACAGGGGGACATCCCCATCTTCGTCGTTGTCGGCGAAACCGTAATCTGCGTCGAAATCCGGGTCCTCGGCTGCCTTGGGAGTCTTGTCGCCGCGCCACAGGTCCATCAGCGGATCGTTGATGACCAGGTCCCCTTCCAGCTTGCGGCTGACGGACTTTGGCGTAATACCGTGTTCCTTGTTGAATTCCTCTTGCAGGGTGCGGCGTCGGATGGTTTCGTCGACGGCCTTCTGCAAACTGTCGGTCATGTTGTCGGCGAACAGCAATACGGTTCCGTTTACGTTACGGCTGGCGCGGCCCATGGTCTGGATCAGGCTGCGGTAATTTCTCAGGAAGCCTTCCTTGTCGGCGTCCAATATAGCCACCATACTGACTTCCGGAAGGTCCAGACCTTCACGCAGAAGGTTGATTCCCACCAGCACGTCGAACTCACCGGTTCGCAGCCCCTTGATCAAATCGTGACGTTCCAGGGTCTTGATGTCGCTGTGTAAATATTTGGCCCTGATGCCCGCTTCCACAAAATAGTCCGTAAGGTCCTGGGCCATCTTCTTGGTCAGCGTTGTAACCAGTACGCGGTCTCCCTTCTTCACCACTTCGTCAATACGGTAAAGCAGAACGTCCATCTGTCCCTGGATGGGGAACATCTCGATCTTCGGATCCAATAGGCCGGTGGGGCGGTTAATCTGCTCGGCCACTACGCCACCAGTCTTTTCAAGTTCGTATTCCCCCGGGGTGGCGCTGACGAACAGCACCTGCTTGGGGTACATATATTCGAACTCCTTGAAATTCATGGGACGGTTATCCAATGCGCAGGGCAGACGGAAACCGTAGTTCACTAGCGTGGTCTTTCGGCTCTTGTCGCCTTCGGCCATGCCGCCTACCTGGGGGATGCTGACGTGGGATTCGTCCACCATCAAAAGCCAGTCATCGCCGAAGTAGTCGATGAGGGTAAAGGGGCGGGTGCCGGGGCCGCGGTTTTCGATAAGGGCGGAATAGTTCTCGATGCCGGAGCACATGCCGGTCTCGCGGATCATTTCCATGTCGTAGCGGGTTCTGCTACTCAGTCGGGCGGATTCCAGGACCTTGCCTTCCTTGTCCAGTTCCGCAAGGCGGTCCGTCAATTGCAACTGCATGCGCTGCAGGATTCCGGCTCGGCCTTCTTCCTTCGTGACGAAGTGCTTTGCCGGCGCGATGGTCATTTCTTCCAGCTCCTGGATGACCTCGCCGGTAATGATGTTGAAGCGCACCAGACGATCCACCTCGTCGCCGAACAGCTCGATGCGCATGCCGTCTTCGTCGTAGCTGGGGTGGATTTCGATGACGTCGCCATGGCAGCGGAAGGTACCGCGTTCCAGGCTGAAGTCGTTACGGGTGTACTGGATGCGGACCAGTTCGTGAAGCAGGTCGTCGCGATCCTTGATGTCGCCTTTTTTCACGCGGACCATCAGGTCGAAGTATTCCGCGGGGCTTCCCAAACCGTAAATGCAGCTGACGGAAGCGATGATGATGACATCGCGACGGGTCAGCAGGTTTGCCGTTGCACGCAGACGCAGCTTGTCGATTTCGTCGTTGATGCTGGCGTCTTTTTCGATAAAGGTATCGGTGTGGGGAATGTAGGCTTCGGGCTGGAAATAGTCGTAATAGCTGACAAAATATTCCACCGCATTCTTGGGGAAGAATGCCTTGAATTCCTGGTAGAGCTGGGCGGCCAAGGTCTTGTTGTGGGTCAAGATGAGGGTGGGCTTACCCACATTCTTGATGACGTTGGCCATGGTAAACGTCTTACCGGAACCGGTTACGCCAAGCAGTGTCTGGAATTGATCGCCCTGCTTGAAACCTTCGGTAATCTGCTCGATGGCCTTGGGCTGGTCGCCGGCGGCGGCGTACTGGGAAACCAGTTCGAAGTTGGCGCGGGTGGGCGCCTGGAACTGACGCAATCTGCCCGGAAGGCTCTGCTCGGGGGAGAGAACCTTTGCTATCGGTTTTGCATACGGATCCGGGGTAATTGTCTT
>NZ_JALCZV010000039.1:0-12872 GCF_023373925.1 Fibrobacter sp. HC4 | reverse complement strand
CACTTCCTGCACTTCACCCTGTAGGTGTCCATCTTGATGAAGCCCATTTTCGTGCCGAGATCGAGCGTCCGCCATACCCTCTGTTCCCGGCCGTTGTCGTAGAGTTTCCCTTTTCGCCCGCAACAGCCGCACCTGCTGGCGTTGCCCTTGGTGAGTCTTACCGTGATGGTGACCGTGGTATCGGTTTGTTCCTGCTTGACGACTGAACAGCCGTTGACATTGAAGATGGATTTGTATAATTTTGACATGGGCTTTTTCTTCTGTTTTTTTTGGCGATTAAATTTTAGAAAATAGCCCATTTTTTGTTTAATTTAGGCGAAAGTCAACAAAAAAGGGTGGCGAAGCCACCCACACATGTTGATGAAGAGCCTCATTTTTTATCTATTCGGCAAATCTTTTTGGAGGTTTAATGAGGATTTCTTTTTTTAAAGGTCTGGCAAAAATTGCCGGCATCGTTCTCGTATTCGCAGCTACAATTTCCCTTTCCGCATGTTCCGGCGACAACGGCAGCGACGGTATCAACGGCGCAGACGGTAAAGATGGCAAAAACGGCAAGGACGCCAAGGAAGTCAACGTAGATTCCCTGGCAAGCGCCATCCGCGACGAAATCACCGGCACCCTGTGGGATTCCCTTTACGCAGAACCCTACGTAGACACCGTCTACAAGATTCTCTTCGACAACGCCTTTTCTGACGCCTGGATGGACTCCGTCCGCGAAGCCCTCATCGACAGCCTGAAGGAAGCCGATTTCGACTCCATGTACGCCAAGCTCTACGACAGCGTCTACGCCGATATCTACAGCCAGGCAGCCATCCGCACCCTCAATGCCTGGACATGGTCCGTCAAGAAGGACATCTACGGCGCCTTCGCCAATCAGTACCCCCTGATGTACAAGGACTACATCAATTCCAAGGGCGAAGTGCTTCCTGTGCCGGTATCCATCACCGTCAAGAACACCTGCGAAAACAGAACTTCGTTCAGCGAGCCGGAGATTCCCTGCCGCTGGAAGAAAATCACCGTCAAGTCCTGGATCGACGGATTCACTGACACAGCCAGCGTTACCGATTTCGTTAACCCCGACACCACAAGAATTTTCGCCCCCAGCCTCAAATTCAACAACAAGGCATTGGCTGCCCTTACCGCCCCCGAACAGGTGCAGATCCAGATCCGCGCCTACGCCCTGGAAAACGATCACGAAATCCTCTTCTATTCTTCATCTGAGCCGTCTACCATCCACCCCATGCAAATCAACGGCGCCGAATACGTCAACGTGCAAAACCGCTCGCTATGGAGCGCCGTATGGGTAACTCCCAACATGGACTCCATTACGGCAATCCACAAGGAACTGGAAGCCAAGCTGCCCAACGGATCCGTAAAGGCCTACCAGCTCTACGACGGCGACGAAAGCATGACCGAAAGTTCGGCACGATTGGTAAAGGCTGTATACGAAGTGCTCAGCGCCAAGGGCATCAACTACGTCAACAATACCGACGCAGGCTCCCCTGGCCAAAAAATCAAGTACCCCATCGAAGTGCTCCGTACCAAGCAGGCAAACTGCATCGAAGGCACCAACCTCTTCGCCAGCATCCTGGAATCCCTTGGAATGCACACCGTCATCGTCAACATCCCCGGTCATGCCTTCCTGGGCTGGTCCACCAACGAAGAGGACTCCAACTACAACTTCCTGGAAACCACCATGGCCTGGGGCAGTAAGCCATCCACCTTCGCTGCCGCCTACGAAAAGGGCATGTCCACCTTCACGAACGAACAGGAAGAAGACCACTTCACCGACGGCTCATCGGAAATCATCCTGATCGAGAATGCCAGGGCCTTCGGCATCAGGCCTAACGACATCCCGTAAAAAAGCAACAATTGTTTGCAAAATGAACTAATTTTCTAAAAAAGATTGAATTTATCTAAAAACGTGCTTATTATTGTAGGCACATTTTTTATATCGTCATTTTTACATAACATAACAAAATCAAGAATAAACTATCACCCAAGGATAAGGAATAGAAATTTCCTTGTTTTTGGGGACGCATAAAAAACAAAGCTAACCTTTTAGAGGCAATATGAAACAGGCATTCACCTTGTCTGCTGTAGACTTTACTGTACTCAAAAATCATAACGTTCAACATTGCAATGGGCTCATCCCCCATACCTTCCACATCGAAATTCCACTTGAGGAACTCCCGCTAGAAAAAATCGCCACCATGACAGTTGGCCAATGGGGCTATAGGAATATCCACCGAGAAAGATTCAAGGAAGTCCCAAACCACTGGCTGCAAGATCTCATTACCTTTGGCTGCGACCAGACCGGCATCTGGAGCGACGTCACCACCTTCGCCAATACAGAATTTCAATCCTTCGAAATGAGACTGCCTTCGCCGTCCATGAACCTCCGGGTTATCCTTCGAAAAAAGGGGAAGAGTTGTAGCGCCAACATCTTTATCACAGCACACTTCCTGCCCGAGGACCTCAGGAATTTCTGGCATTCAGAAGACGCCGAAAAGTATTTCGAGATTTTACACCTTTTCCAGATTTACGCGATCCCCTCTCAATGGCCTCCGAAGATAAGCGTCTGCATCGGAGAACCTTGGCACGTCTGCCCCTGCATTATCGGATTCAAGATTTTCTACGAAACGATGTTCCGAAAACCAAACCCAATCAAAATTCCCGATTTCTACTTCGGCAACAAGGACAGTTCCTGGACGCTGAACATTTCAAAAATTAGCGGTCAAAAAATCGAAGGTTCAAAGCCCATCAAGGAAACAATCAAGACGCCCCACGGAACATTCAACATCACCCGCCCCGCCACCAAGGAAGAAGCCAAGCAACAGAAAAAAGAGGCCAAAAAGACCCGACAGGAAAAACTGCAGAACCGCATCGAGCGTCAAAAGCAGGAAATGGAAAGTCTCAGGGAACAGCTGACCGCAGCGCAAAAGGCCTGCGCCCTGGCAGCAGAATCCAGCCGGCAAGCCGCCAACCGCCAAAACCGTGAATTGGAAGAACTGCAGAAAAAGCTGGAGCGCCTCAAGAAATCCAAGGAAAGCGCCATCGCCATGAAGGATGCCGAAATCGACGAAATTCAGAAAATCGCCGACGAGATCATGACCGCCAGCGAGGACGCCCAAAAAGAGCTGATGAACGCAGACTGGCAAATCCAAAATCTGAACGCCCAAGTCCAGGGACTTAGGCAAAGACAATCAGGCTCAGGGATTATTTCAGGCCCCGCCCAGGAACAGGAAAAATTTAGCGGAGAGTTCGAAATCGCCCTCATGAGCGCCCTCCATTTCGCCATGGATAACGCCCCCATCAAGGGAAACTCCCACAACCTCCGCTGCCGAGACATCTGGCAGGCATTCATCCAGACAAATGCAGACGCGGAACAATCCTACAGGAACTACAAGGCCAACGCCTCGAACCTTCTCGCTTCCATCAAGAAGAACAACTTCTGGAAAAGTCTCCCCATGCTCACGCCACTGGGAATGTCCTGCGCCTTGCACACAAACAATCATGGCAAGATCAGATTTATGGATGGAGATGGCCGCTACTCCAGCGTCGTATCCAGTACCCCCAGCGAAACGGCTTCAGGTCCCAGCAATTGCGCCGAGGACCTTAAGCACGTATTCCTCTATTACTGATAGCGAAGTGCTAGGCAACCTCAACGCGCCTAGCACTCTGCCTATACATCTATGTTCACCCGGCTAACATGATTTTCGTCTTTCGTCACGCGAACGATCTTGTCAATTTTATTTTCAAGTTCATTTACATGGCTGATAATTCCTACCAGGCGATGCTCTCCGGCAAGGTTCTGCAAAACATGGATTGCAGACTTCAGGCTTTCATCATCCAAGGAGCCAAAGCCTTCATCCACAAACATGGTGTCCAACTGGATACCGCCTGCAGAACTCTGCACTTCATCGGCAAGCCCCAGGGCCAAGGAAAGCGACGCCAGGAAGCTTTCGCCACCGCTCAAGGTTTTCACTTCGCGCTGCTTCCCACTGACATGGTCAATGACATTCAGATCCAAGCCCGATTGAGCCCTGTTATTGGAAGCTTCCGTCCGACGGATCAATTGATACTGGCCATTTGACAGAATGGCGAAGCGCCTATTGGCACGACGGATAATGCGGTCGAAATAGGATGTCTGAACGTAAGTTTCAAGCATCAGCTTTTCGCGACCGCTAAGGCCACCGTTTGCCGTATCGGATAGATTCTTCAGCCACTGACGCTTCTTGCTGACTGATGCGAGCCGGGTCGCAGCGGTCTTGATATTATCAAGGGTAGACTTGTTCTGGGAAACTCTGCCCGATGCATTTTTCCAGGCTTCCGTTTTCTGAGTCAACAAATCCTTCAACTGTCTGCTAGCCTCTTCCAATTTAGGCAGGTCATATTCGGGAACGCCTTCCAGAGATTTCACAAAGGCATTGATCTGTCCCTTCAGTGCCTCCACATCACCGGAAGTCGCATTGTAGGCATTTACGGCGTTTTCCAGAGCCTTATTGGAGGTTACCAGATTAGTCCGCAACTTCTGAATTTCACTAGAGGCCGCATCCTTGCTTTCAAAGGCAAGATCCTTCAACTTTTCTGAAATGGACTTGTTCAAGGCTTCAATGTCCTTGGCAACGGCATTATTGTCAAGGTTCAAATTTTCATTGGCAACGCGCAATTCTTCCAGTTTTTTTTCCTGAGCCGGAATTCCGGTTTCCTTATTTTCCAATTCCTGCTTGCGGTTCGCTTTTTTGATTTCGGCCTTCAGATCTTCACCCAAAGCATTCAAGGTATCGCGATTCTTCTGGAATTCATCGTTCCCACGGGACTTGGCCTCCTCAATAGGACATTTCCCGAAGAGTTTGTTCAATTCATCCTGAAGGGTTCCCCTCAAGCTATCGCAATTACCCTTCTGCTGAACGGCTGCAGCATTCTTGTCGTTACGAGAAACCTCTGCTACAGAAACCTGATTTTTCAATGTTTCCAATTCCGCCTGAGAGGGAGCCTCTTCAGACTTACAGGCCTTATGGGGATGATGAGTGGAACCGCATACCGGACATTCGCAGCCTTCTTCCAGATTAACAGCAAGGATACCTGCCTGCTCATTCAGGAAGGCTTGATTCTTACGTTCGTATTCATCTCGAAGGGCGGTATAGGCCTTTTGAGCATCCTGGAATTCATCCTGGGCATCCTGCAAATTCTTCATTTCGTCATTGTATTTCTTCTGCAGCCTACCCACATTCTGGATCTCGGCTTGACGTTTTTCCAGTTCCCTGATTTCCGCTTCCAGCCTTGCCTTGTTTTCACCGGCATTAGAAAGCGTTTCAAGTTCTTTCTTCAGGGTCTGAACTTCGGCATACTTCTTCTCGTAAGTAGCCTTGCCTGTTTTCAACTTGTCCAGACCTTTCTCCAAAGTAATCTTCTTTCCATCCAAATCCGTACGATTCTGTTCCAGGCCATCATACTGGGGTAGGGAATTTTGAATGGTGGTAATCTGCTCCTGAAGTTTCTCTCGCTCCGGCTGCAACGCTTCCTGTGCCGTCTTTGCCTTCAATTTTACATTCAGGTCCGCTTCCTTCACAGGAAGTTCTTCCTGGGCTTTCTGCAAGGCACTACGATTATTGACCGCAGTACTAGCCTTGCCCAGTTCCTTATCCTGATCAGAAATCCTGCTCCTAAGATTTTCCAGTTCACCAGCGCAGCTGTTGACTGTAGCCTCATCTTCCTTCACCAGATTCTGCAGCAAGACACAAACCTCTTCCCAATCCGCAATTTGCAAGTTCTGGGCCATGGCCTTCTTTTCAGAAACATCTGCAGCAAGGTTCGATTCTTCAGCACACTGGATTCCGGAAACATGAGTGCAGGCCGTCTGTACCAGGGAATCGCAATTCCTGCTGAAACTGGCCGCCTCTTCACTAAGCCTCTTCTGAAGCTTTTCAAAATTTTCCGTCTTGAAAATCTTGCGGAAAGTTTCGCGACGATTCTTGGTATCTTCCAGAAGAATCTTCATAAAATCGCCCTGGGCAATCATGGCGATCTGGGAAAACTGATCCCTGTCCAGGCCACCCATTACCGACTTTACAGCCTCCGCCACATCCCTGTCCTTGGACACGCTACGGCTAGTTTCAGAAACATGTCCATTTTCGTCAGGGTAATAGAACGTGACAGAAGCAGGCTTCGTCGTCATCCCCAGCCCTTTCACCTTAGGCGTTTCATATGCGGGATTGCGGCGAATACGGTAGTCCTTTCCGTCGTAGGCAAAAGTCAACTCCACCTCGGTGGAAGTTTCGGGCTTCGCATTGGTGCAGCGGAAAAGCTTTGCATCATCGCGATTTTCACCGCTAGCCTTTCCAAAAAGTGCGTAGGTAACGGCATCGAAAATAGTGGTTTTTCCGGCACCGGTATCACCGCTAATCAGATAAAGACCATGAGCGCCCAGCTTCGCAAAGTCAATCTCGGTACGTTCCGCATAAGGGCCAAAACCCGTAATCACAAGTTTTAACGGTCTCATTATCGGTTGCCCTCCCAAATAGATTTAATCAAATCCTTAACGAATTCGCTTTCCTCCTCATCCATTTCGCGATTGTTCATTTCCTTGAAGAAATCACTGAATACTTCCTCAGGAGTTTTCTGGTCTACATTCTCAGAATCAAGGTTAGCGACACTCCTCGTGCGGGAATTGTTATAAGTCAAAGCCATCAAGTTCGGATAATACCCACGCAACTTTGCAGCAGCATCCGACACATCGATTTCATCGGTAAGCACCGCATAGATGTAGTCGTCAAGACTCTTGCCCTCCCGCACCTGGGTTTCACGGAATTCCGCCGAAACCAGAGTTTCAAAACTCGCCTCGATCTTGCGAACATCTCGCATGGGTTTTAGCGGGATTTCACGTATTTCCAATTCGTCACCAAGTTCCACCACCGTTACGGACTTCTTGTGGGGCGCCTCGGAAAGGGAATACTTCAATGGCGTACCGCTATAGCGGACATAGCCTACTCCCGACTTATTCACGGCAACATTCTGCGGGCGATGTATATGGCCTAGGGCTACATAGTCAAAACCTTCAAAGACGTAGGAATCCACATTGTCCAAGCCTCCCACGAATTCCTCGGAGCCGGCTTCATCCACCTGGGCACCGGTTACAAACTGGTGGGCCAGCAAAACATTTCGGCGTCCGGGAATACGATTCATCTTGCTTAAGGCCATCCCTATGGCGCTTGTATAATCAGTAATCTGTTCCCGTTCAGCATCAGCCTCTTCACCTACCCCAAGGGACGCCTTGATTGTCGCCGGACGCACAAAGGGAAGCATCCAGACATCCACCTCGCCAAACTCATCTTTCAAGGTCACAGGTGCAAACTCACCCGTATAGACTGGAGACATAAAAACGTTGCGGCTAGCCATGAGACGACCGCCAAATGCAATTCGCTCGGCGGAATCATGGTTACCGCTCAACACGAAAACCTTCGTACCGAAATCGGACAGCTTAACCAGGAAATCATCCAACGCTTCCACAGCTTCGGCACTGGGCACAGACTTGTCATATACATCACCGGCAATCAATACACCATCCGGCTTTTCTTCTTCTACAATCTTCAGGATTTCAGCTAGAATATACCTCTGGTCTTCCAGCATGGAACGCTCGCAGATGCGTTTACCGATATGCAGGTCCGCCGTATGGATAAACTTCATTTTCTCTCTTCTCCTAAAAAATATGCGTTGTAGAACCAGACTCTTTTTCGGTCTACAAATATACTATCGAAAATTGACACTAAAATGTCAGATATGGGAGAAAAATTATTTCAGCAATCTGCCCAGGGGGAATTCCTTGATCCGCTCCATGGAATCGCCTGCCGCCTTTCGAAGGTCCGATTCCAGCTCTTCGCGGAATTTCTCGAAATCCACCTTGCCGCCATCGGGCAGTTTTTTCCTGGACTTGAATGAACTCCCCTTGCGGTTCCTGTCAAAGGCCATTCTACGGGCAAGCAAATCCATCAGGTCGTGGCCCCGCAGGAAATTGGCAAAATATTTCGGGTGGCCCTCGATAAAATCCAGGACCTCCGCCGCCCTCTTTATAACGGCAGGCAAGTGTTCAGAATATTCATTCTCCGAAAAGGCCAGCATCAAGTTCTCGCCGATCAGTTCCAAGCTTGCAGAAGTCAGATGTTTCAGGTCCAGCAAGCCGAAGGAATCCATAAAGTCCACATCAAACTTCAGGCCGCCATGATTCCCGCCCTCCCGCTGACACAGCATCGAGGCATCGTCAGGCAAACCCCATTCCTCGCGAACCAGGATATTCGCCACCCGCAAAGCCCCCATGGTCACGCCCACCGTCTTGATCCCGTCACGGATACTCTCGATGATTTCGTCATCGTCATAATATTCCACCATCATGCCAGAATAGGAATCCGACAGGAACAGGAACGTTTCAAGATCGTTAAAGCCGGCGCAGGCGTCTACATCAAAAAGCTGATACAGCAGCTGTTCATCATCGATGATCCGCGAACTGTCATCCCTTGATTTTTTCAAAAGTTCCACGGCAAAGTCAAAATCCAGATCCACGCAGAACACCGCAAAATGGACCGTCGGATTTTCCAGGTATTTCCGGTAGCGGGCAAGCACGCCCTTCTTCTTGGGGCCGAATTCGATTTTCCATTTAAGACGGTCCTTCAGGTGACTCCGGAAGAATGTTCGGTCGTCATCCCCTTCTACAAACAACGTAATCTTATCCGAATGGGCGTCATTGCGCATTCGTGCCAGATTCACGTCGTAAGCGGGACGCTTCCTGCCAAAATCTTCCAGGTACTCGAAAGCCATCCGAACCTACTTGACCATCTTGGCCAGTTCCACAGTCTTGTCCCAGTGATCGCCGATAAAGGCCGGCGAATGAGTCGCCACGATAAACTGGCGCTTGGGCCTTGCGTTCTTCGCATCGCGGGACTCGTTCTGAATCTTGAAGAGGATCTCAGAAAACTCCTCCTGCCAACTGGGGTGGAATGAAATTTCAGGTTCGTCCATCATCACCAGCGCCTCGGAATTATTGGCATCAAAAAGCAGACGCCCCAGAAGCACAATCAGATGCTGTTCACCAGAAGACAGGGCATCCAGGGGAATGGCTGCACCGGACCTGGAATTCTTGATCCCCAGGATACTTTCCCAGTCCGAGAGATTGATGGTAACCGTCTTCAGGTCCAGCAGTTCCTTCAGCGACTCCGAGAAAATCTTCAGCTTCTTGATCAGCGGTTCAAAAACATCCATCTTGGCCTTCACATCATCCAGATACATGCTGAACACGATCAATGCGGAATCGTCATCGGTCTCAGGATTCTTGCTCTTCTTCTTGTTGGCCGAAGTAATGATACCGAACTCGTTGCAACTCTTCTCCAGCCTGGCGATGGAAGTCATCTTGGAGGAAATCTTCTTGCGGGTCTCCTCGGCGGAAGGACGATTTTTCTGGTTCAGTGTTTCCACCACACGGTCCACGAAGTTGGATTCAAGATTTCGGGCAATCTGGAGCTGCGCCCGCATGCAGCGGTTATGAGCCGCACGGATATCGTCACTGATACTGAAAATCTTCAGAAGGTGAGGGTTCAGCCCCAGGTCCTGCCCCTCTTCGATCTGACGGCCACGAACGCGTCCGGCGAAACCCGAAACCGACCTTTCGATCTCTTCGTTGTACAGGCGGTTGGTACTGATGTAGTTCACCTCGAAATTCAGGCGACGCACCAATGTGACAAGCCACGGGAATATCCTGCGGAAGTGCAGACTGTACCTGCGGAACACACCCGACATGTCGAAGACTTCCCCATCCTTCTTGTCTTTCCAAAGTCTGCAGGACCCATTTGACATATATTGGTACATGGGCTCCAATGTCTGGATGGAACCCACCACCTCGCTGACGGAACGGTCGATATCCTCATCCGTAAAGAAATTCTCGAAGTCATCGCAACAGATGCGGCAAACGTAAGGCTGGAAAGTCTCCTCGTCGCTATTCTCAGAAGATGAGGCCTCCTCTTCCGACTCCTCCACGACACGGGCCGTCTTCTCGATGAACAATATGGTTTCCTTGGGCCTTGCCGCCTCCTCGTCACTGAGAGGTTCCGATCCCGGCCCCATTCTAGGTCTCCACTCGTCTCCCATGGTGCCCTTGAACTTCATTTCGATACGGTCAAAAACCAGGCCCGCAAAATAGCAGAAATTGCCCACGGCGGCAGCACGGATAATCTTCAGGACGGTGGACTTGCCGAAACCATTGGGTGCAGTCAAAATGGTAAAACCGTCGGTCTTCTCGAAATCAATTTCGTAGTCGAAAGTACCGAACAGCTTCTCGATCTTCAGGGAGGTAATTCTCTTCATAGACTTAAATCTAATTCAATAAACCCCGATGAACCCCTAAAAATGGCGATATCCCCCAAAAATGCCCGAAAACCGCCAACAAATAATTTCTATTTATGAGTTCGCAGGAAAAGAACTGCAAACTATAAAAACTTACCGAGGGCATTATGAATCTTGACGCAGCAGTCATCCCAAGCTATTATAGCCGCCTAGTCATGGCAAAGAATCAAGGTCATTTCAAGATTGCACAGGCTCTGCTTGAACTGATTGTCGGTTCCTCTGTGGAAGACAGCACTTCAGCAGTAGGCCGCAAGGCTCTTGAAAAGATTGCACAGGCCAAGGGTCATGCCGCAACTATTGCCGCCGGCACCGAATCCGTAGCTGAAATCCCTGCAGGCGAAGCCGCCGACTGGCAGGAATACGCCCTCCAGACTCCGCCCTATACCCGCAAGCTGGCACTGGCACTGGCCACGTACTTCGTCCGCGCCAACCTGCTGGAAACCGCCTACGAGATGTACCTCTCCGCCGGCGAACTGGATGAAGACGGCAGCAGCGCAGAAGAACTCTCCGCAATCGCCGCCGCCGAATCCGGCAACATGGCCAACGACTTCGGCAAAAAGTGCGAAGAGGCAGGCAACCACGCCAAGGCTGCCGGCTGGTACAAGAAAGCCAAGGACGCAGGCCTCGCCGATGCCGATGCAGCTCTCGCCCGCATGCAATCCTTCCACGGCGTCACACGCTTTATCGCCCCCTGGCTCGAAATCGCAAAGAAGACCGGCCGCAAGGAACTTGCAGAAGCCATCGTCGCCATCGCCGCCAACGCAAAGGCAGGCAACATGGACGCCGTTACCATCAGCGAATCTGTAGTGCTCCCCTGCTACCAGGAACTGGATTTCTGGGAAAGCGAACTGGATGCCTATTTCAAGTTTTCCGGAGACGACAGCGAAGCCTACGGTAACGCCATCGCCGCCATCGGCAAGATCCTGGAACGCGCCAAGATGTACAACGTAGCCCTCCGCTGGTTCAAGAAGGCAGGAGCCTACAGCAAGGCCGCCAACGATGACGCCCGCCGCATGCTTCCTCTCAAGAGTAAGTCCATTACCATGCGCGAAGCCGACGACATCTACGATAGCACCAGCCCCATCCCTTCCCTCTGGAAGATCTAGGATTTACGCAACGGTTTACTACGAATGAATTGAAAAAAGGCAGGTCGTGAGACTTGCCTTTTTCTCGTTCGGGTAAAAAAAATCCGGACTTATTTCAACTGCAGTTTCCTTGTCTGATATTTCGTCCCATCCTTGATGAAATAAAGTACACCCCGGGATTAAGGTCCTGCAAAATATGAATCTTTTACATACAAACCGGAAATGGAATTCAGTAATCCTAACTAACGGTATTCCATTTCCTAAACTTACATTCTACTGAATCCATAAAGTTCATCTGCAGTAGAAATAGCGTAACAGCCATCGCTATCCAAAGGCGGCTTTACAGATGCCGCAAATGCATTGGTATAGTAAAACGGAGAAATCTAGAATTTTTTCACTTCCACTCGACACTTCACAATTTCAAAACGATAAAAGTATCGTAAGGCAAAAAAAGAAGAAAAAATGGCAAATACGAATCAAGAAGAAAATCCCCTGATGCGCAATCCGGAATACAAACGCCTGGCAAACGAAAAAAACAAGCTGGTAAAGCAAATGACCTTCATGGAGCAGCGCCTAGAAAAATACGCCTACGCTCTCAACGACAAAGACATCCAGCAAATCCAGCAGGCAAGCCGCAACGCAGCCCGCTAGGGCAATCACTCATGGGGAATAACCCCAAGCAGGCTTCACACGGTTATTCGTCTTATCCACCATAACACCTAAAAAAGCAAACGCGGGAAACAATCCCGCGTTTTTTGCAATGCCCTTAAGACATCCTGACCCTAATCTTCAGCAGGGGCATTCTCATTAGCTTCTCCTACCTCGGCCTCCTTCACCCAGAACATTCCCAGAATCTTTCCGGTGGAATCCATCTGGATCTTAAGGAATTTACCATCAGGAACCCCGACAGCACCAGTACGGCTACCGTCATAATCCATCCTTGTAGAAGAACCATAAGGTCAAATACTGGACAACTTCGCTGCATCGCGACGATTTGCAGCATCAAGAACCTTTACGCGAGAGGCATCGTAATAGTAAAGGACCTCCCCGTCATGCTGCTCAACTTCCTTGAACGTCAAGACAGCCAATTTCTGTGCGCTCCTGGCGTAAACCATATCTTGCCTTTCAGGAGAACCAGAAGTAAGTCCCAAAACTTTAGGCAAAGTAATCGCACAAAATACAACCAAGATAACAATAGTGATAATAAAATCTTTTCGTGTAAAAGCTCGTTTCATAGACATAAAGATAAAAACAAAAACACTTTTTTGAATGGTATTCGTCGGGCAGGCCCCGCAAACCTGGGGACAGGCGGAAAGGCCGCCGGCAGGGTACGCCTTTCCCGGTAAGCCTCCTGCGACAGCTCATGGCCTGCGCCTGGCGACGGCAGGTGCGGTG
>NZ_JALCZV010000038.1:0-13412 GCF_023373925.1 Fibrobacter sp. HC4 | reverse complement strand
TGGCTTTCTTCACGGAAGTGACCGCCGCAAGATTCTTCACGGTGGAGGGCGTCGAGGGTGAGGACTTCTGCGAATTCGAGGAAGTCAGCCAGACGGCCAGCACGTTCCAGGTTCTGGTTGAAGGAACCTTCGAAGCGATTTCCTTGTTGCGGTTCTGCACCGCCGTCAGGTATTCGTTGTGCTTGCTTTCGAGGTTTTCGAGCCAGGGCTTGAATCCGCAGGCGCTCAACTTGTCATCACCAATTTCCTTGAGGGTATAAATGAGGTTCGTGAAAGTACCCGTGGACTGGTCCTGATTCAGCCTCGTGGGGTCGGCGTTCTCGGCAAAGATCTTGCAAGAGGAGTAGGCGGCATTGCGTTCGGAATCAAGGTGGCTGACGGCCCTTGCGGCAGATCCGTCGACAGACACTTCAATGAGGTTAGCGTATTCGGTTACAGAGGTGCGGTAGGCTTCGATGGACTTGCGAATCTCTTCGCTGGTGATGCTTGCAGTCTGCTCAACGAAGTACTTGTGGAGTCCCAGGAATTCTTCGTTGCGGAGTGTTCTGTAGTCGAGAGCGTATCACCGAAAATGCCTGATTCCGATGAACGAATACAAATTAAGGATAAAGTGTTTTTCAGACAAAGTAATACATTCCTTTATCCAGGTTGCATTTTTTTGTAAAAATTGTGTCACGGCCGTGTGTAGTTTCTACACGTCGTTTCCGCTAAAGCCGAGAGAGTCTTCGAGCCAGGTGTCTGTCCGCTGAACAGAAAGCCTACTTTTCATGGCTTTCTTGCCCGCCGAATACTGCGCCCACCTCACGACGAGCGCAGAAAGGCGGCCAAGATGCCTAAAAGCGCCCCAAAGCGCCCCCGGCAGGTTGCGGCGCAGCACATCGTCCTCAAAACTTGCGTAATGGCTCGCGCTCCCCGGGTCACCTTGACGGGCGGCGCGGCCAAAAAGCTGGCGGTCAATTCTCGAAGAAGGGTTGCACTCCGTGGCAATCACATGCAGGCCGCCAAGTTTCTTTACTTTATCGGGAATCTTGATGTCGGTTCCGCGCCCGGCCATATTGGTCGCAACCGTTATCGCGCCCATACGACCGGCGCCCTCGATAATTGTAGCCTCGTCGTCGCTGCGGACAGCGTTTATCACACGGCATTCAAGGCCAAGCGCCTTGATCATTTCGGCAAGGGTTTCGCTTTCGTCAATGTCCTTGGTGCCGATAAGGACCGGGCGGCCCTTGGCATGGACATCGAGCACTTCGTGGACAATGGCCACCCGCTTGGATTCCTTGGTAGAAAAAATCTTGAGGAACGAAATCTTACGCAAGCACTTGCGGTGATTCGGAATGCAAAGGACTGCCGCCCCGTAAATCGTCCAGAACTCGCCAAGGGCTTCCTTGCCGGTTCCCGTCATGCCAGAAAAGTTCTTGTACAGCCTAAAGAAGCGCTGGAAACTCATTCGCGCCTCGGTTTCCTTGAGGCCCGAAAGTTCCAGCCCTTCCTTCAGTTCAATCATCTGGTGAAGCCCGCCGTTCCACGAACGCATGGGCATCTTGCGGCCCGTCGATTCATCGACAATCACCACCTTGCCTTCTTCTACAACATACTGGCGACCGGCCACAAAAAGTTCTCGCGCCACAAGCGCCTGGCGAATCAGGTCCTTCAAGAAAGACGCCTTGCAGAAGCCCTCGCCCACCGACTTAAGCGATTCCAGGCGTTCGTCCATATCGACAAGGAAACGGACTGTCCTAAAGCGGATATCGACAGCATAGTCGGTACCTTGGACCAATTTTTCGGAAAGCGCGAAAGCAATCCTGCAACTTTCGTTAAAGCCCTCGTTCTTGTTCTCCTTGGAAATTATAAGCGGAGTCACGGACTCGTCAATAAGCACGTTGTCGGCCTCGTCAACGATGGCGGTGCATAGCCCCCGTTGCACCAAGTTCGACATGACCCGTTCCATATTCGCGCCCGAAGAATCGCCCACAAGCCGCTTCGAGAAATGCTGGTATTTCCCGAGCGCAATGCGGTCACGCAAGAAATCGGCAAGTACATCCTTGGCGGTAGAATAGGTCACGTCGGCGCTGTAGCCCTCCCTGCGCTCGGCAGGTTTCATCGCCCCGGTCACCGCACCCACGGTCACGCCGCAAATATCGTAGAGAGGCTTCATTATCTGCGCATCGCGACTTGCCAGGTAGTCGTTCGCGGTTATCACGTGGCATGGCTGCTTGCCAAAGCCGCGCACCGTAGCGCACATCGCCGCAGTCACGGTCTTCCCCTCGCCTGTCGACATTTCGGCAATGAACCCGTCATAAAGTGCCAAGGCTCCCGCCACCTGCTCAATGTAGGGCCTGTACCCCAACGTGCGGGTCACCGCCTCCTGCACAAGGGCAAACGCGGTCTGCAGCGCGTTGCGGTCCGGCCTACGCTTAAAGGCATTGCGGACACGTGCCAGCCTTTGCCTAAACTCGGCACTGTCCAGGCCGCTATACGACCTGCCCAGCTTATCGATCTTGGCAGCTTCGCGCAAAAGGCGGCGCAGCACGCCGCTACGGCCCTTGAACCGCCCTTGCATCCGAAAAACGAGGGCGTCAAGCCCCGTCGGAATCTTCTTCACCCGTTTACAGGCGGTAAGGCGGTAGTTTTCGATCAGGTTCATGCTACATCTTATAGTATTTCTGCAGGGCCTGCCTTGCCTTGCGGATTCCCTGCAGGGCAAGCGGAGTGTCTGTCAAATGGAAACGAATTTTTCCGGAACGTCCATGAGCCCAGTCTACACCGGAGAGGGAAGCCAAGTCCCTTCTTATCGAGGAACGAACGAGGTAAACAGGCTCCGCCGTACGCTCGCCAGAGCCATCCTTCGCCGTTGTTTCAATTTCGCCACCGCCAAGCCAGCCAAGGGCCGCAGAGGGCAAACGGTCACTCGCTGCAGGAATCACGCTCACGCTATCGACAGGAATCTCGACAAAGGCTTCGCCGTTTAAACGCACGGAAACCTTGCGCGGGTTTTCCATGAACAAGCGCGAGACTTCCTCTTGAGTCACCACCGCAAGAAAATCGAACGCAGCCGTATCTAAGACCATCCCAACCGAATCGCCCTTCTGCAAGAAACGCCCCACGTAGTCGTCAGGACTTTTAACATTCCAAATTCCGTCCATCGGAGCAAGCAGCGCCAACTTATCGCGGTCGCGCAACAAATCGTTCAGTTCCTGCCTCAGGACTCCCAATCTCTTTTCGACGGGCTGCATGTTTTCGGGAGCCAGTTCCAACGCCTGGTAATACGTTTGCACGGTCTCGTTCACCTGGGCACGTTTTTCCTCTATGCGGAAATCCAGTTCACGGTTCTCAAGGACCATCAGCGTATCGCCCTTATGGACCAGGGCCTTTTCGCCACGATAGACCTTTGCGACAACGCCCCCCTCGCCTACCGTAGAATTCTCGTACCGAGCGGCCTCAATAATTCCAGGAGCCTTGAAAGTGTCGGGAACAGGCACGTAGAAAAGCGCTGCAAAGACTCCGCCGAGCACGACCAAAGTCACAAGCACGGCGCGGTTACGGACCTGCGAAAGGGCTGGGCTTGCAAAGACATACTTTATAAACCGGCCCACAGGCATCACCACCATTGTAAGGCAGAGCAAGACACCCATACAGAAGGAAAGTATCAGGTAGTGCGCGGAAATGGCGACAATGAAGCCTGTAAACAGGAACACCCTGTAAATCGAAGACGAAACGCCGTACACGGCATAAACAAATCTTTCAAACCAGGTTTCAGCCACCTCTTCGGCGTCACGTTTGAAAAATACGTAACGTTCGAGCAAGTACTTCAAATACCGCACCGAGCGCTGCTGCAAATTCGGCATGTCAAGAGCGTCGGTAAGCATGTAGTACCCGTCAAAGCGCATGAGCGGATTCACGTTGAAGAGGACTGTCGAAACGGAAGCCATCACAACAACGTTGTACGCAAGACTTTTGGCGAGGCCGCCCCCCAAATTCGCCCAAAGTATCAAAGCAATCGAAGCAATGAAGAACTCCGTGAGCATGCCTGCCGCCCCCACGAGAATGCGTTTCGACTTTTTGCGGAAAGACCAGCTCGCCGTCGCATCCACATAAGGGAGAGGAACAAGCAGCATGAACATCACGCCGAGCGTGTGAACCTCGCCGCCAAAACGCTTGACCACACTCGCATGGCCAAATTCGTGAAGCAGCTTGACAAACACGGTACACACGTAAACCCAGCCGATGTTCGACGGGGCAAGGAACCCTTGCGCACTATCCTTCAGGGCGTCGAAATTTTCAACACCGTACTTCGCAGCCACAAGAACCGTCAACAGCCACACCACCGCAAACGGCTTGCTAATCAGGCAAGCGATGAGCCATCGCAAGCGATTCAGAATAGCGTCAGGATCGAAAACGGGAACCTTCAAGAAGAAGATGTTCAGTAACGAAGACTTGACCTTTTTCTGCCTCTGCTTGCGGTTGCGCTCGAAAAGCTTTGCGCCATCGTCCACGCCCATGTACATGAGCATGTTCGCCTGGTACAGCTGCGCAAGCATCTCGATGACTTCGCCCTGGCCGGGCATATCGCCCTCGCCGCTTTTAAGCATCGAGTTCCAAACCTCGCCTACCGTCTTATCGGGCGAAAGGCGCGACACAAAGTCGTACGCACCGCGCGGCAAGCGGTAGTACTGGTTGGTAAACTGCTCGTGAAGAACATACCACAGTACCCCGCGGTAGGTTTGCCTATGCACGCGGACACTCGCCCGGAGAGAAATCTTACTCCCCGAGAGCCTGTACCACGACTCATGGAAAATCCTACGCTGTTGATCGAGGACCATAGAAATATCCTATCAGTTACCGCAAGAAGCGAGGAATGCGATAGCTTCATCAGAGTGAATTTGCAGGACAATCTTATGTTCACCCGGAACTGTCGAGGAATTAGGAATTTCAAGCCAATTGTAGTTCAGCAAATCCCTAGTAATAGCTTCACTAATGCCGTCCCAAGAAATATCCAGGTAGTGCATCATATTGTCAAGAGAATTCATTTCCAGGACGACTTTCGGACGATAGTACGGATTGCCTTCTTCCCAGTCGGTAATCACGATTTCCACCGTTTCGCCAGCAGCGATTTCGACATAGACAGGAACGTGTTTCTGACTCAAAACAAATTGTTTCATCGCAATTTGTTCAGTGCCTTCGGAACCCTCGCCGGTTTCAGTGCCTTCGGAGCCTTCAGAACCTTCGCCGGTTTCAGTGCCTTCGGAACCTTCGCCGGATTCACTTCCTTCGCCTTCGGAGCCTTCGTCGGTTTCAGTGCCTTCGGAGCCTTCGCCGCCAATGTCAGACGGATTCACATCATCTTCGTCTTCGTCGCTTTCGAGCGTTCCAACGAAAAGCTGTTCTTCGCCTCTACTTTGTTCAAACACAAGGTTCTCGCCAGTTCCCACATCGATAGAATCAAGGCGACCGTTTTCGGAATCCTGAAGCTGAATTCCGACAATCTTGCCCTCGTAGAACTTCTGCATCATCCGCTGCTCGTTCACCTGGTCGTTGTCAAGATAGGCTTCCTTGTAGCCATCGAAGTACTGATTGTCTTCAAGGACCACTTCTACATCCGGCTGGAACACTCCAATCGGATTGTTGTTTTCGACCATGAGCTTTGCATTGTCGCCAATGGCAACATCGTCGCCGCTACCAGTCGAAATTGTATCGCGACCTTCGCCGCCCACAACCACATCGCGATCCTTGCCGGTCTTGATTTCATCGTCGGTACGCAAATGCTGTACGGCTTCTGTCGCAAGCGCCATCGATTCGGCCGAAATCACACGATTCTTGTAATCCTTGATATTTTCGTTACCAGCGAACGGAATGTCCAAATCGAAATCAAGCGAAGCTTCGTCGCCAAAGACAAGGTCCTTGTCGTGGTCGCCGCCCAGGGCAATGTCGCCCGTGCGGTTCAATCCAGACACAACCTGGACACCCGAAAATACTGGGATATCGTTCGGATACTGGTTACCAAGAGTCGATTCAACGCAACGGATTTGCACAGTGTAATCACAAGTCTTGACATTACGGAAGACTACATAGTTGCCAATCATCTCGACATTCGGTGTAACACCCGAAGCGAGCTTTCCAGGCTTGTAATCCTTGCATGTCACTTCCTTATATTCGCCTTCGAACGAATTGCCAATCCAGTCGTTCAAATAGAACTTCTGGTTGTCAGAGCCGTTAATTTCGAATACGTAGTCATAACCATCACTACTGCCAAGCTTGCCGCCGACATACACATACACATCGCACGGGGAACCCGAAGGACCCGGAAGATTATGCAGCGTAAGCGAGAGCGTTTCTTGGCGCTGGCCCATCACAAGCGTCTTCAGCATCTTGTTGTTTGCCGTATCGTCGCCGGTAGCAGGGTCAATCTGTTCGTTCGGATTGTTCCGATTTCCATAGTTCCCAATCGAAGTATACTCAAACGTGATGACCGTACTAGGAGCGGATTCGTTACCCGTTGCACGGTCGCGCATCTGGTTGTTGCGCAGATAGACATTGTGCCAATCGTTATCCACAACGACACCCGCCGATTCACCGGCGTGAATAAGCAGCGAATCACTAGTAGTCTCAGTCACAAAGTTGAACGAAGTGACCTGGATGTTATCCATCTTCGCTTCGGCACCCGACGTTGCGTTGGAATTTACGACATCGTGACCAACGCCGCCCACGACAACATCGTTACCGTCGCCAGTATTGATGATATCGTCATAAGAGGCTTTTAAATTCGTCGTGGCAATGGATTCTGCATGTGAAATCGTCGTAGCGGTCGTCGGATCGCTGTCGCGGTCGGTAAAGACCATCTTCGCATTATCGCCGTACACGATATCATTGTCGCGAATTCCGTAGCGATCGTCGCCGAAAGTCTTAATCGTGTCGTTTCCAGTGCCACCCACGACAATATCATCACCGCCATTCGTAAGGATAACGTCTTTACCGCCCATGTCAATATCAGTAGAAGCGGCAACGTCCTGCTTATGCATAAAACCGTGAACCTGAATTCCCGCAATTCCCGCACGGTCCTTGCCGTTCGTTCCGTTCTGCGGGTCCGTAATTTCGATGTGGAAACGGTCACCCGCAAGAGTATGCTTTGTGTCATTTTCGACGAAAGACTTGAAAACAACGCAGTTGGCCAAAGTTGCCGTTGCAACGGACTTGCCAGTCGCAACGTTCCAAGTACCATTGAATGTTTGCGTATCAGGATCATTCACGTAGAATTCGTCAAAGAACGTGCTTGTCAATTTGCCATTTTCGTCAACCGAATCGATATACAACTTGACAACACGGACGCTATTTTCATGCATGGAGATTTCACGCACCATGTCCAGATACACAACAACTTCGTATTCCGTGAAATACTGCGAAAGACCGTCTACCTGGGTAATCAGCGTATTGCGACCGTTGTTGCCACTAATGTCAAGGCCGCTCTTCATCAGGTTCACATCACCCGAATTGCTGCCATGCACATAAGGAGTCTGGTCGTAGCCACGCAGGCGAATATTCTCCCCATCGGTGGTGCTAATCCTATGGGATTCAGTCGCACCATAAGTCACGCTCACGGCACTTGCGCGGGTTCCGTTGTCGAACAGCACGATTTCGTTGTCATCGTTGCCATAAGTTCCCGACTCGCGACCATAAACGCTCTTGATGTTATTCCAGTTGCCCACGCAATAATCGGCGTGCTCGGTAATTTCTACAGTTTCGCCAGTCGTTTCGTCCACACTCTTGGCTCTGTAGTCGGCTACGGCACCGGCCTGTTCGTTAGCACCGATACCAGACTGGGCCGGGCCCTGGAAGTTGAAACTGAGGGTGGCTTCTGTGTAGATGGTGGGCATATTATCAAAACCTTCGGCCATCTCGGAATTGCCCTTGAACGTCACGTAAGCATTGTCGCCGAATACGACGTCCTTGCCATCGCCCGATTCGATCAAGTCGTCATTATTTTTGTCGATCGACATTTTGTCCAATTTTCCAGATTCCGCATTCCTGACGAAATCAAAATCACGGGACTTGGTATTCAAGCCGCCCAAGATAACATTGTCGCCACCGCTAGTTTTAATAACATCGGAACCAGCGCTGCCGTCAACATTACGGCCAACGTTGTCTACAAGAAGTGCATCGCGATTGCGGTCTACGTATACCTCGCCACCATCGCCGACAATGACATCGTTACCCGAGCCGGTCGCAATCATGTCGGAATCCGTACCGCCAATGACAACGTTCTTGCCGTTTTGGGTCGTAATCGTGTCTATTGCACCGTGCGCGTCGGATGTCGATTGCACGTAGTTCAGGTAAGTCGTGGATGAATCACCATAAACATGGTCAACCACATCGCCAGAAGCATTCTTGACCACATCGCTACCGGCAAACTTGACTTCACCATTGTCGCCGACAGCAACGTTATTTTCGCCGTTCAGATAAATTTCATCTGAACCAGCTCCACCAATAGCCACATTTTTGTCGCCATGAGCGGTAATTACATCGTTGCCGCCGACCGTTTCACTCACAGAATGGATGTACTTGGCGTCGCGCACCACGCCATCCGTCTGGAAGTAGTTCGACGCAGTCTTATCCGCAGGAGTCGTGTAATCAGCGGCATTCAGCTTCGCATCGTCTGTCTCAGAGTTTTCAATATCCAAGGAACCCAAACGCGTGACGATTTCGCTCTTCTCGTTCTCGTAAACAATCTGGCCACGGTCGCCAATGGCGATAACATTGGTATTGACATCAATCGTATCATTGCCAACGCCACCAATCACGACCATGCCTTCGCGGGTCACCTTGGATTTTCCATCGGCATCAACATCGCCGACGGCATTTATCGTATCGTCACCGCCCTGGGCATTCACGACGAGCAGACCGTCACCATCATAGCCATTGGCCAAATACATCGCGACAATCGAAACATCCTGCGCAACAGGAGTCAGTTCTCGTTTGAGCAGAAGCGTTGTAACCGTCGTTTCATCATTATCTTCAAGGAACACTTCGCGGCGCTGGATCGTTCCGTCGGAATATTCAACATTCAAGAACACACGGTTCTGAGCAAGCAGTCCACGATCCAGCTTATCATTGTTCTGGGCCACGATTGCCTTCAGATTATCCGAGGTAACGCCATTACTGAACGTGAAGCCCGAAACACTGTACGCAATCACATTCTTCAAAGAACCCGAATACGTAGTCTTCGTCAAGCCGCTCAATGTGCCAAGTACAGTAGATTTTTCTCTGGCGTAACTATGCACATTGATGTTATCCTTACCAGCGCCGGTATTCACGACCGTAAATGTCTGGAACCCGTCTTCACGGTAAATCGTCTTGTTGATATCAACCTTATCGGCACCCGAACCAAGGTTGATTTCGCCGTATTCCATGTTGGCGAGATTGAATTGACTCGTTGCAGTAGACGAAGCATCTTGATGTTCAAAACGCAACGAATGCTCATCGGAGTCACGCCATTCCGTATCGGCCTGTTTTACGACATCTTCTGTTTTTTGCAGAATCAATGCAGGGTCGACATCCTTTTCAATCATGCTATTATCGAACTTCGCAATTTCGCTCAAGGCATCGATATCGTTCTTGATGCCAGCACGATTATTCTTGCGGTTATTTACAAAGATACGATCCTTGCTGTTGCCTTCATCGAACTTGGCCGCTTCTTCTTCGGCAGCTTTTCGTTCTGCAAGATCCGATTCCGAGATAACGTTCTTTTCGTCATTTGACGTTGTTAAACGATTGCCATCCGCATCGAGACCATCATAATGCAACATCGACGGGCCGTCAATGCCAAGGTCAGCTTCGCGGCCCATGCCGTCTTCGTACAGGGCACCCTTGATGTTCTCGATGGTATTTTGAGCAATATTCTTCATCACATCAGCAGGAGAAACGTTTTCGAACGAATCCTTTTCGTCTTCAATGACAACAGATGGATAATGTTTTTCTCCATTTTCACTATCTAAAGACTGCCAAGCGAATGCAATGTTGCCATACATCGGAACAGGTCGCCCAGCAGTTCCATCAGAGCGCACACTGCAAATAATCAACTGCGTTCCGGCAGTCCGGTAACAATAACGGCATTGGGGATAATTTCTAATCTCACTTTCAGCACAAATTAAATACGATTCATTAACATATCCGCCATTAACTTCATCTACTGGAACAAATGCTAGAAGCTCCGTCATGCCTTCAGTACTATTACTCATCTGGATGACACTTTCATTAACTACCAGCATATGTTCAAACTTATAACTGATATAGAATCTCGTTCCAACAGCAGGAATAGCCCCCATCTTATTCAAATCAATAGTCAATTCATTGTTAGATGAATTCCTGTCCAAACAAGTTTCAGGAACTTGAACAGGCGAACCATCCTTCATATACCAACAGTCGATATTTTGCTTTTCAGGCAAAGCCTGCAGGTACCATAGTATTTTACTTTCGTCAATTTCTTGAGATGCAAGCACATGTTCTTGCGTAATCGCAAACATGTTTTGAACCTTATTAGCATCTCCTGCAACTTTATATTTAACAAAAATATACCCATTAGTTTCTAACGCCGCTGGGCTTACTGAAATTGTCAAATTCGAATTGTTCACAGCAAACGTGCTAATAGTTTGACGAACACTACCTTTTTCATACCAACATTCAATAGAGCCTGTTATAGGAGTTTCAATCAATGATAATGCAATAGAACCGCTTGCAGATTCAGTTGCATTCACCACATGATATTGTTGCTGTACAAACAAACTTGCGCCAGACATACCTTTCAAGAAAACCAGCGCATTCTTGCAATCCTTTATTTTGGCATTTGTTTGCGTCGAGGATACATTATGCAATAACGAGAAGTAGTCATTACCTTCGCGAACACTATCGCCAATCGCAACAAGCTTTACATCGACAAGAGCGTTCCAGGCAAACACACCAGTTCCAGCCGTCTTCGCAAACTTATAGGTAATGGACTTGCAGTAATTACCATTGCCATCGACAAGCCAAATGCCCCTGTCGCCACGGTTGAGTTTTTCGGTAGTCTCGCCCGGAGCAAAGATTGTCACAGAGACAACCTCGTTTTCTTGCGGCTGTTTACTTAATGCAATCTTATAGACAGTCTTCGCAGCAGCCCCTTCATCAAGGGTATTCTTCGCCGTGTCTATTCTATTGTCAATATCATCGTAATTTGCGGCATTTTCATTATAGAACAAGACCCCAATGGCATTTGAATCATCATTTTTACTGTTGCCAATGTTCTCGGGTTCTTTTGCCGTTCCAACACCGCCATTGTAGAAACTGTCGTTGCCCTTATTGCCGTACAACTTGGTCACTTCATCTTTGGCAGTATCGAGCACATAGAACGAATCATCGCCGTCACCGCCGTAAACGTTCTTGTTCTCAATGCTTACGGCCTGCACATCTATGCCATTGCAGAGAACACGGCCCTGAGAAATGACAAAGTCATCATCACCATCGCTGCCGACAATGCTCATCTTGTCTACACCAGCGCCACCAATCAGCGTTACCGGACCATTTTCAACAATCGACTTGCTTCCATCATTGTTGACTTTCTGGAACATGGCAACATTGAAGGTGTCGTTACCAAGGCCGCCAGAAAGTGATACGGCAGCCTCGTTATGCAATACGTTAAACGTATCGTTGCCTTCGCCACCAACAATCGATGTCGAATGTTGTACGCCTGCGCTCAAGTAGCCCTGGGTCGTCTTGGTAGTCGTAAAGGCATCATTCGGCAACACATTGCTATGGTCCTTGTCAGTATTGCGTTCAGATTCAAACTGCTGCCCCACAGTTATGGTGTCGTTACCCGCACCGGCATCAATGGAAATTGTAGACAAAGTTCCATCGATAGCAATCTTATCGTCACCGGCACCCGTATTGATCGCGATATTTTCAAGGCCCGTATCGCCGCCTCCGACATTCCAGAAGTTGACGCGTTCAATCTGCGCATCTTTTTTAGACGGGAGCTTCGCCACGAATCCGAGTCCAGCCGTAGAAGCACGGACCAGCATGTCGTCGGCCTCGACTGTACCGTCAATGGTCATGGAATCACCCTTGTCGGCAGTACCGGAATCCATCACGTTGGTAATGGCATGGTTCGAACCACCCATAATCTGGATCTTGTAGGTATCGTCACCACCCTGGCCGTCAACAAAGTCATTGCCGTTACCAGCGAGAATAGTGTCGTTGCCACCTACGCCATTGAACTTGGCATCGGCCGTGATTCCGAAGTTTTTCGCAAAAGCAGTTATGCCGTAGCCAAACATAAGGTCCTGGTTTGCCTTTGCAATTTTATCGTCATCCGAGCCACTGAACGAGTTCTTGAACAGTTCCGACGCCCCAATTATAGCACCGTTATTGTCCTTCACGTAACCCGCCAAGCCGTTATCACCGAACACAAAATCGTTTCCGGCACCACCGTCAAGCGTATCGTTACCGGCACCACCGTAAATGATATCTTCACCGTAGTCGCCGTTGATGGTATCGTTTCCGCCATCGCCGTCAATGAAGTCATTATCGGCTCCGCCACTGATAATGTCACTACCACCTTCAGAAGTGTTCGACCCATCATCGCCAAAGATGATATCGGAACCGTTACCGCCTTCGATTACATCGCTACCATTTGTAACTTGAGTAGACGGCTCTTCTTCTGCCTGAGGTTCTGTACCTTCAGCTTCTGTAGCAGCCGTCGTCCCTGTCGTAGTGGCACCGGTTGTTGCAGCTGTTTGCGTTGCGCTCAAATCAACCTGAGGAGCGTCAAAGAGGGAGACTGCAACTTGAGCCAGTGCGTTAAGGGAAGCCACGTCCGTTTTAAAGCTATTCTCAAAATTGAACAGGGCAATACGATTGACACTTTCAGAACTTACATTGCCATCAGCATCTGTGGTTGTCACCGTGTCACTGCCAAACAAGTCAGAAGTATCCTTCTTAATTTCTTCAGCAATGTATACATACGGCAATTCGCCCACAGCATCGTCTTCTCGCGCAATAACCATCGCTTCATCTGCAGGAGTATCACCAAAGATGACATCTACGCCATCTTCACCGTAAATCTTATCATTGCCGGCACCACCGTAAATAACGTCGTTACCCTTGCCGCCATGAATTTCATCATTTCCGTCGCCACCCTTGATGCGGTCAGAGCCGGCACCGCCAAAGATAAAGTCCGTCTTGCTGCTGCCGAGGATGACATCATTACCACCTTCGTCGTACAGATCTTCGTTCTTGGCATTAGTCAGGTTGTGCGATTCATCAAATTCAAAGTATGCAAAATCTCCGTAAAGGTAATTTTCCGTAAAATATTGAGGCATCATCAACATGTGTGGAAGCATTTAGGCAGCCTTGCTAGATGATCCTCTCGATTCCGATTCCCATTCGTA
>NZ_JALCZV010000037.1:0-14887 GCF_023373925.1 Fibrobacter sp. HC4 | reverse complement strand
TAATAAAAGCTGATGGTTCAAAAACCACCAGCCTTTTTCAGAGTGTCATCCTGAACGCAGCCGTAGGCGGAGTTGAATGATCTAGATGTCAAAATCACTGCATTTCTTTCTGCAGTCCAAGAACTTCTGCTTCGGAAATGGCGGTTAATTCAACGATTTCCGCAATGGACATTCCCTTAGCAAGCATCCTACGCGCGACAGCCACCTTTTCTTCGCCCCGTGTTTCTGCCCGGCCTTTCTCAAGTCCCTTCTTGTAGCGAATGTTCAGTTCCTGTTCGAGAGTCATATAAGCCTTCTTTGCGACGGGGGTATGTTCTTATTACGCTTAATATAAACCGCGTCTCCTCACGCAGTCAAGGGCCGCAATTTAGGCCTTCGTTTGCAAAAAAAAACGGGTAAATAGTGCGAATTGACCCGTTTATCCCCAGAAAAACTTTGTTGAAATAAATTTGTAAGCTAATTTGTAGGTTAAAAACAATCTTTATATGACAAGATAAACTATTTTTACCCCCGTTTGTTAGTGTAATGGAAGTTAGTCTGTGAAACGCAGATTAACTTTTGTTGTTTTAAAAAAGATTGAAAATGAAAGATTTTGTAAAGAATGCGTTTAAGTCGGTTTTTACACTACTTTTAGCCTGTTTTCTAAGCCCTATATATCTCTTGGGTTGTTGTTTGATGACGCTTATGTCTTTCGCTAAGAAATGTATCGCTTTTTCTAAAAGAAAAATTGGTGAAATTGTATCAAATCGTAGTAGGACTGAAGAAATGACTGACCAAGCTAAAACATCCGGTAAAAAGAAGAGTTTTTTTGAGCGCAGGCGAGGCAATTGTTATAGAAACAGATTCTTTGATTTTACTCCAGTCAACGATATTGATAGTAAAACATCTTTTGGGGCGTTAGATTACGCCTTGAATTCCCAAAATGCATTGGTTCACAATGTGGCCATCTCTGGTGCGTATGGCGCTGGAAAGTCGTCTTTATGGTTGAGCTATGAAAGCAAACGTTTGCCGAAATGGAAAATTCAACGATTTCTTGTGGGAATTTTTGATAAGATTTGGCTTCCGTGCAAGTCTAAAGTTCTTAAAGTTTCGTTGGCAAAATTTGACGAACATGCCGACGTTTCTGAAAATGGAAAGGCCTATAGTAACTGTGTTGTTGTAAATAATACAAATACGTCTACCGAAAAAGAACAAAATGCAAATGTAAATGCCTGTAATGTAAATGATTGCGGAGATGACGATTCCGAAAAGATAGAGTTCCAAATTGAAAAGGCCATCTTGCAACAGATTCTTTTTTCTGTAGAGCGAGAGGATATTCCCTTAATCAGCTCATATAAATTTTCTACAAAAACCAATTTATTTATTTGGTTGATTACAATAGCGATTGCCGTTTCTTTATCTTTTGTTATTCACCAATATTTGAGTCAAAATGTCATAGGTTTATTTGAAATTAGAAAACTTGAAAGATTTTTCAGAGTACCCATTTTAGAATGGTTCTACTGGATTGATAGTATTTTGATAACTATTTCAATGGCATTTTACTTTTACCAATTCCTTAAGAAATCTGAAAATGTTCATGTCAATGTATTTACGGTAAAAGATTTGTCTGTATCGTTTGATCAAGTGAATGGCTCGCTGATTAATCAAAATTATGCATCTATAGTTTATTTCTTTGAACAAACAAAGAAACGGATTGTTGTATTCGAAGATATTGATAGGTTTGCTTCTAACCAGATTTTTGTTAAGCTTAGAGAACTCAACGAAATCCTGAACAATTGTCCGAAGTTGAAAAATAAAATCAAGTTCGTGTATATGGTTAAAGAAAACCTGTTTTCAAAGTATCAGCGAACGAAATTTTTTGACATTATTGTCCCGGTTGTTTCTTCGGTGAATATGGATTCTTGTGCGGACTTCATTTTGAATTTGCAAAATAACTCGAATAAATATCCGGAATTGAAAAATCTAACCCGTGACTTTATTTATGAATTTGGTCGCTTTATTAACGACAATAGGATGGTCAAGGATTTTATTAATGAATTCATTATCTATCGTCAGCAGCTGATTGATGATTTAAAGGGCGAAGTCGCTGTTAATGTTGAACAGAATATATTTGCGATGATTGTCTATAAGAATTATTACCCCAAGGATTTTGAGGACTTTCATCGCCATAAGGGAATCTTGTGGCGTATTGTCCAGAAATACAAGTATGGTCAATTGGAAGAGTCTGCTGACGGAGTGATTGCTGAAAAGTACAATCAGACTGCAAGAACTACATCTTTGCATGATGTATTTGATGAAAAAACAGGTGAAGATAAAGATTGTGTACGTTGGATTAAGTGGCAATGCTTGAAACTTAAACTTAAAATATCAGATGATAAGGAAGCTTTGTCTGAAGAGGATGTCCGTCGCCTAAAGCAAGCTGAAACGAATCGTACTGAAAGCCTTCTCTTTACTATGCTGAAAAACAGGTACATTGGTGAGGACTGTGAATTTTATACATCTCGTAAGTACCTGGGTGGTTTAGGAATTGACGACTATAAATACTTGATGACTGTAAAAGCTGATGGCAAGCCGGAATTTCGCATTGACGTGCACAAGCCGCATCTGGTTGAGCATAAAATTATGGACCACCAGTGGTCTTTTGTTAGTGTGTTAAATTATAAAATGGTTGCCTATGAATTGTATTCTTGGCAATATGATAATAATCCTAAAAGGAATGATATTGTCAAAAAACTTGTTTTGGCAATGAGAAAAGCGGAACGTTCTAATTCCCCTTTCTTTGAAGTTTTTGTGCTACACCTTGACTTTATGATGGGTAATCGAGGTTTTATCATTGATGATAATGATGTATGTGTCATTGGGAACGACATTATTAACCCAAATTTAAAGACGATTCTCTTTACCGCTGTTTGGGAAAATATAGACGAAAATACACTTTCTGACCTTTTTGGAGAACAATAAATGCCGAACGAAGCTTTCATTGATTTTGTTGAATTTGTTATTCAAAAGGGGGATATTGAAGATGAAAAACGTCAGTATTTCCGGGATTATCTAAAGAAAACTTCTGTTGCAAATAGAATTTTTGGTAGTTCTCGGTATAACGAAAAATTCTTGGACTTTTTTGAGTATCTGAAAGTCCCATTTGAGGATGTACGGAAACTTGAATTTGCGAATAAACGAAATCTGTTGGGAAATAATCTGTTTGAAGTCAATGAAGCGAATCTTGACTTCTGTTGCGAAACATTCAATGAAAATGATGGTTATACATTTAGTTGGCTCTTGAATAGTGTTGATTCTTATCAGCACTTAGTAAAAAAAGGCAGTGCTGATGTTTTAGCTTTGTATATGCTGAAACGTTCACGGAATAGATTCAATGAACGGAATGATGTTCTATTAGCCGTATTGTTTTCGCCGTATTTAGAAGGTGAACTTCTTAGTCTTTTTTTGAAGGCAATAGAGTCTTTTACTATTCATCTGTCTGATTTTTATTCAACTTTGATCGCTAGAGTGGATGGTTGGACTACTTCAAAACGCGATCGTGCGTGTATGATTTGCGAAAAACTTTTGCTTTTTTACAAATTGGCTTTTTCATGGAATAATTTGATTATTGCATATGATTTATTGGATGGGAATGACAATTTTATAAAGTTCATGAAAGATTCTGTGAAGGATGGGTATAATGAACTTGGAATGTTCAAGTATCAAAAAAGCATTGACAAAGATTCTTTACGAAATTTTGTAGGATTTATTTTTGAAACTACATTTGTTTCGGTTTCTACTTTTAGGTCATTTGTAGAATACATGTCAAAGAATCATCAGTTTGTTCCTGATATCATGTATGATCATTATTTGGGGACGGGCGTTTTTGATGCGCGTGTGATACAATTCTTTAATGCTGATAAGTGTTCCTACGTGATAGGCTTGTATTTAGGCGCTCCCTATCGCGTGTACTACAGACATTCTTCCTTGTTATGTTATTTGGCGAAGGGCCATATTGCTTATGTTATGAAATTGTTGGACACGAAGCGGGTTCATGACAATATCTGCATATGCGCGTCTCTTTTGTATAATCTCGTTGACGAAAAGTCCGATGAATGCATAATTGATAATGTGGAATTTGAATACATCTTACATTCGATTCCCGCTGAAACCATAGACGATGTCTTTGATGCCTGGAAGAAGGTTTATGATGAAGATCTCGCAAAAAAACTGATTAACCGAATTTTGGGATATTCTGACATACTGTTAAAAAAGATGGATTCGGATTCTGTAGAAAAATGTGCTCATTGGTCGCACTTGATTGCTTCTATTGTAGAGAGTACCGACTCGGGTATGATAAATAAGTATTATGCTCATATGAGGTGGACTTTCGAGCCTAAGTTCAATGAAGAATTCACGGGAAGCGATGCTTATGAACGTTATAAAAAGGACTGTGCCAAAATTGATCGTGGACTTTATGGTGCTCATTAAGCTATAAACGTTTTTTTGTGGAAAAGACCCGCTCTGGCGGGTCTTTTTTCGTATTGTACCCCAATATGGGTGTCTCTGGCGGGGGAGGGTGGACGTAAGGTTTACATTTTATTAACTTTCGTATACGTTTTCTACAAATCGTTTGCGGAGAGGTTTGATGTGCTTTACGAAGCTGCCCATTTTATAAAAGATCGTTTAAAGCCGGTTTGGAACCTCGTGGAGTGGGGGAATGCCCAGTGCTTCGCCCTTCGATGTAGAAAGGGCTTGAACCAGATCCCTGAAATCCTCAACCGCCATTCTACTGATTTTACCGTTCGTCTTGCAACCGAGGCCGACGCCCCTAATCTGGCCAAATTCTTTGAAGAACAGCCCGAAGAAGCCTTCAAGTTCTTTAAACCCCACGCCTTTGATGAAAAATCCCTGAAAAAAATCATCCGTAACCAGGCCTTTATAACTTTCTTGGTGCTGAGCGGAGATACCATTGTTGGCTACTTCTTCTTGCGCAGCTTTGTGAACGGGAAGAGTTTTAGAGGAAAGATTGTGGACCATCGCTGGCAGGGAAGGGGTATTGCTAAACTAATGGGAAAAGCGTCGACCGATGTTGCTCTTGCTTTGCCTATTCGAATGTTTGGGACTATTTCCCCAGAGAACTATGCTTCAATGGCGTCCTCAAAAGCTGTTAATGAAGTGAAAATTTTGAATACCCTTGATAATGGGTATTACTACATCGAATATCTGCCGAAGAAGTAACAGTATGAAAATTTTATATGTGACAACAATTTCCAATACAATGACCTTTTTCATTGAGCATATAAAAATGCTGCTGAATGAAGGTCATTCTGTTGAACTCGCTTGTTCTTCTGCTTTAAAACCGGTTAATCCAATCTATAATGAACTTGGGTGTAAAATCCATGAAATCCCGTTTTCTCGTTCACCCTTTAGCAAAAACAACATTGCCGCGTATAAAAAGTTGAAACGTTTGGTCGAAAGTGAGGGCTATGATATAGTTCATTGCCATACACCAAATGCCGCTATGATTACGCGTCTTGCTTGTCGAAAAGTACGTAAACAGGGAACCAAAGTTTTTTATACGGCGCATGGGTTCCATTTCTTTAAGGGAGCTCCTCTGAAGAATTGGCTAATGTTCTATCCTGTTGAAAAAATTTGCGCTCGCTGGACAGATGTCTTGATAACAATCAATCATGAAGATTATGAATTTGCTAAGAAGAATATGCCTGCTAAGAAGGTTTGTCATGTTCCTGGAGTAGGATTGAATTTAGACAAATTTAGGAATGTGAAATGTGATCGAAATGAAACTCGGTCTTTACTAGGAATGCCTCTAGATTGTTTCTTGTTATTATCCGTTGGTGAGTTAAATGCCAATAAAAATCATCAGACCGTAATTCGAGCCATGGCTTGTATGAAACAAAAAAATGTCCATTACATGATTGCTGGTGTTGGATGTTTGAAAGAAAATTTACATCGTTTGGCTGTTAATCTTGGAATTGGGGAAAAGGTACATTTTTTGGGGTATAGAAATGATATTCCGGATTTGGCTTATGCGTCAGATGTTTTTTGTTTTATGTCCCGAAGAGAAGGGCTGGGTATGGCTGCGTTAGAAGCTATGGCTTGTGGCTTACCTCTTATATCGTCAAATGTTCATGGAATAAACGATTATAGTGAAAATGGTGTGACTGGGTATAAATGTGCTCCGTGTGATGTAAATAAAGTATGCGAATACTTGGATGTTTTGAGTGAAAATTCTGAATTAAAAAAGAAAATCGGCGAAGGAAATAAAAGAATTGTTGAACGATTTTCTAGTGATAATGTTGTTGCTGAAATGAGACGTTTGTATGAGTGATGTAACCCCTTTGATATCAATCATAATTCCTGCATTCAATGCGTCTTCGTATATAAAAGAGTGCTTTGACCATATTCTTGCTCAATCGTTTCTGGATTATGAAGTTGTTGTCGTTGATGATGGGTCTGCTGATGAAACCCCGGAAATTTGTGATTCATATGCTTTAAAAAGTTCTAAAATTAAAGTGATTCATAAAGAAAATGAGGGAGCTTCATCTGCTAGAGCAACTGCGGTGCATGCTGCTCGTGGAAAATATCTTGTTTTTGTTGATGCTGACGACTGGATTGTAGAAAATTCTCTATCTAAGATAGCGACCTCTATAAGAACTTATCAACCGGATATTATTTGTTGGGGAATGATTCGGGAAACACCCAAGGGCTTATTTTATAAAAGTGTTTCTTGTGCGCCAGGCTTATATTCTAAAGAACAAATCGAAAAATCTATTTATCCAAATTTGATTCAGGGGGTGCGTGGCAACTATTTTTCTCCTTCCTTATGGGGAAAGTCCTTTAGACGTGAACTTTTTTTGCAAAATATGTTGTCAAACACAAATGCAGTCTTTGGCGAGGATTTCGCTTGTTCTATTGCTTGCATTTATAATTCTGAATCATTGTTTATTATGTCGGATTGTCTATATTTTTATAGATATAATACATCTTCTGTGACTAGATGTAGGAAGGCTTATAATTGGAGTTGTCCCGAAGTATTAGATTCTCATATCAAGTCTAGAGTTGACATTGATTATGGTGATTTTCGTCAACAATCATATCGAAAGATTGTTCATGATATATTTACTGTGGCTGTATCTCGCTTTTATGAAAAGAAAAATTTTTTTGTTTTTTCTCAAGATTTACGATTCAATTTGAATCATCCTTTATATAGGGAAGCTATTGAAAAAGCTTTTTTTAAAAATTCATTAAAAGCGAAATTTATGTTGTTTGTTTTGAAACGACATTTATATTGGTTGATCGGTATATACGCAATGATTAAGTAGTTTTTCTATGTTTTTTTTTCTGTGGATTTTTGCGATAATTGTTTGTTTTGTTATAACCTTGTTCCCGATAAGGGTTGAGGATTCTATAAATAAACGAAAAGATGTATTGTTTTTTGTTGAAAAATTTGTTGAGTATTTGCTGATTGCATGTACTTATGTTTTGATAGTTAGCAATCGTACTCATGATGATATGAGAAACTACCAATATAGTTATATCGGCGCTGTTTCTCATGATTCTTCAAGAGAAACCTTGTATAGCTGGTTGAGCTCGTTATCTTATGATGTAGGACTAAATTTTTTTCAATTTAGAGAAATTATGGTGCTCGTATGTGGGGGGTGCTGTATTGCTGCAATAAAAAAAGCCGACATCAAAGTGTCTTCTGTATTGTTATTCTTTATGCCGGTAATTTTATTTATGGATTCTATTCAATTTAGGAATTCAATTTGTTTATATGTACTTTTATTTGCTGTTCATTTGCTTGGCAACATACGCAGCGCAATGTTGTTTGTCGTTATTGTTTTGTTGCTAAGCCAGATTCATTCAGCATTTTACTTCTATTTGTTGTTGAGTGTTATGTATGTGAATGAAAATAAAAAAAATGTGGTGCTAGGATGGGTTGTTGGTGTATCACTTGTTTTGTGTATGTTAACGTTCCTAAATGGGAATCGAATTCTTTTTATGAATGATGTATTGACGTTTTTTTTAAGTTCATCAGACTCTCGTATTGCAAATTATTCGACATCTGGCAAATTTGGCTTTTTATATCCAACGTTCGTCCATAGTGTTACGTTGATTTTTTTGTGTTTTTTGAAAAAAAGGGTCTTTCTTATTCCTAAGGACGACATTTTTGTGAAAAATATAATAGGGTTGATGGCTTGTTCCTATGTAGTAGTTCCATTTGTTATGATGAATATGAATTATTATCGGATTTTAAGGAATGCATACGTTGCATCAGTACTTGCTTTTATGGTTGTTTTTAGAGAGTTAAAAAATGATGCACTAGGAAAGATTTTTTTATTTGCTGGGTTAATTGTTATTGCTTGTTTATGGGGCTTTTTTATTCTTGGTATATATAATCCTATGAATGAAATTCTTGACCCTGTATTAAAAGATGGTGTTTGGTTCCTAGATAATGAAACTGGGGTTTTGCGATGAAAGTTAATGTTTATTTGTCTTATTACAATGGTTCAAAATATTTTAATGAACAAATTGAGTCTTTACTGAACCAAAAGGGAGTGGATGTTCATGTATTCGTTCGAAATGATGGGTCGAATGAATTTGAATCTGCATATCTTGATAATTTCAAAAATCATGATCGCATTACTGTGATTCATGGAAAAAATGTTGGCTTTGGAAAGAGTTTTATGCAGCTTATTTCTGAAGTGGATGAAAAGGCTGATTTTTATGCTTTTTGTGACCAGGATGATGTTTGGCTCGATAATAAATTACAAACGGCTTGTGAAAAAATCAAAGCGCAATCAGGTCCAGTTGCTTACTGCTCGCAACCGAAATATGTTGATGCTGATTTGAAACAATTGGATGGTTTTGGTACGGTTACTGATTCCATCCGTTTTGGTGTGATGGGGGTAGATGAAGCTCTAGAATATCAGTTGTTTGGCTTGGGCTGTACATATGTTTGGAATGATGCACTGAATGGAATTCTAAAAAAAATTGATTTGAAAAATTTTGTTTTTGCTCATGATAATTTTTTGAGTGTATTGACACCTTTTGTAGGAACTTTTTATAGAGATGATTGTCAATTACTTTTATATCGTCAGCATGGAAAAAATGTGAGTGGAAGTAAAAATAAAAATTCTTCATTGCTATCAAGAATTCAAAAGAAATGGAAGAATTTTAATGGGCAGGCGGGATTTGCGATGCGTAAGTTCATTGCTGAAAATGCGGGCTGTTTTATACAACCTGATAAATTGAATGTACTGAGGATGTCTGTTGGCTATCGTGAATGTGTAACACTCAAATTGAAGTTGCTTAAGTATATGTTTTTTGATAACGTAGGTTATAAGAAGAAGCTGAAAAACTTGCTGATGATTGTTGGAAACAGATACTAGGAATTTTGCATGAAAAAATCCGTAAAAATAAATGGATTGCTAAATGTTTTTCAGAGGTGTTGCCATATTCTTATACCTCTGTTGATTTTTCCGTATTTGACTAGAGTTCTTGGTGCCGAAAATTTTGGAAAGTTTAGCTTCGCTAATTCTATAATTAGTTATGTAATTCTAGCAGCAATGCTTGGTGTCAGTACCTATGCCGTTCGTGAAGGGGCTCGAATAAGGGATAATCGAATGGCCCTCTCTCAATTTATATCAGAAGTATTTTCCATAAATATCATTTCTGGAGTTATTGCGATTTTGGGACTTGTAGGGATAATGTTTTTTATTCCTAAGTTGAATGAGTATGATGTTCTTATTTATATAATGAGTTTGGCTGTTCCTGCAACTATTTTGGGCAGAGATTATTTGAACGTTATATATGAAGATTTTTTGTATATCACGTTAAGGTATATTGCTATCCAGGTTGTAGGGGTAGTTATGGTTTTTGTATTGATTGATAAACCAGAACATTACACCATATATGCAGGTATATATACTTTTACGATGGCTTTTGGGTATGTGGTGAATCTGTTTTATACGCGAAAATTTGCTCCAATTTGTTTTTCCTTTAATTCTAATTTAAAGAAACATTTGAAACCGATTTTGATCTTATTTTGTGGTCAAATTGCGACGACTATTTACATTCAGTCCGATGTGACTATGGTTGGTGTTTTTAAAAATGATTATGATGTTGGGGTGTATACATTGGCTTCAAAGATATACATACTTTCAAAAAGTGTGATTTATGCTTTGACTGCTGTAGCGATTCCTCGTATAGTGTATTATTTAGGAGCAAAAGAAGTTGAAAAATATAATACTTTTTCGTCTCGCCTTTTTGATTATCTTTTTTCTATAACAGTTCCCTTTGCTGTGGGGTTGTTTATATTCGGAAATGAAACGATTCAGCTGATTGGTGGTGTTGAATACGAGTCTGGTGCTTTATCTCTTCAAGTTTTGTCAATTGCGTTGTTAATTGCCGTTCTTGCGGGTTATTTTTGCAATGCAGTTCTTGTTCCCAATCGTCAGGAAAAACAGTTTTTGTTTATAACGATTGTGTCTGCTGTGGCAAATGTTGGCTTGAATTTCATAATGATTCCGAAGTTGGGTATTCTAGGCGCGGCAATAACTACGCTAATATCTGAAGTGATTGTTGTTGTCTTGTCTTTTAAAGAAAGTCGAAAGAGCTTGAAACTAGTTGTAGAAAAGAAGAATTTTGTATTGACAATTTTAGGTTCTGTAATTGTTGTCGTGGTTTGTTCTTTGACAAAGGCTGCTGTAGGGTCTCTGTACATTCGATTGGCTGTTGCGATACCCTTGTCTGCTTTATTGTATTTTATTTTACAAATAATCTTTAAAAGCAATTTGTATTCGATATCTTTTTTGATGAAAATTATGAAAATGAAAAAATAGTACAAGTAATGTTTAGTAAAAAAGGGATGCTGATGGTGGTGTCAAGGGTTTTTCGCAAAAATAGTTTGTTCCAACATCAGATTCTAGGCTAGGTTCGATCTAGCCTTTTTCATTTCGCTTTCGATTTCCCTCTAATTTTCAAGTTCATAGAGGTGTTTCATATTCAAGTATCGCTTGATCCCCCAGTCCTTTGACGCGACGTATCGGTAGTGTCAAGGGTTTTTCGCAAAAATAGTTTGTTCCGACATCAGATTTAGGCTAGGTTCGACCTGGCCTTTTTAATTTCGCTTTCGATTTCCCTTTGGTTTTCAAGTTCATAGAGGTGTTACATGTTCAGGTATCGCTTGGTGCCCCAGTCCTTTGATGCGACGTATCTTAGCCTTGCACAGACCAACATCAAGGCCGATTCACCATCCGGGAAGCAGCCTACTACCCGCGTTCTGCGACGGATTTCACGGTTGAGACGTTCAAGTATGTTGTTGGTCCTGATGCTACGCCAATGTTCGTGGGGAAAGTCCAGGTAGGTCAAGGTTTCCCTGACTCCCTTGGCATAGAGATCCGCAGCCGATTTCAGCCCCATGTCCCGCAGTTTCTGTTCCACATCGATAACCTTCTTTAGAGTCGCTTCCTTGTCTTCCTGGGCATAGGTCGCCTTCAGCAGCGGCATGACAGCGGCCAGCTTGTTGCGTGGAATCTTGGTCATCAGGTTCCTGAAAAAGTGGACCGTACAGCGTTGCCACTTGGCGTCGGGAAAGACCTCCGAGGCTGATTCCAGGAAACCAAGGTGCTTGTCCGACGTGAAGAGCCTGACACCCTTCAGGCCTCGTTCCTTGAGGCTTACAAGGAAACTTCGCCAGCATTCCTTGCTCTCGCTCGCACCCTCGCAGGCCCCGAGAATCTCGCGATAGCCGTCCTCGGCGACACCGATGGCGACAAGTACCGAGACGCTGGTCATTTCTCCGCCCCAGCTGCGCTTGAGGTAGATTCCGTCCACGAACACATAGGGATATTCGCCGGTAATCGGTCTGTTACGCCAATCTTCGATCTTCTCGTACACCTTCTGGTTAAGGCTGCTTACGGTTGATGCGCTGACCCTGGAGCCCCACAGGAGCTCTGTAACGTCCTCTACGCGACGTACGGATACCCCGGCAAGGTACATTTCGATAAGCGACTCCTCGACGGACGATTCCCTGCGCTTGTAGCGTTCGATAATGGCTGTCCCGATAGTGCCTCGGATGAGTGTATTCAGGTCGTCCTTGAGTCCGGCTTCGTCGATTTTAGTGGTCGCGACCCCTTAGTGGAATTTGCGAAAGAAAACATACGTTACCAAAGTATATCATTTAGTACAAAAAAAAGAATATATTTTAATATGTTCGGTAATGGATGTAATCGTTCATAAATCCGCTATCAAAAATACAAAACCAAATATTTAGGGAAGGACGTGGTGAAAATGTATGATATGTCTGGTAAATTCAATGCGTTCTACAATTCCTTTGTGGTTCTTTCACAGAACAATCAGAATGAACTCTATGCAAAGAAAGATCTCAATATTCAGAGATTGAAGGATGGACTCGTAGAGTATAACGAGGAAAATAAAACATCTTATAATGTAGTTGAAACCTGTGTTCAAGGAAGCGTTGCGATGTCAACAGTTGTTCAGAATGAAGATAACGACTACGACATTGACGTTGCTATAGTTTTAAACCATTCAGCTCTTGGTGAAAAAGGGGCTCAAGCAACAAGAAATATGATTGCAAACGCCCTTAAGAGAAAGACAAGGTTGTTTAATGCTGATCCAGAGGTAAAAACAAGTTGCGTCCGAGTTAAGTATGTTGATGGATATCATATTGACTTTGCTGTATATCGACAAACATGGGATAAATTTAATTGTTGCTGGAAATATGAGCATGCCGGAGAGGATTGGTCTAATAGAGAACTAAAGGGGCTTACGGATTGGTTCAAAAAAAAGAATAACAATTCTGATGGAAAACTTAGGCAGGTTGTTAGACTGTCAAAGATGTTTTGCAATTCGAGAGACTCATGGGTGAACATGCCAAGTGGTTTGCTTCAGATGGTTCTCTGTGATGAAATGTTACAAATGGATTATGAACGTATAGATGAGCTTTTCTACCACACGATGAAAATGATAATAGAAAGGCTTGATGTTGATACATCAGTACTTGCTCCTGTTGATAATGGAAGAAACTTAACTCCAAGGCAGTCTGATATTCAGAAATTGATAAATTGGAAAAATCGTCTCAAGAGTAAAATTGAGGATTTGGATGTTCTTTTTAAGGATGATTGCTCTGAGTGTGATGCGTTGCAGGCGTGGTATGGCTTTTTTAATCATGAGTATTGGAGCAAACAGGTTGTTCTTGAATCGACTGGCTATTCAGTGGCGACAGTTCAAAAATCGGCTGTTCGTTCGTATAATGAAACAGAGGAGTTTATTGAGGATATCTATCCTGTAAGATGCCGATATCATATAATGTTGAATTGTACTATCAGTGGTGATGGCTGGAGGGCAAATACACCGCTTAGTTCTTTTTTAACAAAAGTCAAAAGGTTTATTCCGCATAACTTTTCTGTTCATTGTTCAATTGCGTCTACAAATGTTCCTGGAGCATATAAGGTATTATGGAAAGTAAAAAATGTTGGACCAGAAGCACAAAGAAGAAATGATATTAGAGGTCAAATTCTAGAGAGAGGCTATTCTATAACGGAAAATACACTGTTCTACGGAAATCATTATATAGAATGTTATATTATTAAAGATAATGTTTGCGTTGCGAGACAACAAATCAAAATTCCAATAGGCTAGAGGTGATAGATATGACGAAAAATAGAGTAATGTTTTTTTTGTGGATTGTCCTAATAGTTCTAATGGCTTCTGGGATTGTTATCGCTAAAAACTGTAATTGTGCAGTGGGATCTGCTATAGCAGGAGCATTATTATCGATATTTGTTAGGAATGCATGGCTAGCATTTGAGGATCTTTTTGATACCACAAATTGGAAATCATCTCAAAGAAAATTAAAACGTGGCGGCTTTATCAAGGATGACACCATTGTCCGAATTTCCTTTGCATATCTTTATCGTATTAAAATAGATAATAAATATTTACTTGTTCAGAATTCGCGGAATACGGGTAAGTTCCAGCCAGTGGGAGGGGTGTACAAGTTTCGGGATGATGAAAAAATGAAGCTAAAGAATTTATTTCACATTATGGATGATGATAAAATTCCAATTGATAAATCCTCAAAGGATGATTATAGACTTCGGATAGAGAACAAGTATCTTCGTAAATTTGTTAGAAGATTCAATAGCAAGAATGCTTCCAGAGAACGAATTGATGATGTTAGTCGTGAATTCCGAGAGGAAATGATTGAAAAGGGCATCGTTAGATGGAATCAAATATCTTATCGCTACTGTGGTCGGTTTATGTCTGATTTAAGATTTGAAGAACACTTTCAAATTTATGAGATGCAACTTTTTGATGTTGTTGAATTAATTCCCACACGAGAACAGGAACTGGATTTGAAAAATCTTCTTAGCCGAGAAGATGATACATTCCGTTTTGCAACGGCGGAACAAATCATCAGTCTTGGAATGAACATTTCTGCTGGACAATTATATGAATGGATTGGAGATCAAACCAAAAAAACTCTTCAAGAGTATGAAGCAAAATTGATGAGAATGCGTGGATTTGGGAAAATATATGGACCGATTAATCTGCGGTAATCCCATATCCAATAACACTCTATGGAGATTAAAATGTGTAGAGGTTTATTCAAGTTTTTCAGTTGTGAATCGTATCGCGATGATTTTTTAAGGGGTCATCTGCACTTTAATTCGAGGCATCATCAACATGTGTGGAAGCATTTAGGCAGCCTTGCTAGATGATTCTCTCGATTCCGATTCCCATTCGTAGGCTATCTTTACATCTACATAGGAACAGCTCAACATTATCAGCGACAGCATGTTGTTCATGTTCCTGAAGCCATAGGCAGTCCGTATCAGTAGCTTTATCTTGTTGTTCG
>NZ_JALCZV010000036.1:1635-14901 GCF_023373925.1 Fibrobacter sp. HC4 | reverse complement strand
TCCATCGGGGTGTATTCTCGACCTTTTTCTGAACAGGATTCCTTGGCGCAGGGAGAACCATTGTCAAAATTAAGGTTTTCGGCCATCCACACTTGGTTGCCGATGGTGGTATACTTGTACACCTGGCCATCACGTTCGTCGGTGAACGTCCCCCTTTGACTTTCAGGGCAGACGATGCTTGCGTCAAAAGTGTCCTTAGGCTCCGAAGGGCTATCTTCGGAACACGCGCAAAGCAAGGAAACAAACACCGTAAAAAGAATGAACTTTGATTTCATGTGAACAAATATAGGTAATGCAGAATAGAATTTTTGCAGATAAAGTGAAAAAACGGGTGCTTTCGGAATCATTTGTGAAAATGTAAGAAAAAACACAAAAACGCAAGATTTGCAAGTTCTAAATTTTAGCGGTTGTTTTTCTCGGAGAAAAAACGAACAAAGCAATATCCCTCCTGTTGTTCTTTACGGCTTTTTATTGCCATTCTTATGATGGTTCCTTGGACCCTTCCGAAGCGGTAGATGTGCTTTTTAAGGGGGCAAATTCTGTTTTTAGTAAGGCCCTGAATCAGTGGTCCCAGAATGGGAAAAATTCAGCTTCTAAGAAAGTTCCCAATAAATTTGTAATCATTGCCGAAGGTGTTGCGGGTCTTGCTGCACGCGAGTATATCCAAAGTAAGGAATATCAAGGAGAAATCGATAACGTATTGTTCTTCAATACTCCACATGAGGGGTCCGGGTTTGCGGACCAAACTTTATTGAATGGCTCTAGTGTCTTGAATAAGGCGAAGTCTGTATCCGATTATAGTGATGTTATTCCGCTTGCGTTGGCTGTGTATCTGGTTGGCGGCAGTGATGCTCTAGAAAATTTGATGATGTCGCTTTTAAAGGAAGCTGTTCTTGGAATGGCCCAGAATGCAGGTGATATAAAGAAAAACTTTTCAAGTTATTTTGAAGATGCCGACAAAACCTACAAGTCCATGCTTTATTTGGCTCAGGATTTGGACCTGAATGATGATGCCTATAATGAGGTGAAACAGAAGGCTCAGGAAAAGAGACTTGAGTTGAAAAATTATGTTGGCAGTACTCAGTTATTGAATTCCTATTCTAAAATGAATGTTTTTGATCACCCCGCATATAACAATATTTATTCCTATGGCCTTCCTACAATTGGAAATGGACGACGTACTTTAGCGGATTTTGCTGATCAGGCAAAGAATCACGTAAGCAAAGAGAAAATACAGAAAGTCTTGACGGAAGCTGTGGCTGCTAAGGTGGACAATATTAAGGACGAGGCTAAAGCAGAAATTGAAAATATAATCTCCGAAGCCATGAAAAGTGACCTTGCTGCAAGTGCATTGCAGACTGCGAGTGATATAGCGAACAAGTATAAAGTACCTGCTGGTGAAATAGCGGAATGTATTCAGGATGTTTCAACCTTGAGTAAGTTGAAGTTCAATAAAGAAAACTTGTCAAGTTCTGTAATGAAGGTTATTAGCATTGCTAATAAATATTTGCCCGAAAAATACAAGTCAGAGCTGTTCTCTACCTTTATTGATGAATATTCGGAAAAAATAGCGGAACTTAATGACAAACTTAAGTCTGTAAAAGAAGATATGAAGAAGGGCATGGAGGTTGTTTCAAATAATCTTTCCAATTATGCAATAAATTTTTTCGAAGAAGGAACATTTGATGTCTCTGCCATAAGTGCTATTGGAAAAAATGTTCAGGCTTTTAAGGAATCTAGTGTATCGCGTATAGGATATTCCCTGAGTGATTTTGTTCAATCCAATAAAAGCAAATTCACGGATTTAAACAGTTATATGGACCGTGTTTCGGAAGTCGGTAAGTTAGAAGAACTTAGGGGAAATATTGACGATGGCTTGAAAATTGCTTGTGTAATTGCAGAAACGGCTAATCCTGGAGCGGGAAAGGCTTGCCGTGCCGGACAGTTTATGGCGAATGTAGCTCTTATAGCGAAGGTTTCCTCGGATATTGAGAATGCTATGAAGATGATTGGTTCGTTAAAAAATGCCAAGTATATTGCCGTAGAACAGTCTATAAACCGAAAAAATAAATATAGCTCCTGGCGTGATCATAATGGAACGTCAAAAGATATAGAATCTTCTGATATGGAAAGTATGCTGTTTGGAACGCCCATTGTTTCTTTGCAAACGGTTCGCAAAAGCAGTGGCTCTGCCGATTCTATTGTCCCTCTTGCTTTGTATAAAACTTTTGGTGATGTTAATAATTACTTAGACATTTCGAAGGATGGATCTTCTTATGATTACCTGTTCCCGGCATCGGAATTTTCTGAAATAAGCCGAAATTCTTTGACTAATAGTAATGCCGTGATGATAAAGGATGCGGAAAGGTATGCTGCGTTAGATGGGTTTATTGTTAGAGATTTTATTCAGGAATATCGTTTTATAGTAGACGATTTTCAGCCGGATGAATTGCGCTTGATTAAGTTTGACTTTAATGCGAGAATGCAGATTGCTTATGAACGAGATGGTAATTTGTGGAATATTTACCGTGGAGTCGACAATAAATGGGAAACGAAGCCTATAGGGACGTTGTCCAAATCCCCAGTAACAAAAGATGGTTTTTTTGTATTTCGCCCGAAGGAGATTTTAAATAAGGACAAGACTACGGGGAAAGATAGTATATTGCTTAGTGCAATTCAAGAAGATGGCGCTAATAACATTAGCATTTATGTTGTGAACAAGGTTGGTTACGCCAATAATCAACGCATTACGTTCCTTTTCCAAGCAGTTGATTATTTATTGGAGGAGGGGTGGCCAAAATCCTTTGAAAAGGTGTCTAGAATGGATACCGTTGATTTTTATGCTAATGATTTGGGATATGGAGCAGATACGCATGAACATCGGATAACGGTCGTTGGTCCTGATTTTGTTGATTCTACAATTAATGTCCAAGTAGATAGTGTGCCTGGTTCGGGTCACCGTTACAGATATTGGGCGGATTTGACCTCGATATGGAAACAACATCCCTTGCAAAATAGTACATACACGCTTAAGTGGAATCTTGCGTATAGCGTAAAGACTTTGAAGGCGGATAATTCCATAGGAAGCCAAGAGGTGAAATACACGCCGCAAACTATTGTGTGGGGAGATACCTCTAAGCCTATTTTGGAATTTGATACCACTCTTTCTCCGTATGTGGTTTCTTCAAAAAAGGAAAATGGCATAGCTTATGTAGTTGCAAAAGATTCTGTTGATGAACGCGCTCTTCGTAACATTCGTGGATTTATCGTGCGAAAAAATGCGAAAGATACGATAATGCTTCTGCAAAAAGAGAATGTAAATGAACGATTCTATGAAATTGGATGGAACGGAAAGAACGTTTCTTGGAGTGGCATTGCTGATTTATATGTGCAGGCGTATGATTTTTCGAATCCAAGCAAAGCGATGAAGAACGCTATTGCAAAAATTTCCAGTGATTCCGCTTGGCGGGAGGTTCTGACGGGTGCTTCTTTTGTGGATGGAATTAATGGCACTGTAATACATAAACAAATTCTTGTGGATAACGCTGCTCCGCAGATTTTAAATGATTCTGTTTCGGTATTGAGCTTTCACGATGCGGCTCTTCCGGCTTTCACAAAACAAAATGACGGTGCGGATTATGTTCTGAACGCCTTGGATACGCTAAGAATTTCGTTTGATGTAGATGAGAATTTATTTGGCAGGACCTCTGAAAATATTGTAGCGGAATTGACTTTTGCGGATTCTATTGACAATGGCAATGTTAAAAAGATTCGTTATTTGTTAAATGATTCAATGACGCAAAATAATAGACGCTTTGTATTTGTAGAACCTGAAGTTAATAGATTAGGGAATGGTGTTTATAGCTTGACAGTGGCCGTTACCGATGAAGCCGGCAATAGTTCTTCTAAAAAGTTGATTTCAAAATTACGCGTAGATCGTAGCGCTCCGCAAATTCGTGGAGTTACATTAGGCGATGTCGCTTATGGAAGTGTTGCTGAATTAAAGAAAGGTACAGGCTATTTGAGTCAATCCCTGGATGATGTTAGAAATCGTTCTGACTTAAGTTGCTTTGTAAAAGTGAATACGGATAAAGCGGAAGGGCCGTGGACTGGACCATTCGCCGAAACGAATACAAAGGTTAAAGCGGACGTGAATTTCATTTTTGACATCAAGTCTGCTGTTATTGATACAAGTCATGGTTTTTGGTATGTCTATTTGGGTTGTTATGACCATGCGGGTAATTTTGGCAAGAATATGAATTTTATGGGCGTCGGAAATCGCTATCCAGAAATAACTTTACCAGATAGTACTCCTACACCCCATAGTGGACGAATTTTGGTTAGGGGCATTGCACCAAATCCAGATGTGAATGGAAATGATAATGTAGGTGAATTCCGTTTATCTTGGCGAAATAAAAAAGACTCCATGTGGTATGAAGATGGATTGAGTTATCTTGTTTTTGACAAAAGTCTTTCTGTTTCTGAACGAGATTTGGCTGTATGGAATACTGCAGATGCTAAACTTTCTAAAGATGACTATGTGTTGAAACTCTCTGTAAGAAGTTGCGATACATGCGCATGGATTTCGAATGAGCGAAATGTAATTGTAGACGATTATGTTGTTCCTAGTTCAATTGGTGAGCCGAAGTTGGTGGTAAATTTACCTACCCAGAAACACGTTGCGGGCAATGAGCAGAGCGTGTCTATAGAACTTATGAATGTTGCTGATACCTCAAAATGGTTTGTTTATGCGACCATAGAGGCTCCTTCGCCAAGAGATTCCTCTGTTTATATAAAAGCAGTGGAGAAGTCTTTTGATTCCATGATTTTGTCTCCGTTTAGAACGCCTGCCGTAGCGTCAGATACGGGACTTTCTATATGGCAGGAAAGTGATGACAGTACCTGGCACGTAAGATACGCAGGAAATGCAAGTGGCATTATGAATAGGGGCGATTCAACAAGTATGAATCCTTTTTTGGTTGTTCGATTTGTTGATGGGAAAATAGATTTTGGAACTTCGCCAAACGCAGATTCTACAGAGACTCTTGGCTTTGTGATGGATAGTATAAAGGTTCATATTGATAGTGTTCCCGATTTTACGGTTCCTGCTTACAATACGACCAAGAAGTGGCTTCTTGGAAAAGATAGTGTTCATCTGGTATTCAAAACGGCATCGTCCTTTACTGTTGATGTTTCTTCTGTGGATGGGGCCTTGTATAAGGATTCCCTGTCGCCAGTGGTTTATGTTCATCCAGAAGAATACAAAGCCCATGTAGTGTGGAATGGCTTGGTGAACAAGATGTATCCTAGCGGATCTCTTGTAAAAATGCATGTGCTTGCGTACGAAAAAGGCAATGAACAGAATATTATTAGTGAAGATGCGGAATGGTATTTGGAATATCAAGAACCCAAAATTGAAATTTCTAGCAATAACCTTGAAAAGTATTACATAGACTTTTTAAAGAATATGAAAGATTCTTCTAAAGTAAAAACGGCTGATTTTGGATTCCAGTTTAAGTTGACGGGTCGCTCAGCGTACGTAACTGCTGATATTATAGATTCTGATAAAAAATCTGTCTATTCCCTATTGGATAGTGAACTTGTCTTGGCGACAAATTCAAATCAATGGAATACACTACAATGGAATGGTGTGAAAGATGATAAGCTTATGAAACCCGGCTCGTACAATGTACGCCTTGTTGTTACGGATGCGAAAGGAAAAGTGATTGATTCGCTGTACTATCCGTTTAGTTTGAGCTTGGGAACGAATTTGGTTGAAGCTCCAAAGGATTCTTCAAAGGGAATTGTGGCTGACTTGAAAATGGAAGAAGCTTTCTTGGATGAATTCGGTGATTATCGTTATGTGGGCAAGGCCGATTATTTGCTTCGTTCTGACCTTGTTGCTACGGTTTTGCCCGAGAAAGAACGTACTTTTTATTATACATGGGATGTTTATGGTGGAACTCAGAGGCCTACCATGTATAAGAAAACAAGGCCCAGTCTTGGTATTCGAAGATCCCGTGACGAATTTAAGGCGACGGTCGTGACGCTTGTGATGGGAGAAACTCGGGGCTATAATGGTCGATATAGAAAGTATGGGTTTGGAACGACGGAATGTAAATCTCAGTCCAAATACCAAGGGTATTTTTATAGAATCCAGGTTAAACAAATAACATTTAAAAAGAATGAAAAAAAGGTGGGGGTTACTTTTGATTTGGACCCGGTGAATAATACACACAATGATGCCTTGATTTACGGTTTTGTGAATCATAGTAATATATTAGATCTAAGAATTGATACATTGAATGCTTTGGCTGCAATAAAAATTTTCCCAGCTAGTTCTTATAAACAAATAAGTGTCTTTTTATCTGAAACAGGGTTTAATGGGAATGCTGTGGAGGATGTTGGTCAGGCTGAAATAAACAACCTTGCTTGGATCGATGTTTATAAAAAAGACCAGTATCTTAAAACGAATAAGCGTTCTCCTATGAGTGATTGGTTCACTAATTGGCAGGGACAGCCTTTGTATTACGAAGCCGTAATTGAAAACTTTAATGTGTTTGCAAAGTCTGTTTCTCTAAATAATAATTTTAATCAAGTTTCCTCAGCAAAAACAGTTTGTGAAACCGATCAAATAAAAGATCCTTTGGCTGATGACGATTTGAACTTTGTATGTGGCGCTAAACGGGCTGTTGATGAAATAGACACGGCGATTGTTGCTAGGTTCAATCCTCATGCCTATATGGTGAATGTCTCGTTAGAGCCTGTTGATGGTAAAGAAAACCTTTATGATAATAATTATGACGAAGAACATTGCTCTTATACGGAGTCTGGTACAGATATAAAAGTCAAATTTGTTCTTGAAATGAATCCTGAGTATTGGGATCCTAAGCCAGAAAATTGGGGCACGAACAACTTGGCGAACCGCTATGTTCGCTTTGACCCGATAAACAAAACGCTTTATGGGGGTGATGGCTATGTTACAAAACTTGCTAATCAGAGGGACTCGAATTTTTACAATTTCTATAATGGCAATCAGTGGGTCTCGGATGGCACTTTTGATAATGGCCCGACTGTATTTGAAGCCCAACGCTTGCCAATGAAATTGGAACCGGAAAATCCGCTGTTGTTCAATGATGAAATTAACGGCGCGATCAGTTCTTCGAATCTGAGTTGGCGATTCTATTTGGGTAGCGGAGACGTCGCTTATAAAGCAGAGGCCAAAGGCCCCAATGATTCGCAGTTGGCAGTATTTACAAGTAATGATGAGGATGCCGTGAATGGACTTGACAAGGATATCGGCAGTGTGGCGAATATCTTGAATTGTAAATTTGATGTGGCACCCATGATGACTAAGGATTCCGCTGAATTGGCGGGAATTGTCTATACGGATAATTCTTTTGCTGTGGCTTATCCCTATGATAACGGAACATGCACTTTACCAAGTGACAAGGGTAAGGATTCTCGTTTTTATGGCTGTGACAAATGGGTTTCTAGAGTCCATTATAAACAAAATGACTGGACTGAACAGGAATGGGAAGCAAAGTTTCTAGAAAATGGTTACTATCGTAATCCTTTGATAGATGCCAGCGTAAATAAATATTTCTTGGTAAACTCCAATTCTCCGGCAAATGCTGGTGTGGCGCAAAAGATTGATTCGGTAAAGGTTGATTCTGTTACTTGGAGTGCTGAATTGCAAGAGCCCAGTTTTGGCATAAATAATTTACTGAGCGGAAAATACGTTCTTAAATCTGATAGTCGGAATTCGGACAATTGGGATATTGACTCTTCAAAGTCAGGTAATGGTATACGTTATACCATATCTAATAATGGACAATTCTATTTGGCTAAGTTGGATTTCTACCGATCAAAGGATTCAATTTTTGTTGCTGATACAAGTTTGAACAATGGTATTTCTTTGAAAAGAGTTGTTAATCAAAATCAAAAGGATTCCATACTTTCTACAAATTGGGCGAAAAATATCTCTGTAGGCAATGTTGCCGTATATAAGAGGAATATGGAGGGCGATACAAACCTCATCGAACATCCTTACTTTAAAGCGTCCTATGATTCCCTAGGTAAACAATTTAATGTGAATCGAACTTCTTTGGACGTTTATGCGTCAAGAGAAGATGAAATCATTTCATTGCTTGGCCGAGTTCCTTACGCAGTATGTGATTGGAATGTCTCGTATATTCAAGATGGTATGCGATTCAACGTGGCTGGAAAAAAAACGGATACCTTGGACACAACTGTACCTTATCCGATTAAGGTGTCAAAGAATGTTAATGAACTTCAGGGAAACACCTCGTTTTTCTTGACTTATAGTGGTCTTAACAATATAACCTATTATCGTCAATTGGATGTCCGCATAGGAAAACTTGTAAAACCTGAAGACTCTATAACGGTATATTCTTCATATCACAATGTGTCTGTACATTTTAATAAAGGTTCCTGGGAAAAAAATACTGATGTGACTGTGCGTACCATGGATCCGAGCGAGTGCTACGATTGTGAACTGTTTAGGAATATGGTACCGGTAGGCCCTGTAATAGAGGTTCTCCCTTCTCACAAATTTGCTGCAGGTAAAGAGCCTCTTGTTACGATGGATATTTCTAGAACTTCATTGGAAAAAGATAATGTTGATCCGCGTAACTTGAAAATTTACAAGCCCGATGTTCAAAATAAGAAACTTGTTCCTTTGGAAACGTTTGGCCTTGTCTATCTTGATTCCAATCTTGTCGTTTGTAAAGATACGAGTACGATTTCCTGGTCTTTTGTAAGAATAACTGCAAAAACTTCAACATTCTCCAAGTTTGTAGCACTTGATTCTTTGATGGCCGATAGTGTTGAAATTGCAGATTCTATTCCAGAGGAAATAGGGACGTTCTCCTGCAGTCAAATGGACTCTTTGTGGGGTGATACACTATGGATGGGAACGGCCAACGGTTGGCTAGAGTATCCTTATTTGTGCGATGGAAAGAGTAATTATCTTCTTCAGTTGAAGAATTCAAGCAATGTGGCAGCAGAGCATCATGGTGCTTCTGAACGTCCGATTATTTGGCGTGCAAAAAATACAGATTTGAATCAAATTGATTCCCTGTATCAATCGTTTATCGTGTTCTATGGGCTTGATGGTAATACAGAGCAAAAGCTGGGTCCTGTTGTGAAATTGGATTCTACAGCTCCGGTGATTGAAAATGTTGACATCTCGGTTTCCGATAATGGCGATGAACGTATTGTTCATGTGGCTGCAGATGTCTATGAAGCCGAAAGTAAATTGAAAGGGACTACAATGGAACTTTTCCTTGGTGGTAGTCTTGTGGAAAGCATTACCATTCCCGAAAATGGTATTTTGCAACATGACTTTAATCTAAAGAAAAAAGACCTTTATGAATGTATCGCCTGTATGGCGACCATTACGGTTATTGCAGAGGATTACGGTCATAATACGGATAAAGTTGTAAAACAAACGGAAAAACTGTATCCATATCCGTCTTCTTTGGTTTTGTGGTATCCGCTTGCAGAGGGGGCTGGAAATATTGCGTATGAAATCATGACGAAAGATAAATCTAGGCGATTGCACATGGATCTTTCTTCTGTTAACAAGCCATGGGGTGCTAAATATGGTGTTAATCTAACAGCGAAAGATTCCGCAAGTAGCAGATATATATTACCTGCTTTAGATACCCTTCGACCCTTCTCTTTTGAATTTAATTTTAATTCCAATAATACCCAAAGGGAAGATTGGTCTATTCTAAGTTTTGTCGGGAAAAATGAGTGGACATTTGGCCTTGGAACGTACAATCGTTATTTCTTGAAGGTTGGCTCTGAACAATTCTACTTCAATACAAAACGTGAAGCGAATATCCCTACGCACCTTGTGGTTGTGGTGGATGGAACGAAGGCTAGCCTTTATAAGAATGGCAAATATGAGGAAACCATAAAATTGAGTAAAGAACTGTTTTATGGAGGTTATGGAAAGCTTTCTATTGGCGCTCGTAATGGTGTGCGTAGTGCTGGCGGTAGCATTTCTAACTTGCGGTTCTATTCTTCGGCACTTGCCGAAGAACAGATCCAAAGTATATTCGAAGGGGTCCTAAGTGTGGATGAGGTGAATTTTGCCGCAGTTCGCGCAGTAGATTTGGAGGATAGGGACGGCCTTGTGGTTGATCAGTCCTGTTCTGCTCCGGGCAAGGCTTATCTACGTCAAAAGTCTATTGGCAATGACGGTGTGATGACTTGGAATGTTGACTTGAATGCCGATAATTATTCCCTCTATCTTCTTCATAGGAATTATGTTTCTGAGGACTCCAGGGTCGAGATTCTTGTTAATGGAAATAGCGTAGGAGAATTTAAGTTAACTTCTACGGGTCTGTGGAAGAGTGAGAAAATTGTAAATCTTGGACTTAGTCTAAACTCCGGTGTCAACGAGATTGGCGTTCGTCCATTGGGAAACCTTGGTGTGGCTGCAATAGCTTTAGCAAGCAGTAGCGCCAATATTGAAGATAATCAAATCAGTTATAATGAATCTTCTTGGGTTAACCCAGACCCTAGGGTGAAAGTGCTTATGAAATACGAATCCTTGGAAGATAAAAAGTGGGCCCAAGTTCGCTTTGATTTGCGCAACATGACAGACAAGTCGTTTGAAAATGCAAGGATACGTTATTACTACAAGGGTGAGGGCGAAAATGTGAACGCGACTTCGTTCTTCCCGGACGCTCCGATGAGTGTTGTGAATGATGCAGGCTCCGTATTCTATGCCGAATTCGCATTGACCGAAACGATTGCTGCATACGGGACCGCGTACTTTGGCCAAGGACCGTTAATCGGTTTGCATCGAATTACTTCTCCGGACAACAACTTCCCGTATTGGGACAAAACCGATGACCCAAGTTATCTTAAGGACGCTGAATCTGGCTATGCCAATGCAACGGGTGTAGCCCTGCTAGATGGAGACGGAAACTTGCTTAACGAGTTTGCTTGCTATGATGAAGATGGACCTGTGCAAAAGGCCAAAATCAAGGTTCGCGCAATGGCAATGGATTATGAATGCGGTTCCGCAAGTGCTAGCAATCTTGCTGTGTATGTTGAAAATACTGGCAGTGCTCCTGTAGATGGTTTTGAAATGCGCTACTATTTCAGGGATTCTGCAAAAACGGAATTCGATGTGAACTGGAGTGCCTTTGCAACTAGTCAGATGGTTAATGCCGGTGGTGATTTGTACTATATTTCGTTTATGTACGATGTCCTTTTAAATCCGGGAGATAAGTCTGATTATGGTAGCGGCGTGCAGTTCGCGGTGCATCATCCAAATAGGACAATCGATTTTAACGCGAAGGATGACCCCTCCCATTATAATTTGAATAATTACGGAATGGTTGAAGCCGATTCTGTCGTGGTGCTGGATAAATTGGGTAATTTGCTCTGGGGTAATGCTCCTCAGCCAAAATTTAGTGAAGGTTATGTTCCCAATGAAAAATATGCAGACCTTGTGCATAGGGAAGGTGACGTAATTTACGTGAATATTGAGGAAAACGGTTATTACATCCTTGAAATGGTGAATGCCATGGGTGCCCCGTTGAAAACGCTTTATAAGGGTTCGTGGGACATTGGTGAACATTCGGTGGCAATTGACGTTAAGTCTATTCAGCCTTCGAGTTATATTGTACTCCGAAGAGGAACAGATATATTGTCGTGGAGTCTTCTGAATTAAGGAAATGTTTGTATGAGGAATAATAAAATGAAATATACGAAATGGCTTGGCTTGGGCTTTAGTATGGTTGTGGCTTTGCTTTGCGCGTGTTCCGAAGATAGCCCTTCGGAGCCAAAGGATACTTTTGACGCGAGCGTTGTCTGCCCCGCCGACGGGATGAACGCATACGGCGAGCCGAACCGAGGTTCATTCACTGACGAACGTGATGGACAGGTGTACAAGTACACCACAATAGGCAACCAAGTGTGGATGGCTGAGAACTTGAAATTTGACGCACCGTACAGCCTATGCTATGCCAGAGAAGAAAATTTTTGCGAAACGTTCGGCAGGTTCTACACTCTGTACGTAAATGGCGAATATTTTGCCCTCATTGATCAAGTTTTGGCGGACACCATTTGCCCTGCTGGGTGGCATGTGCCTTCGGTGGATGAATGGAATGAATTGGCGAATAATGTTGGGGAAGGTGAAAAGGGAAGTGCCAGATTAATGTCATCCAATGATTTTGGAGAATATTATAACTCTGGTTCTGATGATTGTAGTTTTAACGCCCTGCCTGCAGGATCCTGGATGTTAAACGGAGAACTTTTGGGAAATAGAATTTATGCTATTTATTGGACTTCTACAAGAAGAAGTTATGATACAATGTATGCCTATAATCTTGGAAGTCAGTCAATAGAAATAAATCGCCCCAGAATGACTATTAGGTGTCTAAAGGATTAGCTTTCACATGAAATCAAAGTTTATTCTTTTTACCGCTTTTGTTTCCTTGCTTTGCGCGTGTTCCGAAGATAGCCCTTCGGAGCCTAAGGACACTTTTGACGCAAACGTCGTCTGCCCAGCCGAAGGGACGAACGCATACGGCGAACCGAACCGAGGTTCATTCACTGATGAACGTGATGGACAGGTGTACAAGTACACCACCATCGGTAACCAAGTGTGGATGGCCGAGAACTTGAAATTTGACGCACCGTACAGTCTGTGCTATGCCAGAGAAGAAAATTTTTGCGAAACGTTCGGCAGGTTCTACACTCTGTACGTAAATGGCGAATATTTTGCCCTCATTGATCAAGTTTTGGCGGACACCATTTGCCCTGCTGGGTGGCATGTGCCTTCGGTGGATGAATGGAATGAATTGGCGAATAATGTTGGGGAAGGTGAAAAGGGAAGTGCCAGATTAATGTCATCCAATGATTTTGGAGAATATTATAACTCTGGTTCTGATGATTGTAGTTTTAACGCCCTGCCTGCAGGATCCTGGATGTTAAACGGAGAACTTTCTGGAGATAGAATTTATGCTATTTATTGGACTTCTACAAGAAGAAGTTATGATACAATGTATGCCTATAATCTTGGAAGTCAGTCAATAGAAATAAATCACCCCAGAATGACTATTAGGTGTCTAAAGAATTAACATTCTCATGAAAACAAAGTTCATTCTTTTTACCGCTTTTGTTTCCTTGCTTTGCGCGTGTTCCGAAGATAGCCCTTCGGAGCCTAAGGACACTTTTGACGCAAACGTCGTCTGCCCAGCCGAAGGGACGAACGCATGC
>NZ_JALCZV010000036.1:0-1538 GCF_023373925.1 Fibrobacter sp. HC4 | reverse complement strand
GTTCCGAAGATAGCCCTTCGGAGCCTAAGGACACTTTTGACGCAAACGTCGTCTGCCCAGCCGAAGGGACGAACGCATGCGGAGAGCCGAATCGAGGTTCATTCACCGACGAACGCGACGGACAGGTGTACAAGTACACCACAATAGGCAACCAAGTGTGGATGGCCGAGAACTTGAAATTCGACGCACCGTTCAGCCTGTGCTATGACAAAATCGAAGGCTTCTGCGATACGTTCGGCAGGTTTTATTCGCTACATATTGATGGTGAGGATTTGGGACTCTTTGACCGGGCTTTGCTAGACACCATTTGCCCTGCCGGGTGGCATGTGCCCTCTGTGGACGAATGGAATGTGTTAGCTAAAAATATGGGGGGGCGGAGTTTGCAGGTCCTAGGTTGATAAGTTCCTCTGATTTTGGAGAACGATACACTCCAGGAACTGATGATTGTGGGTTTAATTCTAAACCAGCGGGGGAATGGTTGTTAGACGGGACCATATCTGGCAACTATGCTGTATATTGGACATCAACCGCTAAAGACTTTAATTTGTCGTATGTGGTGGCTATGGGAGTTGGTTTTACAATAGGACAAAACTATCCCAAGCATTCATTACGTTGCATAAAGGATTAAGCTATGAAAAAAACAACATTTCTTCTTTTTTTGTTTTTGGTTTCTCAATCATTTGCCCTCTCGTTAGAGCAGGTAAAGGCGGCGCTCAAGGAAAAAACAATTCCTCGAGATTCCATTGAAATGAACCTTCGTACGTCTGTTCGCGCTGCGGGTGTGTATCAGCAAACTGATGTTTACATTGTGAGCAAAGGAGAAAACAAAAGCTACACTGAAATAAAAAGTAATTTTTTAAACCAGCGAAGCATTGTGAATGGAAATAAAATGAAGGTTGTGGATTTAAAGACGAATAAGTCGCAAATCCTAGATTACAATGCCGAAGCATTGAAATCGTCATCCTATGGAAATTTCAATCCGTTAGATTCGGGTGAATGGAAAGAGCCGAAGTTTTTTTCAGATGATACATATATTATACAGGGATCCGCTGGAACGTTGTATTACAATAGTAAATTGAAGCGTATCGAAAAATTGGAGTCTGTGAAGGACAATGCCGATGTTCTTACCACGTTCACTTATGATGCGAACAACAATATGAAAAAAATGGTTGTGTCGGTGTTGGTCAAAGGTGTGGAAAGTATTGTGACAACCGAGATCCTTCGTATGCAGAAATCAGATAAGGTTCCAGACAGAATGTTTGAATTCTGATGCAAATTCCAACCCATTCAAGGATTGTGGTGCAAAAATTCATAGAGTTGGGCGGCCAAGGTCTTGTTGTGGGTGAGGATGAGGGTAGGCTTTCCCACGTTCTTGATGACGTTTGCCATGGTGAAGGTCTTGCCGGAACCGGTTACGCCAAGGAGCGTCTGGAACTGGTCCCCTTGCTTGAAACCTTCGGTAATCTGCCCGGAAGGCTCTGCTCGGGGGAGAGAACCTTTGCTATCGGTTTTGCATACGGATCCGGGGTAATTGTCTT
>NZ_JALCZV010000035.1:5929-15175 GCF_023373925.1 Fibrobacter sp. HC4 | reverse complement strand
TACGAATGGGAATCGGAATCGAGAGGATCATCTAGCAAGGCTGCCTAAATGCTTCCACACATGTTGATGATGCCTCAATTTTTTTGACCCCCTTGTTTTCCTACCTTTTTATTGGTAGTTTTATACATGTCCAATCGACGGTCCAGGATGGCAACCTGACTCCGCCAAGTTTAGGGCCTAGGTCATGTTGACCAGGGCGTTCGACAGAGGCAAAGATGGACATCAGAATCCTGCCGCAGCCTAACGATGTAACCTGCGGCCCCACGAGCCTTCATGCGGTTTACGCGCATCTTGGCTTAAACGTTCCCCTCCAACAACTCATCTCAGAAATTGAATCTCTTGAAGAAGGCGGCACCCTCGGGGTGTTCTTGGGCATAGACGCTTTAAAAAGAGGATTCAAAGCCACCATCTACTCTTACAATCTCAAGATTTTCGATCCCAGCTGGAGCGACTTGAAAATGCCGGAACTGCGCGAAAGACTTTGCGCGCTGCACAAGGCAAAACACGCCCCCAAGCTGAAGAAGGCCATCGAAGCCTACATCCGCTTCATTGACCTTGGAGGAACCATCGCAACCGCCGATTTGCGGGCTAGCATGTTCGAGAAATTCTTTAAGAAGGGCACCCCTGTCCTTTGCGGTCTCTCGGCCACCTATCTCTACAGATGCAAGCGGGAATACACCGACGAAAACGATCGTTCCGTCTCTGACGATATCAAGGGTGACCCCTGCGGACACTTCGTGGTACTCTACGGCCTAGACGAAAAGAAAAACTTTCTGGTGGCAGACCCGGATTGCACAAATCCCCTTTGCAAAGGACCTTACTACAAGGTGGATAAGTTCAGATTGATCCACAGCATTTTACTTGGCGTCATGACCTACGACGGCAACGTTCTTGTAGTAGAAAAGAAGTAGGGAAAAACTTCAACAGAAGACAATCATGAAAAAAATCATCGTGGTGAATAACCCGAAGAACTGGAAACTGAATGTTCCAGGAATTGAAATCGTATCCGCACAGGATTACCTGATCTCCCACAAATACACCGGCGAAAAGAATACCCGCGTATTCAACCTCTGCCGCGATTACAGTTACCAGAGCAAGGGCTACTACGTATCCCTTTTGGCAGAAGCCCGCGGACACAAGGTAATTCCTTGCGTCAAGAACATTCGCGACTTCAAGACCACTGCGGTCATCAAGCATATCTCCGACGAAATCGACAACCTGATTCAAAAAAGTCTTCACAAGCTGACCGGCACGGAATTCGTACTGAGCATTTATTTCGGTCAGAATGTCAGCCCCCAATATCTGGAACTTTCCCAGGAACTTTACCGCCTTTTCCAGGCGCCCTTGCTTCGTGCAAAGTTCATTTTCAAGCAGAAATGGTTTATCCAGAGTATCCGCCCCATTTGCGTCGACGAAATTCCCGAAACCCATATGGAAATGGTGAACAAGTTCGCCCAGGAATACTTCGAAAAGAACCGCTACGTGGCAAGCAAGGAAGAGGATTACCTTTACGACCTAGCCATCCTCACCAACCCCGATGAAAAGGAACCTCCCAGCAACGCGCAGGCCATCCAGAATTTCATCAAGGCTGCCGAAGAAACAGGTTTCCGCGTAGAACTGATTACCAAGAAGGACTACGCCCGAGTAGGCGAATTTGACGCCTTGTTCATCCGCGAAACTACAAACGTCAATCATTACACTTACAGTTTCGCCCGCCGCGCCCAATCTCTGGGCATTGCCGTCATCGACGATCCGGACAGTATCCTCCGCTGTTCCAACAAGGTCTACCTGCAGGAACTGATGCAGGCCGCCAAAATCCATACCCCCAGAACCATCATCGCCCATTCCGAAAACCGCCATACTTTGGCCAAGGAAATCGGGTTCCCTATGGTGCTCAAGTCCCCGGATTCCAGTTTCTCCTTAGGCGTCAAGAAAGTCTCCAACAAGGAAGAACTGGAAAAGACTCTGGACCAGATGTTCGAACATAGCGACCTGCTTATCGCCCAGGAATTCACCCCCACGGAATTTGACTGGCGCATTGGCGTTCTGGACGGAAAGCCCCTTTACGCTTGCAAGTACTATATGGCCAAGGACCATTGGCAGATTTACAACTGGGCCAGCGAAGACAAGGACGAAATCTGCGGCATGTTCGATTGCCTCCCCATCGAAAGCGTGCCCCATGGCGTTGTGAAAACCGCCCTAAAGATTTGCAGCATGATCGGAAACGGATTGTACGGCGTAGATCTTAAGGAATGGAACGGCCACCCCATCGTGATGGAAGTCAATGACAACCCCAGCATTGACGCCGGCATCGAAGACCAAGTGGGCAAAAAGAAAATTTATTCAGCCATTATGCGATCTTTGCGTCACCGAATTGAAGACCGCCTGAATGCAGCACAACAAAAGATCCTTCAACACGAAAGAGAATTTTATTTGTAGGTGTGAGGGCGCACTGAATACGTCATCCTGAATGGAGCGCAGCGAAATGAAGGATCCAGTGAAATGCTTTATGGATTCTTCGGCATTGCGCTCAGAATGACGAGTGGAGAATAATTATGAACGCATACAAACTTTGGCAAAAATACGGCATCGAGATGGAATACATGATCGTTGACCGTGACAATCTCAATGTTCTCCCTCGTGCTGATGTGCCCCTGGGTCATGACAAGAACGGCGAACAACTTTCCGACGTGGAGCACGGCCCCATTGGCCTTTCCAACGAACTGGTTAGCCATGTTCTGGAACTGAAATGCGCCGAACCGGTGGACCACCTAAAGAATCTGGGAGCCACCTTCCACAAGGAAATCCTCCTTGCCAACGAAAAGCTGAAATCCATAAACGCCATGCTCCTGCCTAGCGCAGCCCACCCCTTTATGGATCCGGCAGAAATGCAGTTGTGGCCCTATGACTGCAACGAAATCTACGAGACCTACGACCGCATTTTCAACTGCAAGGGTCACGGCTGGGCCAACCTGCAGAGCACCCACATCAACCTGAGCTTCAATGGTGACGAAGAATTTGGAAAACTGCACGCCGCTATTCGCGCGCTGTTGCCCCTGATTCCCGCCATCGCCGCCTCCAGCCCCTTCCTGGATGGGAAATACTGCGGTTTCCTGGACGGCCGTATTGAAACCTACCGCCACAATCAGGATAGAGTCCCCAGCATTGCAGGGCTCGTGATTCCGGAAGCCGTCTTTACCTACGAAGACTATAACAAGCAGATTTTCGAGAAGGTAAAGAAGGACATCGCCCCCCACGATCCGGAACACCTGCTGAACCATTTCTTCCTAAACAGTCGCGGAGCCATCGCCCGCTTTGATCGCGGTGCGGTGGAAATCCGCCTGGTGGATATTCAGGAATGCCCCGATGCAGATATCGCCATCGCCGAATGGGAAGTGGCAGTCTTAAAGGGCCTTACTGAAGGTGCCTTCAACGGCATCGATTCCAGCAGCGCCCTGAAACGCGTAAAAGCTTTGGAAACGGAAGCCTTGGCAAAGATCCTGATGGACACCACCCGCTTTGCAGAAAAGACCATCATCCGCGACAGAAACTTCCTGATTACCTTCGGCATTGAAGCTAGCGAAATCACTGCCGGCGAACTGATCAAGAAAATCACATCAAAGGTCCAGTCCAAGATTTCCGCACACTCACAGGAACTGCTCCTCAAGATGTTCCAGCGCGGAACCCTGGCAAGTGCTCTAGTAAAAAATGTAGGTGCCAACCCCGGCCATGACGACTTTGTTTGTGAATACGGACGCTTGGCTCACTGCCTAGCCGAAAATACCCTCTATGGAGTGGAAGAGTAATCCAATCAAACCGCACAACAAGAGCCATTCTATGTTCAACGATTTCAAACTACTCCTCTCCTGCGAACATGCCCATAACGCTGTTCCCGCCTTCGCCAGGAATCTAAACATTCCCTGCGAAATTTTGGAATCTCATCGGGGTTACGACTATGGTGTTTATGACATCTATAAACGTCTTGTCAAACAGGAAAAGCCCGATTTCTACTGCGCTGGAAAATACAGCAGACTTTTTATCGACCTGAATCGAAGCCTATGGAACCATAGCGTGTTCAGCGAATTCTGGGATTCCATCAAGGACAATCAGGGGGACGCAAAATATTTCGCCCTAAGAAAGAGAGCCTTCGCCTACTATCTGGGTTACCGCAATGCCGTAGAAGAATACGTCAGCACCACCGCAGCAACAACACCCGTTCTACATCTGGCGATCCACAGTTTTACGCCGGTACTGAACGGCAAGGAAAGGGACGCCGACATCGGCATTCTCTTTGACCCGAGCCGTCCCCAAGAAAACATGATTGCAAACGTAATCATCAGCGAAATTCACGCTAGGGCCCCGGAACTGAAAGTTCGTAAAAACTTTCCCTACCAAGGAAAATCCGACGGACTGTGCACCACCCTTCGCAAGCTGACACCCCATTACGCAGGCTTTGAGATAGAGTTTAACCAAAAACTGTTTGGGTGAGTTGCTAATTCTCCTCAATACAGCCCCCAAAAAGTAGAATTGTCCAAAGACAACGGTTTTTGAACGCTTCCTAGACTTTTTCATCGTATTTTTCCTGAAAAACATTAGATTTACAGCTGGTGTTAAAAAGGGATTGTTTGTATGAAAAATTTTCTAAGCTCAGCTCTGATTTTGTCCTTCGGGATCTCCGCAGCATCTGCCGCTGAACCTCTGTTGGCATTCCCCTCTGCCGAGGGATTTGGCCGCTTCACTTTGGGCGTTCGCGCCGCCAGCGCTCCTGAAGTTTATCACGTCACCAACTTAGACGACTCCGGCACAGGCTCCTTGAGAGACGCCGTCAGTAAAGACGGACGTATTGTGGTCTTCGACGTCAGTGGCATTATCAAGCTGAAGAGTACCTTGGTTTTCAAGGGCAACTCCATCATTGCCGGGCAAACGGCCCCAGGGGATGGCGTTGTGGTTTACGGCGATCGCGTTTCCTTTTCTGGCGCCAAGAACTTGATTATTCGCCACATGCGTTTCCGCATGGGTAAAAGTGCGCCTAGCGGCAAGAAGGATGCCGCCGGTGTGGCTAACGGCACCGATATGATTTTTGACCATCTGTCCATTAGCTGGGGCCGCGATGAAACCTTCTCCATTAGCTGGGACAACAAGGGTAGCAAACCCGCAAACATTACCATCCAGAATTCCATTATCGGCCAAGGACTGCACGACCATTCCTGCGGAGGCCTGATACAAACTGATGGCGGTGTAACCTTATTCCGCAATTTGTACATTGATAACAAGACTCGTAACCCGAAGGTGAAGGGTCTGAACCAGTTTGTAAACAACGTGGTTTATAACTGGGGCGGAGGCGGCGGCTACATCATGGGCGATTCCGAAGGCAATTCCTGGGCCACCGTTGAAGACAACTACTTTATTGGCGGTCCCAATTCCAGCGGAACATCCGCCTTTACCCGCGGCACGCAAACATTCCAGATTTACCAGAAAGGCAACTATATCGACGCCGATGGAAACGGACAGCTGGGTGGATCCCTGGCGACCACAGAATCCGACGGATCTTTCTACGGGTCTAAAACGGTAGCATCGCACGATAGTTTCGAAAACTTGCCCGTAGCCTTTGCAGCCATCACCCAGCAGACATCCGCCAAGGAAGCCTACGACATTATCGTGAAAGAAGTAGGAGCCTCTTACCCCGCACGCGATGACGTTGACAAATACATGATTGACGAATTGACTTCTCTGGGGAAAAAGGGTGCTATCATTTCTGACGAAGCAAGCTTAAGCCTCGCCAATGTGGTTGGCAACTTTAAAGACGGCACCAAGACCGACACAGACAAAGATGGCATTCCCGATGAATGGGAAGAGAAAATGGGCCTGGACAAGAACGATCCCAGCGACGCCTTGAAAAAGGACGCATCTGGCTACCTGAATATGGAAATCTACCTGAACGGATTAGTGGACGGATACACAAAACCCGTTGAGGATGACTCCACCAAGGTCCCCGATATTGAAACGCCCGCGGATAGTACCGAAATAGGGGAAATTCCTGCTGACAGTTCTGAAGTAGAAAAGAATCCTGCAGATAGTACGGACCCCACTGCAATAGCAAAGGATATGCAAATCGCCCCAAAGAGCGGTATGGCCACCGTCCACGTTTTCAATCCCATGGGACAAAGAATCGCCATCCGTCAGGTCTATGTAGAAGAAGGCAAAAAGATTTCAATCCCAGGAATGCCTCGAAACAGCATCTACGTGGTGAAGTAATCTGAACTTCAAAACACGAAAGAAGAATCCCAAATTTTGGGATTCTTTTTCGCATTGGATAGTTCCCTGGATTTTCTATTCAGGACTTTAGCAACACTATCGTCAGTCACATTGTAATCCTTGCGCCATTTTTCAAGTTCCTCAAGAAACGACTTTTCATGTTCGTTCTTCACACCCCCTCCTTCACAAGAATTTCTAGAAACTCCCGAGGAGTTACAACAAAAGAAACTCCTGGAAAATGTTTGGTATTCCCCATTACAAGCGACGCATCCTTGTCACGGCAAGCAAGAGCAACATCATAGAACACAATGTCTTTTGGATCCGGAAGTACAACACCACTTTGGGGCGCGTCAACGTTTATACAAAGGCTTTTGATATTTTCCAAAGTTTCGCAAACCGCTTTTTCGTCAAGCTCAAACTTAGGTCTAGAAAGGACTTCTTTGTATTCCGCAAGAATAGCGTCATTAACAAGCAATTGCACTTTCCCAGCAAAAAGTTCGTGCATCACCAACATCACAGGAGACAAAGGATTCTTCGTCAACAAAGATGACACAATGACATTAGTGTCAATAACAGCGTACACCACGAGCTCCTCCGCCGTTGTTACTTTCCCGCGCGGTAGGCTGAAATTTCTGCTTCGATTTCTTCTTCACTCATCCCTGCGGCAGGGCCTTGCTGGGCCTGATTGCGCAACTCCATAAACGCATTCCAACCTTTATTGGCAGAGTAAGTAGCGCGAGGTTCGCGAACTTCAAAGGGAATCGCCTTTTCGGCCACGGCCCGCTTCAGGAAAACGCGAATGGCCGTTGGAAGGTCCATCCCCATCTTGTCAAAAAGATCCGCAGCCTCGTTCTTGAGGTCTTCATCCATACGAATCTGTAGCACAGTAGTTGCCATAAACGCCTCGCATTACAAGTTCAATACATTACAAAAATATGCAAGGCGAGCGAAGCACCCAAATGTTCACATTTGGGTATTTCCGAGCCGAAGCAATTTTATCAAAATATAATACAAACCATTACACAAAGCAAGGTTTGTATATTTCCAATCATCCGTTCTGACATTGATTATTATGGAAATCTCAAATTTAACTTGAAATTTCCACAATACATTAGTTATATTCTAGGCATGGTTTCTAGAAAAATTGAAGAAAAAATCCTTTCTGAAGGAATAAAGTACCCTGTCATAACGATTGTCGGGCCAAGGCAATCCGGCAAAACTACTTTAGCAAAAAAACTGTTTCCTAATTACAAGTATGTAAACTTGGAACAACGAGATTTGAGAGATTTTGCCCACAGAGACCCCAAGGGATTCCTGGCATCCCATAAGCCGCCCATTATCCTTGACGAAATCCAGAATTGCCCGGAATTGCTGAGCCAGGTACAGGTGGAAGTTGACCGCACCGGGCTGGATGCTCAATTTGTGATCACTGGTAGCCAGCAGCTCTTATTGAACCAAGCGATATCCCAGAGCCTCGCCGGACGAACAAGTATCTTCACATTGTTGCCTTATTCCATTTCCGAAATTTCAAATTACAACAAAGATTTTTCTCGAGGTGAATTCATTTTAAATGGAGGCATGCCTCGCCTCTACGAGAAAAATCTTGAAGCGGAAAGTTACTATCGCGACTATATCCAAACATACATTGAACGAGATGTCCGAACCTTAATTAATGTCAAGGATCTTCGCAAGTTTGAGCTGTTTCTCACATTACTGGCAGGCAGAGTTGGGCAAATAATCAATTACTCCAGCTTGGCAGGCGATGTCGGCGTAAGTTCTACAACTCTCAAGGAATGGCTTTCCGTTTTGGTAGCAAGCCACATTGTATTTACATTGCAGCCGTGGTTTGGCAATGTTACCAAGCGCTTGACAAAATCGCCAAAGGTATTCTTTGTAGATACGGGTATTCCGTGCTCGCTGCTCTCCCTGACAAATGCAGAGCGTGTTGAAAAAGATGGCTTGTTCGGCAACCTGTTTGAAAACATGGTTATACTCGAAGCCATGAAGGCTCGACTGAATGCTGGCAAAAAAACAGACCTTTACTTTTTACGAACAGAATCTGGCATTGAAATCGACTTGCTAGATGTTAGAGGCGGATCCGTCGTTCCGTACGAAATCAAAGCCAGCGATTCCATTGTGCCGGAATTTTTCAAGAACTTCACCAAAGCCGAAAGCTTTGTTCCAAATTTTGAAGGAAAACAAGGAGGCCTGATTTACTCCGGCGATGAAATGGATTCTTACATGGAGCGCAGAATTTTCAACTACAAGAAGTTGGATACTGTGTTTTAATTTTTGGTACGGAAATCGCTACAATTTCAAAAATTCCCAGTTAGGTTCTGCTATCCCCAAATTTTTGAAACCTTTTTGATATTAGGCAGTTCCTGAGATTTGTTATTTAAAACCTTAGAGACGCTATCGTCAGTTACATCTTTATCATTACGCCATTTTTCAACTTCTTCTAGAACCGAGTTCTGTTGCGCGTTCTTTTTCACAGGTACTCCTTTGCAAGAATTTCTAGAAATTCTACGACTTTAGAAGGGATTGAATTCTCTGGATTTTACTTGCCAGAACGATAGGCTGTAATTTCCGCTTCGATTTCTTCTTCACTCATTCCTGCCACACCTTTAGCTTCGGCTTGCGCCTGCAAAGCACGCAAGGCCGCAATGCCCCTATTGGCAGAGTAAGTAGCGCGAGGTTCGCGAACTTCAAAGGGAATCGCCTTTTCAGCCACGGCCCGCTTCAGGAAAACGCGAATGGCCGTTGGAAGGTCCATCCCCATCTTGTCAAAAAGATCCGCGGCCTCGTTCTTGAGGTCTTCATCCATACGAATCTGTAGCACAGTAGTTGCCATAAACGCCTCGCATTACAAGTTCAATACATTACAAAAATATGCAAGGCGAGCGAAGCACCCAAATGTTCACATTTGGGTATTTCCGAGCCGAAGCAATTTTATCAAAATATAATACAAACCATTACACAAAGCAAGGTTTC
>NZ_JALCZV010000035.1:0-5831 GCF_023373925.1 Fibrobacter sp. HC4 | reverse complement strand
AATGTTCACATTTGGGTATTTCCGAGCCGAAGCAATTTTATCAAAATATAATACAAACCATTACACAAAGCAAGGTTTATATTACCATAACGCGTTAGGGATGGAAGTGGCGAAGCCATTCGGACTCGCAAAGCGAGGCTGAACGGACGGCGAGCCTTGCGAGCCGATAACGCGACAGCCCGGCCGCGGGCTGATGCCGCGGCAACGCCCAAAAGCCGTTTGCCACGACGCTCTTCAAATTCTATGTTTGGCCGCACCGTCAGATGTCGTATTTCTGCGGAACCGGGCAAGAACTGCCCAAAAAGGAAAATATTATGTCTCAAATCAACCTCACCATGCCCGATGGCAGCGTACGTACCGTTGAATCTGGCACCACCGGCCTCGAAGTAGCAAAGAGCATTTCTGAAGGCCTCGCACGCAAGGCTCTCGGCGTAAAGCTGGGCGACAAGGTCCTGGACCTCTCCCGCCCCCTGACCGAAGATGGCGCTTTCAAGATCATCACTCCGAACAATGACGATCCGGATTGCTTGATGCTGCTCCGCCACTCCTGCAGCCATGTGATGGCAGAAGCCATCTGCGACCTGTTCCCCGGCACCAAGCTGGCTTACGGTCCCGCAGTCGAAAAGGGTTTCTACTACGATTTGATGACACCCACTCCGCTTCAGCAGTCTGATTTCGAAAAGATCGAAAAGCGCATGAAAGAAATCATCAAGGAAGACCGCCCGTTCACTCGCGTGGTTGTTTCCGGTGAAGAAGGCCTGAAGCGTACCGCTGGCGACAAGTACAAGACCGACAACGCCGAACGCGCTCTGGCTCGCGAAGGCGCCGACGGCACCCTGAGTTTCTATGCCAACGGCGAACCGGGCAAGAACTGGGAAGACCTCTGTGCAGGTCCTCATGTTCCCAGCACTGGCAAGCTGAAGTCCTTCAAGCTGCTCTCCCTCGCAGGTGCATACTGGCACGGCGACCAGAACAGCGACCAGCTGACCCGAGTTTATGGCACTTGCTTTGCCGACAAGGAAGGCCTGGAAACCTATTTGAAGTTCCTTGAAGAAGCTGAAAAGCGCGATCACCGCCGCATCGGTAAGGAAATGGATCTCTACCACATCGAAGACCATTCTCCTGGCATGGTGTTCTGGCACCCAAACGGCACCAAGATGGTGAACGCCCTCAAGGACTACATCCGTGGCAAGATCGACCGTCGCGGTTACCTGGAAGTGATTACTCCGGAAATCGTGAACAAGACTTTGTGGATCAAGTCCGGCCACGCCGACAAGTACAACGAAAACATGTTCAAGACCATGGCTGGCGACGTTGAAATGGCCGTGAAGCCCATGAACTGCCCCTGCCACATTCAGATCTTCAACACTGGCCTCCGCAGTTGGCGTGATCTCCCCATGCGTCTTGCTGAATTCGGCAAGTGCCACCGTTACGAACCCGCCGGCACCATGCACGGTTTGATGCGTGTCCGCGGCTTCGTTCAGGATGACGCTCACATCTTCTGTACCGAAGAACAGATCGCTTCCGAAGTGGCAGACTTCTGCGCCCTGGTGAAGGAAATCTACCACGACTTCGGTTTCGATTCCATCGTGGTGAAGTTCTCTACCCGTCCGGAACGCCGCGTAGGCTCCGACGAACTTTGGGACAAGGCTGAAGCCGCTCTTGAAGAAGCCACCAAGCTTGCTGGCCTCGACTACATCTTGAACCCGGGCGAAGGCGCCTTCTATGGCCCGAAGCTTGAATTCACCCTGAAGGATTCCCTCGGCCGTGATTGGCAGTGCGGTACCATCCAGGTGGACTTCAACCTGCCCCAGCGTCTCGGTGCTGAATATGTCGGTAAGGACAACCAGAAGCACATCCCCGTTATGCTTCACCGCGCAGCTGTCGGTTCCATCGAACGCTTCCTGGGCATTCTTATCGAAGAATTCATGGGCGACTTCCCGCTGTGGCTCGCTCCGGTCCAGGCACGCGTCCTCCCCATCTCCGAAAAGTTCGCTGAATACGCCCACAAGGTGGAACGTGAACTCGTTAACGCCGGCGTCCGCTGCGACATCGACGAAAGCAACGAGAAGCTTGGTTACAAGTTCCGTCAGTGCGAACTCCAGAAGGTTCCGTACAAGATCATCGTTGGCGAAAAGGAAATGGCCGAAGGCAAGGTTTCCGTCAACAAGCGTAAGGAAGGCGATAAGGGCGCTATGACCGTCGCTGAGTTCCTCGCAATGACAGCTGACGATCGCAAGGTTGTTCGCTAATCGTCCAATATGTCATGCCGGACACCGTTCCGGCATCGCTTTTTAAATTTGAAACGCAGACTCCCCGAGCCTGCGTTTTTCATTTATAAACCTAATTTATTCAAAAACTCCGAATACGAAAGAATTGGTATTCCAGCATGGCTTTCTAGTTCCGTCAAATCCTTGTCGCCACTTATAATGAAATCAACAGGAACGCTTTCTGCCATTGACAATATAAAGAGATCCTTAATGTCCCTAATAGGTGATTCAGCTTGTATTGTGATTGGAGTCCAATGACAAACATTATCTACCATATCAACAAACGCTTGCCGAGATTCTTGAGAAATAATAACGTTAAATTTCGGACGAGCTATCACAGTTTGAATTTCATCTAGCAACAGCTCGCTCATATAAACCTGAACATCATTACGGCATAAAACATCGGCAAGCGAAGCAAGCCGCTTGCCTATCATGAATGATATCCACAAATTTGTGTCGAACAGGACCTTCATTTCCCGTAACGGACCGCGTTGACTTCAGCGGCGATTTCTTCATCAGTCATCATCGGAGTCTTGGGACATGAATCGACGAATTTCTGGACAATGCTCCGCTTTGACCGCACGGTCCAGCCCATGCGATTCGCTAGCGTCTCCATGATACCCAAATCCTGGGTTGGAATTGTCAAAACAAGATCTTCCATAAAAATCCTCGCCCTTAAAATACATTTTTTCTTCAAAAACGCCAACAATGTCCCCCCGCTGATTGATTTGAAACACCATAAAAAGCCCTTTTTCACCATCTTTTTTCAATTAAAAGGGCTATTCAGCTACAGTATTTCGACAGTTTTCAATGGAAATTGCAAAATAAGAACGGTTCTGCAGCCAATGAAAGAAACTGAACTTTATGATTTTATATATATTTAAAAACATAATAAATGGAGTTTTTATAAGCACATAGAAAACGAAATAACATTTTAGTAGAGCAACGCTCTTGTTCTTGACGCAGAAACCTAGACAATTTCTTTTAGTTCATGAGAATAAGATGCAGATGCTCACGCCCCCACTGGGGCGTGGGTCGTTTGTAGATTCATGAACAGGCTTTGTCTAGGGCCTCTGCTTCGGATCCAACGACACCACGCCTTTTTTTATGCGCTGATTGTCGCCGCAAGTCCGCTTGAGGTTGCCCTAAAGGACTAAAAATTTTCAAAAAAAGGCTAACACGCAAATGGGCTTTAGAGCATTAAAAATGACGCTTTTTCTTCTGTTTGGAATATCCTCTGCGGATTCCATTCAAGATGAACTATATCAGTGGGTTCATCAAAGTATAGAACCTGAACAAATTTTAAAATATTCGGTAGAGACCTTATGCGATGAACTTGACAACAATGAATTAGCCTTAAAAGAAAAAATATCAGGTCAGAAAATGATTGTACTTGGAGAACTAAAATCTGTCGAAGAAGTTGAATCTAATTTTTGGACTAGTCAAAGTCATCATTTATTGGTGACTCTTCGTAGCTCTGATTCAAAACCGTTTAGCTGTTATGTCGAGGGGGCATTTTCTCTTGATAATACAGACAAATTACGTTCTTTACAAAAGAGTGAAAAGGTTAAAATAAAATGCAACACGTTCAATATCGGAAGTTTTTCAACCATAAAAGGAGATGATTGTGAGTTGCTTTCTAAATAAATCCATTTCGAAAATTACTTTGTTGATTTTTGGAATGTCTGGAGCTGTATTTGGCACGATATGCCAAAATGTTCAAGAAGAGAGCGAAGGAGTCTATGTCTGTAACGGAATCACAGTTTCTGATGAGGAGACGAATATTCCCGAAAACGCTAAATATTTGAAAGTTTATTGGGGAGAACATCTTGCCATCGTGGCAGAATGCTCCAACGAAGAACTAAACGGAATTGTAAGACTAGAATATCCTCCCAGTCCAGACAACTGCACTTTTCAACGAGTTTCTTATTATCGAGCCGATGTGGAATATTCACGGATCTTTAAAAATTGCAATTACGTGATTCCTCGCTACGAATATCGTTCTGCGCGTAACTACGGCCTTTTGGCCAGCGATATCGAAAAAGACGGAAACTTTTGGAAAGTAAAATCTTTAGAGAAAGCTGACGGAGCGTTAAGCGGATGGAACGACAAGTGGTTTATACATCCAGAAGAATGTAAACATGAAGCAGACAAACTATGTTATGACGACATACTCCTGTCCATAGACGGAAAGAAGGCGCAGGGGGCCTTTAGTGAGGTTTATAGGTTGCTGATGGGCGAAATCGGTTCTGTCGCCACCGTGCAGGTTCGCAGACAAGTAGACGGAAAAACCGAGACCCGTGAAATAAATGTACAGAGAAGGATTGCATGGGAATTGGATTCTCTCAAGAGATTTTACGACGACGGATCAGTTCGTTCTCGGATGATTTATCCATCGCCTACAAGTGACAGTTCCTTACAAGAAAATTGGTTCTATGAATCTGGAAACCTAAAAGCAATTACGCCATATACACATAAATATGGAACGAATGCTGTGAAAGTTGGCGTGGAAAAGGGATTTTACGACTCCGGGGAACTTAAATATACATTACCGCTCATAAAAGGGAAAAGGGACGGTCTTGGTAAACAGTTCTATCAACGTGGCTCATTGCTTTTTGAAACGCCTTATAAAAATGATATGCAGGAGGGCATTGAAAAGCAATACTATGAAAACGGAGTCCTTAATTGGGAAACGCCTTTTAAGTACGGTAAGGTTAGCGGAATAGAAAAAGGTTATTACTCATCAGGAAAACTGTATAGAACAAACACTTACAAAGATGGCGTAATGGACGGAGTTTCCAAGGTCTATTTCGAGAATGGAAAGTTAGCCGGATCAGGAAAATTCCGCAAGGGAGAGCTTGTCGGATATTTCAAGTGTACTGATGGTCGGGTCGGAACAGAAAAAATTGACTGCACAGAAGGCTATTAATGGTAATTATCAAGGAGTAAAAAATGAATTTAGACAAAGTAATAAATAAGACTGTAGAACGATATGAAAAAATATTGGATAACTACTATCCATCGTTTGGTTCTACCGGGTTTACAGAACGAAATCTAACTTTTAATTTTTGCAGCTGTTTCTACAATATAGCCGCTGAAAAAGATTTAGTTATATGGCAAGAAGTTCCGATAGAAAATAGTAAGTCCAATAAGAAAGAACACTTTGATTCTCTAATTATAAGTAGAAAAGCGAAAAAACTTTATCTAGTTGAAGCGAAAAGAATAAACAGCAAAAACAAAATTGATTCCGTTGAATCTGATTTGAAAAGAATAAGAAACAACTGGAAGAATATTAATATTGATGAGGAAACCAAAGGATATTCCAAACATGCAGTCATTATTGCAGACATATGGATTCCTCATAGTAATGAAAAGGCAAAAAAGGCCAAAGAATACTGGCTCTTCATCAACATGTGTGGGTGGCTTCGCCACCCTTTTTTGTTGACATTCGCCTAAATTAAACAAAAAATGGGCTATTTTCTAAAATTTAATCGCCAAAAAAAACAGAAGAAAAAGCCCATGTCAAAATTATACAAATCCATCTTCAATGTCAACGGCTGT
>NZ_JALCZV010000034.1:0-16896 GCF_023373925.1 Fibrobacter sp. HC4 | reverse complement strand
CGAACAACAAGATAAAGCTACTGATACGGACTGCCTATGGCTTCAGGAACATGAACAACATGCTGTCGCTGATAATGTTGAGCTGTTCCTATGTAGATGTAAAGATAGCCTACGAATGGGAATCGGAATCGAGAGAATCATCTAGCAAGGCTGCCTAAATGCTTCCACACATGTTGATGATGCCTCTGATTTTTTTTGATTTACTACCTTTGTGATATGCAACCCATAAGAAATATTGCCATTTTGGCCCACGTCGATGCGGGAAAGACGACCCTTTCCGAGCGTATTCTTTTTGCTGCTGGCGAAGTGCGTCGCCCGGGTAAGGTGGAAGAAGGTCTTGCCACCATGGATTATCTGCCCGAAGAAAAGGAACGCGGCATCACTATCGAAAGTGGGGTGGCTCATTTCGAGTGGAAAAACACCTGGTTCAATTTTATCGACACTCCGGGCCATGTGGATTTCGGCGCCGAAGTGGATATGGCCCTGACGGCTGTAGAAGGGGCTGTGCTGGTGGTGAGTGCTGCCAGTGGAGTGGAAACTCAGACGGTTGCCGCCTTTAAAAAATTACGGGCCGCAGGTGTGCCGACCATACTGTACATAAACAAGTTGGACAATCCTGATTATTCTCTGGACGAGACCCTCATTAACGTAGAAGAGATCCTGGGTGTGCGTCCGGTGCTGATGACGGTTCCCGAATATGAGAACGGTCAGATGGTCAGTGTGCTCGACGTGCTGAGCAAGAGTCGCTTGGTCCATTCAGACCGTGGCGAAGAAGTGGTGGACTCTGCCGATGTTCTTTCTGAAGGGTCTTCCTCTGAACGAAGTGAAGGATCTAGCGGTTCCGGCGCCGATTTGCTGGCCAAGCATTATAAGGAAGCGGTAGAATTCGCTAGCAACTTCGATGATGAAGTTCTGGAATTGGCCCTTGAAGGTAAGCCGGTTCCGCCCAAGGCTTTGCTTCGCGGTCTTAAAGGTCTTGCCCTGGATTCCGACTATGCGCTTTGCTATGCGGGTTCTGCCATGGCGGGCTTTGGCGTGCGCAGTCTTGTGACAGCCTTGAGCTTTTTCTTGCCCGAGGTTCCGCAGTTTGATGAACGGGAATTAGGCCAGGTTATCCGTCTGCGTCATTTCAAGGGCGTGGGGGAGATTTCCCTGTTCCGCGCCCACTGCGACATGGAGCGGAAGGAATGGCCTGCAGGTTTTGAGTTCTCACGTTTGAAGGCCAACCTTCTGATTCCCGTAGAAGAAATCCGTGCCGGTGACATTTACGCCATGCGTACACCTTTTGAAGCGGAGTTGGGTCAGGTCATTATGCGGGATGGCCATCTTCTGCAAGACGAAGAAGATTCGAAGGGCGAAAACTTCCGCGACCGTTACCAGCCCTTGTTGCAGACCCGCGTAGAATGTCTTGCTACTGACGACTACCATCATGTAGAAAAGAGCCTGAATACCTTGAGCCGCATGGATCCTAGTTTCCGCGTGGTTCATGACGATGGTGGCTTCTGGTATCTGCATACGGTTGGCGAAGTCCAGCTGGATGTTCTGCTGGCCCGTCTCCGTCGTGAATTCGGTTGTGAAGTTCAGGCCGGCGATCCCGAGGTCCGCTGGCAGGAGCGCCTGTCCCATGAAGTGGATGCTGTAGAAAATTCCTTCCAGCTTGGCCCCCATAAAATTAGCATTAAACTATCTGCGTCCCCCATTCAAAATGATGTGGTGGAAAATTCCGCAGAGCTGCCCCAGAATCACGACATTCGTCTAACCGCAGAATTTTTGGAAACGGCTCCTCGCGAGATTCTTGCCGGTGTCCGTTCCGCACTTCTGGAAACGGCTGAAATTGGTGTGCTGGGCAAGGGCCCCCTGGTGGGTGTCCGCTTCGAAGTCCTGGAATTCAGCTGGACCGAAAATGCCCTGCCGCCCATGATCAAGAAGGCTTGCGCCGATGCGGTTACCAAGCTTTTCAAGCCGTCTGACATTAAACTTTATGAACCGGTCATGGAACTTTCTTTGGAATGTCCGGTGAACTTTGCCGGTAATATTACCAGCGATATTCAGGCCCGTGAGGGAAGGGTCAAGGAAATCGGTGGCGATGGACGTACCCACTTCCTAAAGGCGGATATTCCCTTGCGGAAGATTTTTGGATACGCTACCAACGTGCGCAGCATCAGCAAGGGGACGGCGTTGTACAGCTTGAAACTGCTGGGCTATCGACCCTGTGTTGAATAACTCCGCTGTTAGCTGCGTGCCATCTTGGCGCGACGTCTGAAGTGCTCAATCAGCGGGGCCACGGTTTCCTTGAAGTCGTCGTGGGTCTCGATGCGAACAAAGTCAATGGACATGCGCTGGAATAAATCCTTGGTCTGCTTTCCCTGACGCTTTGCCTCTCGGGCGAAGGCTTCGCGGAAGGCGACGTCTCCGGTGTCAATGAGCAAGGTTTCGCCAGTTTCGGGGTCTTCCAATTCCACAAGGCCTGCAGGGGGCAATTCCATTTCGCGGGGGTCCACCACGGAGACTGCAAGTACGTCGTGGCGCTTGCGCAGGATCTTGAAGGCGTTCTCGAAACCTTCGTCCAGAAAATCGCTCATCACCACCACAACAGCCTTGCGGTTCAGAATCTTGCCGGCGTACTCCAGGGCCACCTGGGTATTGGTGCCGTGGTGCTGGGGCTTAAAATAAAGAATTTCGCGGATCAGGCGCAGCACATGTTTGCGGCCTTTTTCCGGCGGAATAAAAAGTTCCACCTGGTCGGTATAAATCAGCAGGCCCACCTTGTCATTGTTCTTGATGGCTGCAAAAGCCAAAAGGGCCGTGAGGGTGGCCATGACTTCGCCCTTCATCTGCTTTCCGCTTCCGAATTCGGAACTGCTGGAGGCGTCAACCATCAGCAGCATGGTCATTTCACGTTCTTCGATGAACTTTTTTACGTAGGGGGTGCCGGTACGGGCCGTCACGTTCCAGTCAATGGTTCGCACGTCATCGCCAGGCATATATTCACGGACTTCGCTGAATTCCATACCATTTCCCTTGAAGGAACTATGGTAGGCGCCGGTCATGACCGTGTCCAGCGTGCCGCGAACGCTCAATTCAATACGGCTGACGGTTTTTAGAACTTCTTTATCAAGCATTTTAATCTCGTTTTACGGGGAGTAATATACAAAAACTCGTTGGTCGAGAAAAACACAATTTTTTTGTTAGACATTTTGCCGGTTGAAAACGATATACATAGCGAGGTTAATTATGGATCCTGAGGTTAAAATTGTTGGTTTTGGCGAAATTGGCTCCGAAATTGCGGTTTCCGTCGGCAAAAAGGTGGTACAATTGGGGTTGTCGGGCGTGGAATGCTACCTAGAAAAAGAATCCGCGGATATGGAATTCGTCATGGACCGCAATGAGTGCGGCTTGTTGCTTCTGGTGGCAGGCGCAGATTGTAACTGTGAAACCTCTGTGGTAAAAATGGGTGAAAGGGCCTTGAAAAGTGGGGTTCCTGTTGGCGCCTTTGTTGTAAGTCCGTCTTTTGACGCCGAAAAGGATCGCTCTCTTCTTGAACAGTCTGTGGATTTCTATCACGTCATGAACGATGGTGAGTGCGCTGCGGAACGCATTGTGAATTTTGTGCAGATGTTCAAGAGCCGCGGAATGATTATGGTGGATTTCGCAGATTTCCTGGCTGTAATCAAGTTGAATAGGCCGCGCCGCCGTTTGACTTGTCTGGAAACTTGCGGAAATGGTGAAAAGTGGATAATCAACTGCGCCAAGGAACTGACTGAAACTTTTAAGCAACAGGGGCTTGACTCCAATGGATTCCTTGTCCAGATCGAGCATGACAAGAGTTTGACCCTTGAGGAATACAGCGAGGCTGTTGAAAGCTTCTACGATTCCGGGTGCGCTAAGGATGATACCAACATCATTATATCGGACATTACAAATGAAAATGCTGAAAAAAGTGGCCGCATTCGCATGTGGACCGTGTAAGCTGTACTTTAAATTGCGAACTTTTTTGTTGAACCTGAAATACAGTAGAGAAAAATGACTACAAGAGACAAGCTGATTGAAATTTTTGAAGACACTCTGAACATGATTCAGGAAAACGCAGCCCTTAAGAAGGCTGTAGAAGTTTCTGGGGAAGGGGCTAAGCTCTATATGGAAGGTGAACCTGTGGAAATCTCGCCCTGTGCTGCAGGCGAAAGCTGTGATTGCCTGGCTGCCGAGGGAATCCCATCGGAAAATTCTGGCGAAAAAAATGCCTCTGCAGACGCCGCGGTTTCTGTCTCCCGCCACCGCACTTTTGAGGCGGCCCAAAAGTTGAAGGCAAAGTTCCCGGGAAAGCGAATTGCAGTGCTGAACTTTGCCTCAGCTACAAGCCCCGGCGGCGGCGTGACCGATGGTGCCTTCGCTCAGGAGGAATGCCTGTGCCGCTGTTCCACTCTTTACCCTGTCTTGACCCGTCCGGAATTCGTCAAGAATTATTACCGCTTCCATCGCAAGCGCAGCGACCACCTTTATACTGACGCCTGCATTTATGTTCCCAACGTGGCCATTATCAAGAGCGATGTGGAGGAACCCAAGCGCCTTCCCAAGAAGGACTGGACCATGGTTGATGTAATTACCTGCGCCGCTCCAAATTTGTGGTTTGCCCCTTGGATCCTTAGCGAAGAGGAACTGTTTGAACTTCACTTGAAACGTGGCGAAAAGATTATCCAGGTTGCTTTGGCCAATAAGGCTGAGATTCTTGTTCTGGGGGCTTTCGGCTGTGGCGCCTTCAGGAATGACCCTCGGGTTGTAGCGAAGGCATACCGCCAGCTGGTCGAAAAATACAGGAACCGTTTTGCTGCCATTGAATTCGCCGTTTACTGTAACCAGTACAGTTTGGCTAATTACGAAGCCTTCAAGAATACCATGGTGTAAAACACTTCTTTGCGCTAGACAAATCCTTTGCCCCATCCACATATTTCACCTTTTGTGTTGTGGTGAAAAGGCCTCCGGCTTTTTTGGCCGGAGATTCCTTTTTTTAATAGCAAGTTTTTTTGTAGGAGAATCCACTTCGTGAATAATGCGTGTATATTAACAGCAAGAAGGATAATTTCATGCCTAAATTTTACTGCAAACTTTGTGGACTCTCGTTCCCTACAATCTGGGCTATGACTCATGCCCGTTGTTTGAAACGCCCCGCTTTTCTAAAACAGGTTAGAAGAAACTTTTATTATTTATTGTATTAGGGGGAAATTTTGTATATAGATTTTCAAAAAAAGAAAGTCTGATTTTTTATCAAGAAGGATAAAAATGAAAAAGGAAAAAGTTTATGAAGGCGAAGTTCATGACGCCGAAGAACTGAACCGCAAATCGTCCAATAAGCCTATGGACCCGCAGGGCGCATCTCCTGTGTGGAAGGCTCTTTCCGTGGTTATTGCCATGTTGGCCCTGGCTTACGACGTCTCGCCCATTGATGCTGTTCCCGATACGATTCCTGTTTTGGGTTGGATGGACGATGTGGGCTTTACCATTATGGCTGCCTTGAACGCCTACCAGCAATTTGCCAAGAACCAGGATGCCCTCATGGTCAAGCTGGTCAAGTACATCAAGTGGATGTTGGTGGCCTTGATCCTTTTGGCCGGTGTTGTTGTCGGTGGGCTAATCACCCTGATTGTCCACCTGGTGACGCAAGGGTAAAAATGAATCCCCGCAGAATTCTTCTGCGGGGATTTTGGTTTTACGGAGTTATACGGGAATTTTTAGAACCCCATGGTTCTGCCGGCCTTGTCGTCCTTGCAGCGCAATTCCTTGCGGAGTTCGGCTTCGATGCGGTCGGGAGTCTTGCTGCTGGTGGGGAAGTAGCGAAGGCGTCCGTTGACGGCGTTGAAGTCGCCGGGGGTGAGCATGGGAATCTGTGCCACGGAATCGGGGCAGACGGTATCCGGGAAGAAGACGTTCCAGATGTGACGTACACCGGCGGGCTTCAGGTAATCAAAACCCAGCTTCAGGGCGAAACGGCGGGAACTTGCCGGGTCCAGATGCTTTTCGAAGTTGGTGGCCGCCACAAAGATTCCCTTGAAGTTTTCCATCTGGGTCAGCAGTTCGTTGACCTTGCTGACTTCGTGGTTCTGGAATGCTCCGGCACGGTCATTCAGCAGGCTGTCTGCTTCATCGAAAAACAGAATGGACTTGGTGCGATTGGCTTCCTCGAAGGCGGCGGCAATTTGGGCTTCGGTCTGACCTACAAACATTCCAAGCAGGTCGCTGGCGCGCTTGATAATCAGGTTGCGGCCGAGGGCGCGGGCCATGTAGCGAACGAATTCTGTCTTGCCGGTTCCCGGAGGACCGTAAAGCAGGATGTTCAGGGAGTTGGGCGCGTCATCTTCTTCCAAGGTGTTCCAGACCTGATCGTAGTTGTGAACCACTTCCATAATTTCTTGAGTGGAACCTTCGATGTTCAGACCTTCCAGGGAGTAGTTGGGAGCATGGCTTTCGACGTCCTTCAAGTTTCCATTGCGGATTCCCATGAGCTGTGTATGTGCCTTGAGAATTCTGGCGACCGTCTTGTAGCTGTCTGCAGCACCGGTGGCTCCGCAGTCTATAAGACTCTTGGTGCGCTGTACGGCCAAGGTGAGGCCGCCAGCCATGGCAGGATATTCCACCACAAGTTTCAGCTTTTCTTCGTCGGTGAGCAGGCTTTCTGCTTCCTGGGCTTTCAAAACGGAATTCAAGACGCTCAGACGTTCATCTTTTTGCCAAAGGCTTGAATGCCATGGAAAAGTCGAAGCGTCGGCGGGTGCTGTCTTCTACCAATCCCGTCTTGTTGGAAATCCAGATGACGGGTGTGTGCAATGTTTCAAAGAAGTGATTCAGTGAACCTTTTTCGCCAAAATTCAGCACCATGTCCGCTTCGTCTACCAGGATAATTCCAGGATTCTTTTCGCAATGCCAGTCGGCCAGGGTGACGGCACGAAGGCGGTACTGCAGAAGATTGTTGTTGCGGGAATCCAGACGGCGTCCGCCGATTTCTTCATCATCCACGTCGATGCTCACTTCCCAAAGGGGGACCTTGAGCTCTGCGGCTAAAGCCTTTGCAAGCTCTGTCTTGCCGGTGCCGGGAACACCGTACAGCAAGACGTTCAGCGGGCTTTTTCGGTCATGGTTCTTGAGCATGGTCAACAGCAGGCGGGCATCGGGGTTTTTGCCCTGGAGCTGTTCAAAGCTGACGGTGGCCGGTTCTGCTGCAGAGAATGCCTTCATCTGGGCACCATCGCTGTAGCCGCTCAGATACTTGCAAACTTCGTTGGGCAAATCCAGGTTGTCGCTCAGCAAATTCAATCGGCTCAGGGCGCTGTTCTTTCCCAGAAGTTCCGTGATGCGCTCCGTCGAGAAACCGGTGGCGCGGGCGATGTTCATGAGGCTATTCACATTGTTGTCGTTGTCGCGGAAACGGCGGTGACGCAAAATGGAACGTTCCGATTCCTGGATTTCAAGATCCGGGCTGTCGCGGAGCCACAAGTACAAAAGCATTTCGAGCTCGTCGTCGTTCAGACGGTAGGTTTCCTTGACCTTCTGGACGCGTGCGAAAGAGGTGTCGTTCTTTTTAACGCCCTTCTTGATAGTGCTCATGGCATAATTGGTGAAATGTTCGCCGATGGTACGCTGCAGTTCCTGGAAAAGGGTAGGATGCATGTCGTCGGAATCCGTATTGCTGATGACCTTCAGCAAGTTGTTTACCGCCTTGACATGACAATCAGGCTTGTCTTCATCGACGAATCGCTTGATGGCGCGGAGGAATGTTCCGCTGCAAATGTCGGTACGGAAACCGTCATCGTCATCGTCGTCATCTGCGTCTGAATTGAGCAGGGCCTTGAGTGCTTCGGCATCGGATTTCTTCCTGGAATTCTTTGCCTTGGATCCCTTCTTCTTGAGCAACGGGATGAACATCTTGACCACGTCTTCCGTGAACTTCATGGTGTGGGATTCGTCCATGAGGCGGATGGCCACGGACGCGTTGATGCATTCGGGATTCTGCTGCAGAATTCGAATCCAGTACTCCAGAATTTTCAGTGATGAAAAGACTACCGGATCCGGGCGCTTGATTTCGCCGCCCTTTTCCAGCTTGGAATGGATGTTGTTGAAGTACTTGGTGCTGCTGATGTTGCTGTTTGTGTTGACTGTCATAAAACCCTTGATATAACCCTGTCTGAAAACCTAGAACGGGGATCCCCTCCCCACGAGAGTATATCGTTTTGAGTTTTATAATTGTATACTGGAATTGCAGTTTTTTTTGGTGTGACTGCAAAAGAAGAACGTCTAACTAAAAAGGGTATTAAAAAAGGGAATAGCGCTGGCTACGTCCGCCCTTCTTTTCGGCCTTGAAAACGCCTTTTTCTATTAGGGACTGAATGTCTCGCAAAGAGGAGTCGTGGCTTACATCTGTAAGGGCTGCGGCTTCCTTGACTGAAAAAGGAACGCTCAATGCGCCTGAAAGGGCTGCTTCAAGTAAACGCCTTTCACGGGGGGTGAAGTCCATCTGGCTGAACTTCAGACGGACCTGCATATTCTTTAATGCTGGCGCAAGTTCTGTCAGACGTCTTTCAATGGAGTCGCGCAAGTTTTTAAGGAAGAACAGGATCCATTCCGTAAGGTCGCCGTTGCCTGCCTGGGCTTGGGATAGAATGCGCCTGTATTCGTCGCGGTGTTCTGCGAAAAGTTTGTTCAGCGGGTATTGGCATCGGGCGGTTTCTTCGCTGCGGGCCAGCAGCATGGCGCTGAGGGTGCGGGCGATTCGTCCGTTGCCGTCGTCAAAAGGTCGAATGGTCAAGAACCAGAACTGGGCAATGGCTGCCTTGATGGCTCCGTCTACAGAGGCAGTCTCGAACCAGTTCAGAAAACGTTCCATTTCGTGGGGGATACGGTCTGGACTCACGCCGACGAAAGTGCGGTTCTTATCGCCGTCCTGAAAGCGGATCGAACTTTCCTTGCTGCGGAATTTGCGGACCTTGTTTTGTCCGATGGCGGCATGCCATGCGAAAAGGCGGTCTTCTGTAAGAGGCGAGTTTGCGTTCTGCAGCGCGCCCAGAATATTTCGGACGGCGTCTACGGCGCCATTTCTCTTTGCGATTTCCTGCTTTATCTGTTCTGCGTCGAGGACGTATCCATCCAGTGAAAAGTTGGCGGCAATGTCCTGCGCAAGAATGGACGTTTCTTCTTCTGATGAACTCACCAGGTCTGCGGTACCGACCAGCTTACCCTCCAAAAATCGGGTCTGGCCCAGAGCGTCGGCAACACTTTGGTGGTTGTAACGGAAGTTAGTCCAGTCGGGATATTGGTGGATGTAAAGCATTGACGAAAAAATATTAAATTTTAACCATGCAGAAAATTGATACTTGGTATAAGGCACAGGGCTACTGCCCGGTAGAAGAATATGAAATCGCAAGCTACCTGCTTTTTGAAGCCGGTGTTGCTACTCTCGAAGAATTGGATCCGGTGGAAGATGGTCGTACCGACTTCTGCTTCTATACCGGCGATAAGGAAGAACGCGACCGTATTGTGGCCGAGTTCCCCCAGTATCATTTTGAAGTCACCGAAGAAGAAGCCAAGGATTGGGACAAGTGGTGGCGTGACCGTGCCCAGCCTGTTTCCGTGAGCCCCCATCTGGTGGTGCGTCCGCCTTGGGTTGAATATACTCCCGAAGATCCGCAGACCGTTGTTCTGGAACTTGAGGCGAAGACCGCCTTCGGTACCGGCGAACACGATACCACCAGCAGCTGCGCCCATCTGATGGAAGAAATCGATTTCAACGGAAAGACCGTTCTGGACATCGGTACGGGTACTGGCATCCTGGCTATGTTCGCCCGCCGCAAGGGTGCAAAGCTTGCCGTAGGAACCGAAATCGATCCGCTGACTATTCCCTGCATTACCGAAAATTTTGAACGTAACGGCTTTGATCACAGCGAATGCGTGCTGGGCTTTTTGGATTCCTTCAAGGATGGCGTAAAGTTCGACGTGCTGCTCTGCAACATGATCCGCAGCGAACTGTGGCCCATGCGCGACGACATGGAAGACCTGCTAGCTCCCGGTGGCCAGATCATCATTTCCGGCCAGCTCCTGACCGAAAAGGACTACATCCTGAAATGGTTTGAAGAAGCCGGCTTCACCGTCCAGAAGGAAAGAATTTCTGGTGAGTGGTGGAGCGTGCTTGCACGCTCCTGAGTGAGACGCTGAGGGTGTTTGTATAAAGAAAACTACCGGCTAGGCCGGTAGTTCCGTAAAAGCCTTCTGGCGGTCATGGGAGAAAGAAATCCTTTGATTAATATTGAAATGCGGTCTGCAAGCTGCATCACAATAAAATCAAAGGATATAAAATGAATGATAGAAATAAATCGACTGCTCATACCACATGGAATTGCAAGTACCATATTGTGTTCGCGCCTAAGTACAGAAGGAAGATTCTCTACAATCAGAAAAGAGAACTTGTGGGAGGAATTCTTAGAAAATTATGCGAATGGAAAGATGTGGAGATAATTGAGGCTGAAGTCTGCCCTGATCACATTCACATGTTGGTTGCCATACCGCCGAAACTTTCCGTTTCGAGTTTCATGGGGTATTTAAAGGGCAAGAGCAGTCTAGAATTGTATGACATAATCCCGGAATTGCAGAATAAGTACCGGAATAGGGTATTTTGGTGTCGAGGTTACTTTAAAATGATGCCTTTGGGGGCTTTTTCTAAAAAGCGTATTTTGCGCTAGTTTTAAAGTTCAAGCCGGACTTGTCGAATTCTCCACTTCCTAGGAGTGTCATGGAAAATTCTTCTTCGATGGCGAGGTTTGGGTTGATTTTGTAGCTCGCACCTGCGAAGACGTCGATACCCGTATCTCCCTCTTCACCGAGATTGTGGGTGCCGTCAATTCTAGCTTCGCCATTGGTTTCGGAAATGTTCCAAGAGACCTTGCCGCCTACGAACCAGATGAAATTAGGATTCTTGTTGAAGTCCAGCTCTGTGGCCACCAAAACTTGAGATCCCCTTGTGACATCTTCTGTGTCGCCGTAGTAAGTCTCGCTGCTGACTGCGAAAAAGCTTTTGTAACCGACTTCATTTCCCCATGCAAAATGCCTGTTCAGGGTAAAGGCTTTTTGAATGCCCAAGTAGATGTAACCGGGAGCGAATTCCTGGGAGTCAAAGGGAATGGCCAGGTCGACAAAGGCCCCGAACTTTCTTGTAAACTGGTAACGGACGCCCAAGACGGGATTCATTAATCCGGAGTTGGTGGGAAGTTCGTTGTCGCCATAACTCTCAAGATCCAGGGGAATTTTATCCCCGGAGACAAAACCGATATCCATCAGGGAAATTTCGAAAGAGGATCCAAGAACATACCTTGCTCCCAATCCGAATGCGATGGGGTTATCACCTGTGCCGAGGTTAAAACTTGCCTTTACCTGAAGGCCCTTATCTGATTCCTGCAGAGGGAAGTATCCCCATGTGGCAAAGGACAGGCTTGCACCGAGGAGTGTAGAAACGATGATCTTTTTAGACATGGGAATATCTCTCTATCTGGAATTAGGATTAGTTTTCGGGCTTGTAGTAGTTGTTCGGGTTGATGTTGCTGCAGGGCTGGCATCCGCAAGTAACGCATGCGCAGGGAGTGCAGGCAGGAACAGGAACTTCCTTGATTTCGGTCTTTACGGGAAGAGGCTTCTCTTCAACCTGTTCGGACTTCTTCCAGGCGATGCTTTCGTTGAGGGTAAGCGGAGTGTAGGCGATTGCCAGACCGGAGTACTTACAGCTGTAGGTCTTGGTAGAACCCTTGGTAATTTCGGTTTCTTCCATGTGGACGTTGATCATGTCGTCTGCATCGGGGTAGAGCTTGGTGATGAACTTGAAGAATTCCACAGCGGAGCAGGGACCGTCTGCCTTGGTGGCTGCCATGCCCAGAACATCGATACGTTCGTTACCGTAAGCTTCGAAGGCGGCGTTGCTTACCGGTTCGATGGGGCTGATAACCTTAGTGTTGTTGCTTTTGATCAGTGCACAACCGGAAAGCATGAGAGTGCTGAGAGCAGCGAGTAAAAGAGCTTTGATTTTCATAGTGAATACCTTCCTTTCGTCTTATCTTACGTAGAAACCGTTAGTTGCGGCTTCAGTTTCTGCAGGCTGTTCAGCTGCTTCGGTATTTTCGTAATCCTGATTTTCGGGCACTGCGGTGGGTGCGACTTCTGCCGGAGCTTCTTCAATAACGGTCTCGCTCTTTTCGGCAAAGAGGGCGCGCCACTGCTTAGCTTCTTCCGGAGTCACGATCTGGTAGTTGACGGCCAGTGCAGAGGACTTGCAGGAATAAGTGGTGCTTGATCCGGAAACCTGTTCCGTTTCTTCCATACGGATGTTCACCAGGTCGGAGACGTTCTTGTACTTGGCGCTGGCGGACTTGGCAATATCAGCCAGGGAGCAGCGGTCTTCGGTCTTGACGAACACGGGACCCAGGGTCTTCATGTTGGCAACACCCTTGGCACGAAGATGTGCGGCCTGTTCGTGGTTAAGGGAGTTGATCTCCGTGACTTTGATGGATGAACTGGAAGCGCAGCCGCTCATGGCGATGGCGGACGCTGCAGCCAAGGTGAGTGTGACAAGTTTATTCATTTCAATGGATCCTTTGTAAAGAAAACTTTAACTGTTAATATAATATTGTAATGTTTTTTTAGGAATACCATATGAAAAAAGCCTTTCGGATTTCCCGAAAGGCTTTAAAATCATCTACCGAATCTTCGTTTTGACGTGAAGTGGACGGGGCTATCGTCTCTTCTACGGGGGGGATTGTTCGTGTTGCTTCTTTGCTGACCGAACTTATTGCGGGAGCCATTGTCGCGACGATCATCAGGACGGTTATCGTCCCGTCGACCCTCACGGCGTTCGTGTTTTGGAGTCCAGGTCTTGTCTCCAAATTCGGCCTGTCTGCGTTCGCGGCGGGCGGAGTTTTCCCAGCGGCCCTTCTCGCCAGACTTTTGCGGGACGATGGAAAGGCTGCTGCGTTCGGCTCGCTTCTGCAAATCCTTTTCGCGGAATTCCGGATTTTCTTCACGTTCCTTGCTGGGGCTGAATCTCTTACCTTCGGCGATAGCCGTGCGGCTTAAAAGGAGACGTCCGATTTTGCCCAGTTTGAGGCGTTCCAAGGTGGCGCGGATCTGCGGGCGGTTCTCAGGAATGTACCAGAAGAAGAACTGCTTCTGACTCTTTTTCTGTTCCGGAGTTTTTGCCACATACAGGGGCGTTCCATCTGGTTTCATTTCGGCATAGAACATTTCCGTGGCGATGGTCATGGGCGTCGGCGTAAAGTCCTGGACCTGCTCCAACTGGAATCCCAATTGCTTTGTTTCCAAGGCCAGTTCCGCCATGTCGGCTTCGGTACAGCCTGGATGACTACTGATAAAGTAAGGAATTAGTTGCTGTTTCTTGCCGATGCGCTTGCATTCCTCGTCAAAGAATTCCTTGAACTTGTGGAACAGCGTAAAGCTAGGCTTGCGAATCAATTTCAGAACCGCTTCCACCGTATGTTCCGGGGCCACTTTCAAGCGGCCACTGACGTGGTAGTCGATTAGGTCACGAGCGTATTCCTCGTGTTCCTTCTTGATCTTTTCATCGCAGTTTTCCTGCAAGAGCAAGTCGTAACGAACACCGCTGCCAATGAACAGGTGCTTTACCTTGGGGTGGTTGCGGACTTCGCGGTACAAGTCGATCAGTTCCCGATGACTTGTATTCATGTTGTCGCAAATATTGGGGGTACAGCAACTGGGGCGCGCACACTTTGAACAGCGGCTACGATCCTTGCCCCGCATCTTGTACATGTTGGCGCTGGGACCGCCCAGGTCCGTAATGGTACCTGCAAAGCCTTCCATCTGGGTAACGATTTCTACTTCCCGCAAAATGCTCTCGCGGCTACGGCTGGCAATAAACTTGCCTTGCTGTGCGTTAATGGCGCAGAAACTACATCCGCCAAAACAGCCGCGGTGGGTGTTGATGCTGTACTTGATCATCTCGAATGCAGGAACGTCACCGCGCTTCTTGTAGCGGGGGTGGGGGGCTCGTGCATAGGGGTATTCAAAACTTTCATCCAGTTCGCCGTATTCCATGGGCGGGTAGGCGGGGTTAATGACAACGGTCTTGTCGCCAACGTCTTGCAAAACACGGCGTTGGAACATCTTGTTGCATTCGATGTCCACCTTGTTGTAGCTCTGGATTTGCGTTTTCTTGCTGGCTACACATTCTTCGTGGCTTGGCAGGCGCAGGTCTTCCCAGGTGGTTCCCAGTTCCTTGTGCTTGCCTGGTGTGGGCAATTCGCCCTTGTTCACAAGAACCGCCGTCTGGGGAATATTCTTCAGGCTGCTAAAGGGAACGCCCTTCTTCAAAAGTCTTACGATTTCCTTCAGGGGTTTTTCGCCCATGCCGTACACCAGAATATCGGCTTCCGTTTCAGCCAAAATGCTGGGCTTCAGTCTATCGCTCCAGTAATCGTAATGGGTGACGCGACGAAGGCTGCTTTCCAGACCGCCAATCAGAAGCGGTACATCGGGGTAAAGCATCTTCACAATCTTCGCGTAAGTGTAGGTGGCGTAATCCGGACGGAAACCTGCCTTGTTGCCAGCGGTAAAGGCGTCGTCATGACGGAGGCGCTTACCAGCCGTGTAATGGTTCACCATACTGTCCATGCCGCTACTGATGGCGAAGAACAGACGGGGCTTACCCAACTTCTTGAAATCGCGAAGGTCGTCGCGCCAGTTAGGCTGCGGCAAAATAGCGACCCTCAAACCCTCGTGCTCAAAAAGCCTTGCCACCACGGCGTGGCCAAAGCTAGGATGATCCACATAACAGTCAGCGCTTATCACGATGACGTCAACATAATCCCAGCCAAGTTCGTCCAGGTCTTCTTTGCAGATAGGTAAAAATCGAGGATCGTACATATGAAAGAAAGATAGAAAAAGTTAATTCATTCAGAGGTGGGTTTCGATGACTAATTAAAACACCACAAAGACCCCCGCACCATACGATGCGAGGGTCTTTTTTAAGGAGGACTCTGATTGGAGTTTCTGATTACATGCTTTCCAAGGTCTTGCCCTTGGTTTCAGTAATGAACTTTGCTACAAAGAAGATACTGATGGTGGCGAAGAGAGTGTAGAGCACATAGGTGGGGCCAACGCCAATTCCATTCTTGCCGGTGAGAACCGGGAAGGACCAGCTGACCACAAAGTTGGCGCCCCACTGAGCCAATCCGCACACGGAGATTGCCACGGCACGGATGCGGTTGTTGAACATTTCGCCAAGCATCACCCACATGACCGGGCCCCAAGTAGCGGCGAAGAAGGTCACATAGAGGTTTGCAGCAATGAGGGCAATCACGCCACTTGCGCCAACCAGGCTACCGCTAGCGTCTGCACCGCAGATAAAGCAGAGAGCCAGAGTGCCGAGAGTAACAGCCATGCCCACAGAACCGATGAGGAGGAGCGGCTTACGGCCAATCTTGTCAATCAGGAGGATTGCTGCAATAGTCATGGTCAGGTTGATGCCGCTAGAAACGAGGCTCGTGAGGAAGGCATCGCTTTCGCCGAAACCAACGCTCTGCCAAAGCATGGTGCCGTAGTAGAAGATGACGTTGATACCGACCAACTGCTGGAGCACTGCAAGACCGAGGCCCGCCCACACGATGGGAGCGATGCGCTTCTTGCCGCCAATCTTTTCGAAAAGGTCGCTGAGCTTTGCGGGCTTTTCATTCTTGAAGGTTTCGTGAATCTGGTTGATTTCTGCATCCACGCCTTCAGAGTCAATCTTGGCCAGAACTTCCTTGGCTTCTTCCAGACGGCCCTTGCTTACCAGGTAGCGGGGAGATTCCGGAAGACGGAGGGCTGCAAGACCGTAGAGAGCAGCGGGAATGATTTCCACCCAGAACATGATCTGCCAAGCCTTACAGCCGCCGATAAAGTCAGCACATGCAGAACCAGCCTTCACCACGATAAGATAGTTGGAAAGCAGAGCCACAAAGATACCGATCACGATAGCGAACTGCTGCATGGAACCCAGGCGACCGCGGAGATGTGCGGGAGCAGTTTCTGCAATGTAGATGGGAGCGATGATACTTGCAACGCCGATGCCCACACCGCCAATCACACGCCACATAATAAAGTCAGGAATTCCAAAAGGAACGCCAGAACCGATGGCACTGACCAGGAAGAGGGCGGCAGCAGCCAGCATGCAACGGACACGGCCAAAGGAATCAGCCAGGCGACCTGCAAAATAGGCACCCACTGCGGCACCGATCAAAGCCAGGGACACTGCCCAGGCCAACTGAACGTCGCTAGCATTAAAGTGCGCCTTGAGGGCCCCGTTTGCACCGTTAATCACGGAGGAGTCGAAGCCAAAAAGGAAGCCGCCAATTGCAGCGGACAGGGTAACCAGCACAATGTGCTTGAGATTGGATGTCTTTTTGTTTTCCATGGTGAACCTCACTTGTTTTCCCTTAAACTATCCCGGGGCAAGGGGTTACGTTATCAATTATGTTTCAAAGGCACGGACTTTTGTTTCCTTGAAACATTTTTCGGCCTTTTTGTAACATTTTTTGCTGTTACATGGCGAAATTTTGCGAAAAACGCAAATTTTATGGCTATGTTCTACTAATGTGTAGGACTGCCATTTTATGCTGAATTTACTGAAAAAATACTAAAAAATGTTCTAACCCAACAAAAATTAGGTCTACACTTTGAAAGAACATAGCCAAAAATAAAAAATTTATATGTGAGCATCATTTTTACGCAGCGAGCACATTTTTCTTTTTGCTACCCTTATTGTTCTTCTTGGACATAATAACCCCCTATGGGTTATTTGGCATAACCCTGATTTTTGTTAAACTTTTTTGTTGAAGGGTGTAAAGAACTAGTAGTTCT